>JAGVXZ010000013.1 GCA_018303515.1 Candidatus Woesearchaeota archaeon | reverse complement strand
AAATACTCTACGATATTAATTAAACTCCATTTAGCATTAATCTCCTCCTGTTGTAAAGAAAAAAGTAAAGTATCAAAATCTACTTGATCACCCATTTCTTTTATGGCTGAATACAACATTCCAATCTGAACTCCAGAAAGTTTAGCAGGTAATAAATGCATTAATTCTTTTCCAGTAAGATTATTTGAAGATAATGTTAATTGTTTTGCGTTTGGATTTTTTTTAATGTCTGGAGAAAATTCTATAATTCTTTCTTTATACCCCTTTGCTTTAACATCAAATCTTTCAAAACCTTCTGTCTCATCATTTGGAAACTTTAATGTTCCATATTCTCCATGGGGGTCAATTATAACTACGGGTACATTCCTTTCCATAATCTCTTCTATCAAAACAGATGCAGCAAAACTCTTACCAGATCCAGTCTTAGCCAAGATAGAACAGTGCCTGGTAAGTAATCTGTTCAAATCTAAATAAACTTTTATATCCTTTCCTTCTAACTTTCCAATATAAGCTCCATATTTTGATTTATTCAATCCTAGAGTTGTTTGTATGAATTCATCTTCCGCAATTTCAACATCAGTTCCCGGTTCTAATGGGTACTTTACTGATTTTAAAACCCCTTTATCATTTCTAAACCCTAAAATATTACATTTTGCTAGACTTCTATCTTCTGTCGTTTCAATTTCAACAACTTGAGCCAGAACATGATACCCATCTGGATGTGATGCTTTAATATATTGGAACTTTCTTGTAGTCTTTTCGATTAAGAACCAGAACTCATTAGTCGAACTTTTACCTCTTATTTTTCCTAACATATACAAATTGAATAAATGCTCATTTATAACTTTTTCAGTAATTTTATTAAACTTTCCTTAATTTCAAAGGTTTATGGTCGATTTAATTAGAATAACTAAAGAATCAGGGATTCCTCTAATAGGATTAATTCACATTGGAGTAGTAGATAGGGGCTCAAATTTATTACAGGTTAGAGCTACAACAGCTTGTAATATGAAATGTACTTTTTGTAGCACTTCGGCAAATTCTACATTGCATCCATATAATTATACTGTTGAATTAGATTATTTAATTGAGACCATAAAAGAAGTGATTAAACTCAAAGATGGTAAGGTTAGAGAGATTAATATTGATTCTGTTGGCGAACCTACTACATATCCTGAATTAGTAGAGTTAGTAAAACAATGTAAGAATTTACCTGAAATTGAATTTGTATCTATGCAAACTAACGGGACGTTATTAAATAAAAATAAAATAATGGAATTAGAGAAGGTAGGATTAGGTCGTATAAATTTATCCATTCATTCTTTAAATAAAGAAACTGGAAAATCTTTGTTTGGAAATGAGTTTTATGATTTAGATAAAATTCTGGAAAATATAAAATTAATCTATGAATCTAAAATAGAACTAAATTTAACTCCCGTCTGGTTGCCTAATGTTAATGATGAAGATATTAAAGAGTTAATAAAATTCTCTAAAGAAAATAATTATAAAATTTCAATACAAAAATACGAATCTACAAAATATTCAAGAAAAGAAAAGAAAGCTAAAGAAATTAACTGGTACAAGTTTTATAAACAGCTAGAAGTATGGGAAAAAGAGTTCAATTTAAAATTAAAAATTGGTCCAAATGATATGAATATTCATAGAACACCTCGTATACCTCTAATTTTAAATAGAGATGAAATAGTGCCCATTACTATTACAATGCCCGGCTGGATGAAGAATGAAATGATTGGCACTGTTAAAGGGAGATCAGTTACAATTTTAGACTCAAATGCTAAAGTGGGCCAAATAATAAGAGCAAAAGTAACTAATACTAAAAATTCAATCTATTTAGTTAAAAAGGTCTAAAAATGCAATCTTACACAAAATATATTGAACATGCAGGATTAACAGAACATGAATCCTCTGCTTTAGAGAATTTTTTATTTAATTTTTATTCTTCCTATGGGAATAGATTTTCTCCTGGAAATTGTGCTCTAATTCCAGATCTAACTGAATTTGCAAGAAAAGCACAAATTACAACCTTCCTTGGAGGTTTTTTTGAAAGGATAAACTCAAAAAGATATTTAAGATCACATTTTTTTCTGGCTGCAAAATCAAGAAGGGATAAAGATGATTTAATTATTGATCCAACAGGAGTTCCTTTAAATCATGGTGATTTAAAATTAAAATCAATTGTTCCATATTTTGGACTAAAAAGTAGAGCAACAGGATTTCATAAACATGTTTATGATAATATGAATGAGATGGACGATTGGGGAACAAGAGATCTTCCACCAAGATTTAGACCCTAATTTCTTAATAAATAAATCGCTAACTTTAGAATACAACATCTTTAAACATATTATCTCTCTTGAAACTAAATGCAATAACGTATAATAAAATGACGTATAAGCAATAGTTTTATATAGACATATGCCCAAAATACTCTTAACAAAAAAGGAGGTAAATATATGGCAAAGAAAACTTCAAACACTTTAGACAAAGTGGGTAGCTGGTCATTTATTGCGGGTGTAATAATTGCGATAATCATTGGAGTCGTTGGTGGTCAAGCAATAGGGTTGCTTTTGATTCTAGGTACATTTGTTGGACTCTTAAACATAACAAGTAACGAAATTGTCCCCTTCTTAATCGCATCAATTGCATTGGTAGTAGCTGGATTAGTCCAAATAGGCTTACCATTATGGTTAACAGGAATCTTAGCTAACGTGGTAATTTTCGTAGTTCCAGCAATGATAATTGCATCATTAAAGACAATCTACTCTTTAGCAGCAGATAAATAGATTTTTTTGTTTTATAACTTTATTTTATAGTTAACATTATAAAGTTTTTTTCTAATCCCAAACTTATGAAATATATTGGAATAACTCTGGATGGTATGGAAAAAATAGCAATACAAGAGATTAAAGAAAAAACCTCTTCTAATCCAAAAGAGCTTTCAAAAACAGTAATTCTTTTTGAAACTGATAAAAACTTAGAAGAAATTCAGTTTCAATCATTAACTAGACTATTAAAATACTTTTCTCATAAGGTAGGTCAATTACCTGAATATGATTTCTCAGATTTAGAAGAACCAATTGCAATTAATTGTAAACGAATTGGTGAACATGATTTCAAATCTACAAATATAGTAGAACAAATTTATAAAAAAATCAATAAAAAAGTGGATTTGAAAGAACCAAAATGCGTAATATACGTATACATACATGAAAATATGTATATAATCGGAGAAGACTTCTTAAAAAAAGACTTACAAAAAAGAGAATATAAACTCAAAACAACATCCCAATCTTTAAATTCTTTAATTACATACGCTGCGGTAAGATTATCAAATTATAAAGAAGGTGATATAATCTTAGATCCAATATGTAAAACTTCAGAAACTTTAATCGAAGCAGGTTTATTTGCAAAAGGAAAGTTAATTGGATTAGATCCTAGATATCCTAACATAAAAAACTCAAAATTCAATGCAAAAATTGCGAATATTGAACTAGATTTATATCATGGTGATTTAAGTTGGATACAAACAAAAATAAACGAATATTCAGTAGATCATGTAATCACAATTTTACTTTTAAGAAATTTTGAAAAAAAAGTAAAAGAGATATTTAGGCAATCAGAATATATGCTTAAAGAGAAAGGAAATGTTACAATAATCACTAATAAAAGAGTTTCAGAAAATAATAATTTCAAATTAGTTAATCAACTTGAGATTAAACATGGTCAATCATATTTTATTTCTGTTTTTGAAAAATAAAATTAATCTCTTTAAAAAATTAAACTTAGAGAATATCCTGGTTTCCCAAGATCTTTCTTTTTGAAAAACAATTAATTTAAATCATTTCTGTTTGATTATATTCTCTATGTCAAAAGGTACGAGAGCTCTCACAGAAAATCTTCCTAAAAAATATGAATGGGAATTGATAATGGATGATATTCACAAATTGAGAGAAACAAACACGGAAATATTGAGAGAAAGTTATTCAAGAGAGAATCCTATAGGACCTTTTGAAGTTTCATTAGATCCTGAAAAAATTGAAAAAGCATTAGAAAGAGGATCAGAAAATTTATCTGATGCAATAGCACAAAATTCAGAAGAAGTAACTGTAGCTATTTCTCACTTCTCCGAAGAAATAACTGATTATATAAATGATTCAAATATCTTTTTGGAATCTATAACTTTCAATACAGACTGTTTACCCCATATTCAAGAAGATTTAAAACATTTAAGAGAAATAAATCGTTCTAATCTTGTTGTAAGTTCTTTGGGGGTTGGTTTTGCTATTTATCATGCAGAAAGAACTCTCGATAGTTTACACTCAATAGATGAAGGTATTTATGAGATTAATGAGAATCTGGAAGAAGTGAATGAGAGTTTAGACTCAATAGATGAAGGTATTTATGAGATTAATGAGAATCTGGAAGAAGTGAATGAGAGTTTAGACTCAATAGATGAAGGTATTTATGAAATTAATGAGAATCTGGAAGAATTAGTTAATGGTGTTAATGTACTTGGAAGAGTAACCAATGAAGGATTTAGGCATCTCATTAGAGGACAAAATGTACTAAGTAATCAACTAGTAAGAATTCATGGTGAACAACAGAGATCACTTAATGTACTAAGTAATCAACTAGTAAGAATTCATGGTGAACAACAGAGATCACTTAATGTACTTGATGCAAACGCTGGAATGAGGCACACAGAAAATCTTAAACAAAGACAAGCTCTAGCAGGAACACATTATGAATTAAGAGCCGAAGAAAAATATAATGATGCTTTAATTCAATACAAAACAGGAAATTTCACTGCTTCAATTAGAGATATAAGGTTAGCACTTAGAGAAAAATCAACACACTTCCCAAGTTTGCTTTTATTAGCAAGACTAAATGTTGATCGTCTTCAGTGGTCAGATGCTAAAGATCTTTTAAGTCAAGCATCAAAAATTGCAGAAAAGAAGGGTGATTTCGGAGGTTATGAAAATGCTATGTTAAGTTTAATAGAAATTGAAGAAGCAGTAGGTAATAAAAAACAGGCAAGATCTCTTACTATTAAAGCAGCACGTAAGTATCATAAACTTCATCCAAATAAAAGAACATCATTTCTACTTGAAAGAAAGAGGTTTGATTTAGAATATCAAAGATTGAAAAAAGATGACCAAAGTGCTGCAGATTCTTATTTTAGAAGATTCCTAAACATGATTTGCCATGAACATCTAGAGTTTTGGGATAATTTATATAACACAGAAGAATTTAAAATTAATTTTCTGTTCTCCGATAAAAGATATGGTCCATTTATGTCATTATGGAGAAATAATAGGGAATTAAATTTTTCTGGAATAGAAGATAAGGAAATAAAATATAGTCTTCCAGGGGGAATGCGTAATCTAGGCCCATATAAAATGTTTATTTATTTCGACCACCTTAAATGGTATTTTGGACCAATTTCAAGGATTTTATCGGAAATTTCTGCTCCCCACAACAGCAAATATCGTATAAATCAAAATTTGGTTTCAGCTTTATATGATGCAGATGATCTATATTCTGAAATTAAATCAAGAGTTGGAGAATTAAATAGAATGGTGGATTATGATCTAGATGAAATTTTAGAAATTGACACCTTCTTTTTGGATTCCGCAAATAATCTTGATAGCCTATTCTTTAGATGTTATCTTGCAACACCAGATTTAGAACTTTGGAAAAATCCGACAATGAAAGACTACCTTATATCAAAAAATTTGGATAAAGATTGCAAAGAAGAAATTGCATAGTTCCGCCATACTCTAAAGTTAAAGGTCTAACATAAAGATTAAATTTATTTTACACATGAGAACAAAACCTAAATTCTTCACTAGATGTATAGCGGAGCAGAACCACTAACACAATTCTAAGAAAACTTAATATATTATGAATCTTCTCCTATACCCATGTTAAATTACGACAACCCTTTAATCAAGGAGAGATTAGAAAAATTAAAGCAAATAAAAGACCTTGAAATAGATCCCTACCCTTACTCCTTTAATAGATCAAACAATTCTAAAGAACTACAAGATAAATTTGGAAATATAAAACCCGAAGAAGTTACAAAGAAAATTGCTTCAGTTGCTGGAAGAATTATGTTAATGAGAAATATGGGTAAGGTGACTTTTATTCATCTCGAAGATTTAACTGGAAGGATTCAAGTATATTTAAGAGAAAGTGACTTGAAAGAAAAATATAAATTAGTTAAGAGACTAGATCTTGGAGATTTTATTGGAGTTTCAGGGAAAATTTTCAAAACAAAAATGGGAGAATTATCTATCTGGTCAGACCATTTAGAAATTCTTGCAAAATCAATAAGACCATTACCAGATAAACACGCTGGATTACAAGATAAAGAAATTAGATATAGACAAAGATATGTTGATTTAGCTGTAAACAAAGAAGTTAGGGAAGTTTTTATCAAAAGATCAAAAATAATTTCTGCGGTAAGAGAATTTTTGGATTCAAAAGGATTCTTAGAAGTTGAAATTCCAACATTGCAATCCATCTATGGGGGTGCTGCAGCAAGACCTTTCACAACTCATTTAAACGCATGGAACATGCAAATGTTTTTATCTATATCACCTGAATTATACTTGAAGAGATTAATTGTTGGTGGTTTAGAAAGAGTTTATACAATTACCAAGAATTTCAGGAATGAAGGTGTTGACAAGACTCACAATCCAGAATTTACTTCAATGGAGTTTTACTGTTCTTACATTGATTATAACGAATTAATGACACTTACAGAACAATGTTTTGAATTTGTTGCAAAAAAAGTTTTAGGCACAACAAAAATCAATTATCAAGGTAAACAAATTGATTTAAAAGGCCCTTGGGAAAGATTAACAATGTATGATGCAATAAAGAAATATGGAAATATTGAAATTAAAAAACTCTCTGACGTTGAAATAAAAGATTTACTTAACAAATTCAAGATTGAAATACCTGGATTATTTAATAGGGGTTTAGCCATTGCAGAAATTTTCGAAGCTGTTGCAGAAGAACATTTGATACAACCTGTTCATATAATTGATCATCCCAAAGAAACATCCCCCTTATGTAAATTAAAAAGGGGAGATAAAGAATTGATTGAAAGAGTAGAATCTTATATTAATGGATGGGAATTAACTAACGGTTATTCAGAACTTACAGATCCTAAGAAACAATATGAAGAATTTAAATCACAAGAAGAGAGGGGTCGTGGTGGTGATGAAGAAGCCCAAAAAATGGATGAGGATTATGTTAAAGCATTAGAGTTTGGATTACCCCCAACAGGGGGATTAGGAATTGGTATTGATAGGATGGTAATGTTATTAACTAATCAACCAACAATAAAAGATGTTATTTTATTCCCTACTATGAAACCTGAAGAAGAATTTTGAGTTTATTAGTGAACTACCACTAAATGATTTTTCCACTAACTTCCTTTTAGTTGAATGAGCTACCCTATTCTTAGCAGAAAGTCGTATAAATATACTGAAAATAGCTATATCTATCAAATAAAACACAAACCTTTATATAGAAAATTCATTCTAATCAATTAACAAAATAAGGCTACAAGCCTTTAAACCATAATATTCGGAGGGTGAAAAAACATGGGAGAAATGTTGGTTGTAAAAAGTAAAATAAAAGAAGTGGCAAAGGATATGAATGTTGCTGGTACTTTTGCAGAAGCTTTAAGTGATTTAGCCGCAACTTTAATTAGAGATGCAGAAGCTAGAACAGAAGCTAACAAGAGGAGTACAGTTATGGGTAAAGATTTAGCGCTATGTTTTATTACTAATAAAAAAATGCCTAAAGAAATGTTAGTTGTAAGGTCCAAAGTTAAAGAAACAATTAAAAATTGTAATATGGGTGGAGATCTTCCTGAACATTTAAATTTAGTATTATGCCATTTAGTACAAAGAGCTTGTGAAAGGGCAAGAGAAAATAAAAGAAGTACAATCCAACCAAAGGATTTATAATTTCTTTTCTTTTTTATCTAAATTTTTATATATTAAATTCTAACTAAATTTATTATGAAAGTATTACTATTAGCTGCTGGTTTTGGCACAAGAATGGGAACATCAATACCTAAACAATTATTGACTATAAAAGACAAACCAATTATTGAATATCATTTAGATAATTTAAATTCTATAGAAGAAATTGATGAGATTCTAATTGTAACAAATAATAAATTTTTTGGGAGTTTCAAAGAGTATGTAGAAGAATATAATTCTAATAAAAAAATCACTCTAATAAATAATAATAAAGATAAAAATGAAGAGAGATTGGGTGCTGTTAATGATATTTTGTTTGCAGCACATAAAACAGATTATGGAAATGGATTATTAATTATACAATCGGATGAATTTTTTATTGATTTGCCACTCCAAAATCTGATTAGAAATACTAAAAACTCTTTGATAGTAGCAGCAAAAAAATCTAAAGAAGAAATCAAATTAAGGTTTGGTACAATAATTGTAGACAATAACAATAAAGTCATTGACGTTGAAGAAAAGCCAGAATTTCCAAAAACAGAATTAGTTAATGCAGGTGTAATGTATTTCACAAAAGAAGATATTAATAAAATAGAGATTTACGCAAAACAATTAATAGAACATTTAAAACCTTACGAACACTTAATATTAGACAGAACAGGAGATTATTTATCTTGGTTAAATAAACATTCAGAAATATATGTTTATGTCCATCCTGGAGAGAAATGGTTTGATGTTGGAAAACCAGAAACGTTAACCCAAGTAAGAAACTTATTTAAACAAAAATAAACTGTTCTAAATAATGAAAGAAAAGGGATCAAGAGCAGAAAGGGAATTAGTTCACAAATTCTATGATACTTATCCTTGGATTGCATTAAGAGCACCTGGGTCAGGTTCAACTCCTTTACCATCCCCTGACGTATTAGCAACTAACACAAAAAGATATTTAGCTATTGAATGTAAATCAATAAAATCAAAACAAAAAACTTTCAAACCTGAAGAGATAGAACAATTACTCGAATTTTCCAAAAGATTTGGAGCAGAACCATGGATAGGAATTAAATTTAATCATAAAGGTTGGTTTTTCATCAAGCCAGAAGAAATAAAACAAACAAAACAAAATAATTACAGTATTACTTTAAATTTAGTAGAAGAAAAAGGAATTAAGTTTGAAAAATTGATACAATAATACATTTAACTCTTTCTATATTCTTTAAATTAATGTTTCCTAAACTAAAAAACAAAGCAATCCTTTCCCCAATGTCTGGAGTTACTGATGTTGCATTTAGAACATTATCTAAAAAATATGGTGCTGGATTAACATACACAGAATTTGTAAGTTCAGCAGCATTAGTTAGGGGAAGTAAAAAATCGTTAGAGATGATACAAACTGATAAAACAGAAAAGCCTGTTGCTGTTCAATTATTTGGAAATTCAATTGAAGAAGTTGTAGAAGCAGCTAAACTGGTACAAAACAAGTTTGATATTATTGATGTTAACTGCGGTTGTCCAGCATGGAAAGTAATTAAGACAGGCGCGGGATCAGATTTATTAAAAGATCCAAAGAAAATTAGTAAATTTGTAAATAAATTAGTTTCAAGTGTACAGAAACCTATTACAGTTAAGATTAGAACAGGAATTGATGATAAGAATATTAATGCCCTTAAAGTTGCTAAAGTCATTGAAGATTCCGGAGCATCAGCAATTGCAATTCACGGAAGAACACAAAAACAAGGTTATTCTGGTAAAGCAGATTGGGATATTATAAAGAAAGTCAAAGAATCAGTTAATATTCCTATTATTGGAAATGGTGATGTGTTTACTCCAGAAGATTTTAAAAAAAAGATAGAATTTTCTAATGTAGACTATATTATGATTGCAAGGGGTGCAATAGGAAATCCTTATATTTTTAGACAGATAAATGATTATTTAAAAAAAGGAAGTTATTCTCAACCTGATAAAATTAAACTTTTCTTAGAGTATTTAGAATTAGCCAACAAATATAACCTATCACCCTTTATTATTAAATCTCAAGCAGTCAACTTCACCAAAGGATTAGAAGGCAGTACAAAATTAAGAAATGAAATTATGAAATTAAATTCTATAGAAGAATTTAAGGGAACAATAATTAATAATTCTAAAATCTATCCATTAAAAAAATAAGTAATATTTTCCAAGTTTATCTTCTAATGCACTATGCAATTATTGTGAATTTTCTAAACCTTTCTGCAACAAGTCATTTTATGCAACTTCATCAAGAATTATTTTCTCTTTAAATCCGCCTCTTTCTTCTGCTTTCTTTTTTCTAAGCAGTTCTAATTTGTTTTTATCAATTTTCTTAAAATCACATATTGCGTAAACAACTTCAAGAATATCGGCAAGTTCTTCTTCGTTACTATCTCTCATAAATTCATCGATCTCTTCTTGAAGTTTATCTTTAATTTTTTGCCAATATTCATCATCAGAGGCAATATGCGTAATTGGAACTGCTCCTTTATTCCTTATGATTTCTGAAATTTTATCACGAACAAGTTTGTTGTATTTCATAATGCTCTAGTTAAGAGGCGGATTTTATAATATTTGTGGTTGGCGAGAGCCGAGCCAGTTCTAGTTCAGTCGCTCAGACTGTCCCACAATTGATGAAACAAAAAGGCAGATATGGGGAATTCTATAAATATCAAGCAGAAAGATATAAAGATTAATTCTTTTTCTAAATGAATCCGAAAGATTTTCGAAAAAATCACAATAACTTATATTAACTCTCCTACATCAATATACGGTTTATGAACAATTTACAGCCTTTAGTTGATGCAATCTACAATGCATTAAAAGAAAAAAGAACTAATGTGACTCAATCAAATAAATACGGAACTAAAAATATTCCAAAGTTGAAATCACCAATATAAAATGAAAAAAATAATCTTATACACAATTGTGAGTTTACTAATCATGCAAGTAAATGCAATTCAAATAACAGAAATTATGTACAACCCACAAGGAAATGATAATAATAAAGAATTCATAGAAATAGAAGGCACAAATAATTTATCTGTTTACACTATTGGGGACTTAGAACAGAACGACACATTAAATTTATTATACTATAATGAAAATTCAAATTACTCTTTGATTGTAGAAGAGGGTTTTAATTACACAGGGATTAATGCATCAATATATTCAGCAGGAGCAACAATAGGAGACAACTTAGACAATACACAAGATACCATTTTTTTATTTAAAGAGAACCAAACAATAGTAGAAATAAATTATACAAATGAATTTGCAAATGATAACGGTTATTCATTAGAATTTTGGAACAACGAATGGATTGAATCCAATAATAAAGGTGGCTCTCCGGGAGAAAAAAACTCACCTCACACGGAATATTGTAACATTGAACTAAATTTAAATACAGATAAAGAAATCTATTTAGAAAATGAAACTGTAAAGTTCCAGAATCTTCTTTCTGACGAGAGCCACCAATATATAATTTCTTATTACATCACAGACTTATTCAATAATTTAATCAAAGAACCAAAAAACACCTCAAATAATAACGAAAAGTCATTCACACCTTATATCTTTGAAACTGAACAG
>JAGVXZ010000012.1 GCA_018303515.1 Candidatus Woesearchaeota archaeon | reverse complement strand
ATTCTCAGATATTAATCTAATTCCCAAATCAGTTAACAATTTCAAATTTCTTGTTCCCTTCAATGAATGATAAGCATAAACTAACTTACCTTCTTTCAAACACCACTCACCAATTGTAACTAATTTTTCAAGATTAGAAGTCAAAGTAAAAAGCTTTATACTCTCAATTACAAAACCACCTTTAAACATCTTCCATCCTTCCTCTTCTAACTTCACAATCATTCCAGGATTTAACATAGAAACATTTGGATTACTTAAATTAATCAATTCCCTTGCAACTAAAGCGAAACTCATAAAAAAGACTAACCAAAAATGATTTAAATATATTCCTAAACTATTAAGAATATGTCATTTATTGATAAAAATGCTAATTTTGGATTAATTGTACTTATTTCCCGATATTAACGGTAAACTAAGTACTAAATTAGATGAACTTCAAAAAACACAAGAAAATTTTGAAAATACAAGGAGTCAACTTAAAGAAACTAAAGAAGATTTGGAAATAACAGAAATACAAGGAGATGATTTGGAAACTCAATATATAAAGATACAAAAAGAGAATGAAGATCTAAAAGAAGAAAAAGATAATTTAGAAGAAAGGAATGAAAGATTACAAAAAGATTTAGAAGAAACTCAATCAAACGTAAGAACACTAGAAAGAGACTTAAGGAATAGAGAAGAAGAATTAGCTAGACTAAAACTACAATGAAACAAATAGAAGAAGCTCTAAAAGAATTAAAACTTACATGGAATATAGTTCAAATATCAGAAAAAATAATTGAAGGCTTGTTAGTATTTACAATTTCATTAAGTTTCGGAAATTTATTCAAATCAATTGAAGAAAAAGCACCATTACTAAAAGAAAAATTAAGAACTGCTGCTGAATATTTTAAGGAAGAAAACCAAATAGTAGATGAGTTAAACAATGAAGTGATTAAAGATATTAAAAGAGTAAAATCTTCATTCTTAGTTGACTATAAAACCATCTCATATAAATTATTTGGATTAATTTTTCTTTCATTCATCACAATAACTATTTCTCTCTCAAACATAAACCTGGGAGGAATTGATGGTATTAGTGAAAACCTAAACAGAATAATTTTTATAAGTGGTGAAGAAAAAATGGAAATACCAGAAATTGCAATTGCATCAGAAGAAGGAGACCTAAATATCTATGCAGATGCATCAGTAGCAGAACTAGGATTAAAAAAGGGAACTTTCGAAATAAATGCTTTAGATTCTGAAATTGATGTAAATAAAGTTAGTGGAGTTGAAAAAAAGAACTTCGCACCCAAATCAATTCCAAAAGAAATATATACTACTTACGACGTATCCTACAACGAAAGGATTCCGAAAGAGAATCAGAAAATAGTTAGAAATTATTTTGAGAGAATAACCAGATGACATCAATGGAAGAAGTGCAAAAAAGGTTCAAAATTCTATTTGATGAACTTGGTAAAGTTATTGTTGGTCAAGAAGAAGTATTAAAACAGGTAATGATTTCTATCCTATGCGATTCACACGCTTTGCTTGAAAGTTACCCTGGATTAGCAAAAACTCTTTCAATCAGAACTATCTCAAATGTTATGGATATGAAATTTTCAAGAGTCCAGGGAACTCCAGATTTATTACCCTCAGATGTTACTGGAACTTATATTATTGAAGAACACAAAGGTGATAAAGTCTTTAAGTTTCAGGAAGGTCCTATTTTTGGAAATATTTTATTAGTTGATGAAATTAATAGAGCCACTCCAAAAACACAAGCAGCTTTTCTAGAAGCCATGCAAGAAAAACAAGTTACAATTGGAGATAAATCCTATTTATTACCCTCACCCTTTTTTGTTTTAGCAACTCAAAATCCAATAGAACAAGAAGGTACCTTCAATCTTCCAGAAGCACAAACTGATAGATTCCTCCTTAAAATTAAAGTTGATTATCCTTCTTTTCAGGAAGAACTAGAAATCGTAAACAGATATGCAGAAGACAATAGATTACCATCACTAAAAAAAGTGTTTAATAAAGAATCAGTAAAATATTTACAAGAGTTGACAAGAAAAATGCCCATTGCAAGAGATTTAAAGGCATATGCAGTAAAAATTGTTTCAAATACAAGAACACAAAAAGATTTAATTGAATATGGAGCATCTCCAAGAGCTTCAATTGGATTAATAATGGCTTCTAAAGCAAAAGCCCTTTTAGAAGGAAGAAAATATGTCTCTAAAAAAGATATTGATGATATGGCATTTCCAATTTTAAGACATAGAATTATTCTTAATTTTGAAGCTCAAAGAAATAATTTGACAGAAGATGATGTTATTAAAAAATTATTAAAATAGTTTCAAATAAAAAATATCCATTTGAATTAGAGGTAAAAAATGAAAGAGATTTATTGGAATAAACTTAATATTTTTGAGAAGGGTATTCTTTGTATTGGGTGGCTGGGGGTTCTTAGTTTATTATTTTGGATAATTATAGTTTTTATTTATTATTCAGGCGTTCATAAAAAAAGATCTAAGAAAAAACAAAAGAAATTTACAAAATTCTTTAATCCACATACTTTAAAAGTAGTGTATGTATTTGGTTGGATTTATACAATTTTTATAACAATAGGATGTTTATTATTTTTCCTTTTCATATGGATCATCACTTAGAAAAGATTAAATAAAGAATTTTTAGTATTGAAGAAGATATAGTTTCAAAATTATCACTCCACAACAACCATAAACCTTATAAGAAAATCTAATTATAAAACTAATCATGACAATTTCAACTGAATTCTTACACCAACTAGATAAATTTAGTATTATTCTTAACAAAAGAGTAACCTCAAACTTCATAGGTGAAAGGAAATCAAAATTAACAGGAAGAGGATTACTTTTCTCGGACCATGGGAGATATACTTTTGGAGATGATTTTAGAACAATAGATTGGAAAATATATGGAAGGACTGAAAATTTATACATTAAAAGATATGAAGAAGATAGGAATCTAACCGTAAATGTAATAATTGATTTCTCAGCAAGTATGAATTTTGGAGAGAAAATTAAAAAATATGAATTCGCATCAATGATTTCGTTAGGTTTTTGTCACGTTGCATTAAAAAACAATGAAAAATTTGTTCTATCAACCTTCTCAGAAAAACTAGCAAGATTTAAACCAAAAAGAGGAGTAAAACAATTAGCAGCAGTCGTACAATATCTTAATTCCAAAGTTCCAAAAGGAAAAACAAATTTTGAAGAATCACTAAGCAAACATAAAGAACTCATAAAGGATTATTCACTTATAGTCATTATTTCTGATTTTTTCTACGATCTTGAAGAGATAAAAACAATCCTGCTTAAATTTAAAAAAAATAAAATCAAATTAATACAAGTAATAGATAAACAAGAAAAAAATTTCGATTTAGATGGAAATTATGAATTAATAGACTTAGAAACAGAAGAATCAATGAAAACTTACATTGACCCATTATTAAAGAAAAAATATTTCAATCAACTGGAATATCATAACAATCAAATAAAAAAATATTGTGATAGTACAGGTGCAGAGTTCTATTCTGTACATTCTGGAGAAGATATTTTTGAAGTCTTTTATAAGATTTTGAGATAAATTTATATTCTAAAAGAAAAAATTATAAAACATGCCAGTAAATCCAGGAATAGATTTTAAGCTAGCCGAAGAGGAATATAGAAAAGCATCAATAGATTCTGAAAAACTTAAAGCACTTGAACATATGTATGCTACTTGCCCAAAACATAAAGGAACTGGTCCAATATTAAAAGAGATTAAAACAAAAATTTCAAAATTAAGAGAAAAGATAGAAAAAAGTCGAAAACAGAAATCAGGGGGATATTCATATCATATAAAAAAAGAAGGTGCAGCTCAAATAATCTTAGTAGGAATCACTAATTCAGGTAAATCAAGTTTACTTTCACAACTAACAAATTCTAAACCAGAGATTGCAAATTATGAATACACTACAAAACAACCAGAAATCGGAACTATGGATCATCATGGTATTAAACTGCAAATAATCGAATTTCCTGCAATATTTGAAGATTGCTCTGACAAAGAAAAATATCCTAGTTATTTTAGTGCAATAAGAAATGCAGATCTAATAATTCTATTACTAGATGGGAAAAAACCAATTAGCCAACAACTAAAACTTATAGAAAAAGAATTTTATAATAGTTTCATAGAACTTGGAGGTAAAAATAAAGAAAATGAAAAAGTTATAGGAATCAAAACGATTGTAACAGTGACAAAAGAGAATAAGAAACCAAAAACAAAATTTCAATTATTCAAAATAGAAAGAATAAGATCAGAGATATGGAAAAATCTAAACAAAATATATGTTTATACTAAAACCCCTGGAAAAGAAAGAGATTTTCCTCCAGTAGCATTAAAAAAAGACTCTACAATCAAAGAACTAGCTTCTGAAGTTCACAAAGATTTTGTAAACAAATTTAGATTTGCAAGAGTATGGGGAAAATCCACCAGACATCAAGGTGCAAAAGTAGGTTTAGAACAAAAATTAAAAGAACAAGATATTATTGAATTGCATTTAAAATAAAAAAGAGGATTACCTCTTCTTTGCTTTCTTCTTAGTAGTCTTCTTCCCAGCGGATGAAGCTTTCTTTGCAACTTTTTTCTTTGCAGCCATTTATCAGTCACCTCCTCTTAATCATTTAATTATGATAACAATTTTTTAATTCACAAGTTTAAAAACTTTTCTAAAACATAGTACTAAAATAAATCTAACACATGAAATTTAAAGAAGAAAAATAAAAATTTGACAAATGGATGAGAGAAATTAGAATAAGAGATAAAAAAGTTATTGATGTTAGTCTAGATTAAAAAAAGTAGAATAATAAAATTTATAAAAAATTATTGATCTTAAATGAAGTCCAAGAAACTTAATTCCATATCTTCAAGACTTTAAAAAAATAATAATGATAGATTTTTCTAAAGGGATGATAGAAAAGACAAAAAATATACAAAAAACAAGAAAATATTAAAATTGAGATTAGAGACATAAGAAATCTAAGTAAATATTATAATTAATTTAATATAATAATCCTTTAAAATAACAAAGAAATCAAAATAATATGTCAGGTTTATATCGAAAATTAATCTCTTACCCATATCTTACAGGAATAGGTATTGCCACATTAGGAACACTAGAATATTCACATTGGGGGCTAGCATTTGGATTAGGGGCAACAATGGGCCTCGGAGTGCTTCAAATGATCAATGGTACAGGGACTTTAAAATCTAGTGATGCCCTAAAGAATCTAATTTCAGCTATACGCATTACTAAAGAACTTAAATTGGAAAAAAATTATACTAAAACTTATAACTCAGTGGAAGAACTTCTTTCCAGAGATATAGACTTTGAAACAAGAGAAAGATTTGAAGAGATAAAAAGAGGATTAAGTATATTAAAGGAATATGAAAAAGGAAAAAGGATGAATGTACTCTTTAAAGAAATGAAAACCTTTATTGAAGAAAGTGATGAAATTCTATCATCTGAAGAAATTTTAGAGATGGATTTATTTAGCTTATTAAATGCAGCTGAAAGATTAATAGATACAGGGGAAGATGAATTATTCAAAGAATATGCTAGAAATTTAATACAAAATAAAAAGGGTAAATCCCTTACAGGAACAAAAAATGATGTTGCAATTGAATCACAAAGTGGAAAAAGAGTCATTGTCACAAAAAAAGGCAAACTTGAAGATCTAGAGTCAGAAAAAGAAGCGGGACAAATAATAAGAGAGATAAAAAATGAATTAGCTATATTATTTTGGGATCCTAATTTCAGTGTAACCATGCCAATAGAAATAATTCATGACAATGATGAATTCATATATGTAATGGGATATGCAGGAAGTATTCCGATTAGCGAATTAAGTCAGGATAACTTTGAAGAAAATAATCCAATAAGAATAACAAGAAAAAAATTTGAAGTATATAGAGACATGGCAAGAATTACCGCTGCCATCCATAGAAAATTTCCATTAAAGAAAGTTAGGGGAGATGAAAGATCACTAAAAGAAACTATAAGAAAAAGATTTAATGGAGAACTAAGCGACTTAATCATATCTAATTTAGATCCATTAGAAGAATCAATCTTAGAAACAGAATTAGCTTATAGTAAAGATGCTCATCCAGGAAATTTTGGTATAAATCATTCAGGAAAAATAACTGTTTTTGATACAGAAAATACACAAAAAAGAAGAATAGTATATGATTGGGTAAATATTACAAATCATAATAAAATACTAAGCCAATGGTTAAAAGACCAGATAGCAAGAGCATCAATAGAAGCTCATAAAGAATTCGAAGTAGAATTAGATGAAGAAGTTTATATGAGAGCTTATTACAATGCAGGAATAGCAAGAGCATTGGAATTATACCCTATTCTAGAAGGAAGAAAAGAACCTGAACACAATAAAGCATTATTATCAAATGCAATTGATGCATTAGGAAGAATCAAATCACACCATCAAGATTATCATAGCAAATATCAAAAAGAATATGAACAATTAAGAAAAGGTATTGATAGAATGCTTCTCATGATTGATTGCAATAGTACTCGCTAAAAATTCACGAGTTCTGGATAAAATTCCTTTCAAACAAGAATATTCTTCACCATATAATTTCAAAGAAGAAATGTTATCTAATAATTCCAAGATTAATTTATCTAACTCAACTAACTTCTTATTTTCAAAATTATAAAATAAATTATAATATCCTTTAAAAACTTCATTTGTTTTCTCAATTAAGAGAATAAAATGATTAGTAATTTCAGTTCTTTCTAACACTTTACATAAATCTGCGTATACATCACAAATCTTTTCTAAATTCCATACAATCACATAATAAAAACAAGTCTTTCTAAAATCTCTAAATCCTTTCTTATTCAATAACCTTTCACAAAAATTAGTAAATTGATTATTGACTTTCTCAAGATAATACAGATCACTAAAATCATTATTATTTTGTTTTAATTTTGAAACTATTCCTTCCCCTAAAGAAAGAGTTACTAAAAACGCTCTTCTTAGAGCCATGTCAAACTCCGATTCAACATCATTTGAAACTGATTTTAATACAACTTTTTTAGAAGTTTGTTGCATAATCACAAAACCTAAAAGAATATCCTTCACCATATCATTTAAAACTTGAAAATACTCTTCTTTATCACTTACAACCTCAATTTCATCATATCCAAACTTATGCAAAGCAGATAATGTCCATTTAATTGACTGTTCATCCAGATCATTAATATTAATCACAATCCTATCAATTTGTAAATCCTTATTTGTCTTTATTATAATCTCCCTTCCTCTTTCAATTAGTTCTAGTTCAGCTCCTTTTTCGATATTATACTTCCTAACCCATGGCAAAGGGAGGGAAATAACTGAAGTTTTACCAGCCAATTGAATTACTTTCCTAATCATTAAAAACAATAAATTAAGAAGATATTTAAACATTTATATAATTATATAATTAACTAAAGTTTCTATAAACCAATATAATTCTTAAGGATTAAATTTATACTAAATCAAATTAAACATACTCTTGAGGTGGAGCAAAATGCTAAGAAATAAAGAAGAAGAATTTATTATACACTTAAGAAGAGACAGTAGAATGACATTAAAAGAACTATCTAGAAAAACAACAATTCCAATATCAACATTACACGACAAATTAAAGAAGTTCCAAAATGAATTTATTATAAAACATTCATCCTTAATTGATTTTAAAAAGATAGGATATTCAGCAAGAGCAAACATTATTATTAAAGTTAATGCAGAAGAAAAAGAATGTTTAAAGGAGTATCTACTCACGCATAAAAACATAAACAACATGTTTAGAATAAACAATGGATATGATTTTCTTCTAGATGTAATTTTTAAGGATATTGAAGACTCAGAAAAGTTTATAGAAGAATTAGAAACAGATTTTAAAATAAAAAAGATTGAAGTACACTATTTAATTTCCAATCTTAAAACAGAAGAATTCCTTACATGTTTACAAGAAAAAAAATATTTAATTTAAAAATATATTTAAATAATAGCAACCAGGAATAAACTTATGAAATTAAAGATTATTTTAATTATTTTGATTCTTCTTCCATTAGTTTTTGCTCAATCATGTAAAGAAGGAGATGGCTGTAATCCAGATTGTTTAGAAGGTGATCCTGACTGTAGTTGTAAAACACAACATGGCATTCAATGTTCTGGAGAGCAGTTCTGTCCTTCACAACTACTTAAAAACTGGGATAATAACATTTGTTGTTCTGAAGAATGTCTCTCTTCAGAAAACCTTCCAGAAAAGAATAATTTACAAACTTTAAAAACAATTGCAACCCCAGAGAATATTGAAGTAATTTCTGAAAAAGAAAAAACACAAAATTTTGGATTATTAGCCCTTTTATTAACAATAATCACATTAGGTTTTTTATTAAAAGGAACATTAAAATCTAAAAAAAGTTACTAATTACAAACTTTGGTTTAAAGAATTCCGTACCCAATGTTGCTTGTACATGGTACCTATTCTCAACAGGACCATCAAGAAACGGTTTTCCCTCATCAATATGAATATGTAATAAATCGGATAAAAATAATATAAAAGAATTGAGTTCTTCTAAATTCTCAAATTTCATTTCCGTTTCTTCATAATTACCATCAGAATGTAATAATCTTATTGTTTTTTTAACACCATCACAAATAATTTCCTTTATACCCTTTATTCTCATAAGTTTTAAAATTGCATCTTTCTTATCTTTTTTCTCATTTTTCTTTAATTGAGTTAATCTCATAAGAATTTCTTCTTTTCTTTTTATTAAATCCTTTTCACTCATTTTAGTATGATCAGGAGACTTCTTAATTTTAAATGATGCTAGAACTAAACAATCTACAAAATTTCTTAAAAATACAGCCTTTGCTTCATACTGTCTAGGTTTAGAATTTACAACATTAACTACATGAGACAACTTTATTCTGTCTCTTTCAACAAAATCATCTCTCACAAAATAAATATCAGAAGCTACCATATTCTGAAAGTTTACTGGTTTCTGGACCAGCATCTAGTCTCGTCTTTCCACGAACATATTTTTCCAATAAAATTAGACCCTTGGCAATAGATTTATTTTGTTCTAATAAATCATCTAATCTTTTAGATAGCTCTTGCACTTTTATTTCCGCACCTTCAACTTCAGCTACATGCTTAGAAGCCTCCTCAAAAAGCTCAACTAAATGATCTATTCTAATAACTAACTTTTCAACAGACTTTATCAAATCCACATCTTTTGAAGGTCTTCCCCTTGAGCTATTCACCATCTTTTTAGTTGCCATATAGTAAAATACAATTAATTAGTATAAAAAGGTTACTCTCCAAAAAGATTTGTGCAAGCAACAGACATATGCCACTTGCTTCTACAGGAAGAATCTTATACCAAAACACTTATAATTAAAAAATTCAATAAAAATTCCATGGAAAAATTGCTTAAAGAAATCTGTCCATCAGAAAAAGAAAAAGAAGAAATAAAATCAAAAGTAGAATCTTTTTTAAAAAAACTAAAGATTGAAGAAACAATAAAGGTAGGCGGTTCTTATGCAAAAAACACATGGTTATCTGGTAATCACGACATAGACATTTTTGTATTATTTCCTAAAGAGGATAATATTTCAGATCAATTAGAAAAATCATTAAAAAGATATTTCAGATCAGTTGAAAGAATACATGGTTCAAGAGACTATTTTCAAGTAAAATTCAAAGGTCTTAACTTTGAAATAATACCCGTTTTAAAAATCAAAGAATTAAAAGAAGCAAGGAACACAACAGATTATTCACCACTACATGTTGAATGGATACAAAAAAATACAAATAAAAAACTCTGTAATGAAATAAGATTAGTAAAACAATTTTGTAAAGGTCAAAATATATATGGCGCAGAAACATATATCAATGGGTTTTCAGGTCACGTCTTAGAGATTCTAACAATAAACAAAGGATCCTTTAAAGAGTTAATTAAATTTATTTCAAAAGTAAAAGAAGGAACACAAATAGGAGAAGGAAATATAAATCAATCAAAGAAATCTCCATTAATTGTTATTGATCCAATTGATAAAACCAGAAACGCGGCAGCAGCATTATCAAAAGAAAAATTCTACATATTTCAAAAAAGAGCTAAGGAATATTTAGTTTCACCATCGCCAACATTTTTCAAAGAAAAAAGACTGAAAAAAGGAGATCTAAAAAAGAAAGATATAATCCTAGAAGCCTCTCCTTTAAAAGGCAAAAGAGATGTTGTAGGCACTAAATTATTGAAAGCATTTGAATACATAAAAAGAGAACTAAGGGATTTTAAGGTGAAGGATTCTGGATTTTATTGGAGAGGTGAAAAAGTAGCATTATTTTGGTACAATCTTAAAAATAAAAGATTAAATGAATTTAGATTACATTACGGCCCACCGCTAGACAAACCACTAGATGTAAAAAAATTTAAACAAAAGCATAAGCTAACATTTACAAAAGAGAATAAGATATGTACAAAATTAAAAAGAGATTTCACAGACCCTAAGAAATTCCTAAAAAATTTATTTAAGAATGTTGAGATTAAAACTAGAGTAAAGAAAATTAAGTTTTAACCCATCCCCAAACTTTGTAATTTCTCAAGAACCCTAAGGTTCTCTTCACGAAGAATCCCAAGATTTTTTTTAGATTTAAATACCTTCAACAGCATTTCAGAAATATTCGAACCAGAAATCACCCTTGGAACTATAACATAATCAGCACCTAAATCATAAAGATCTAAAACCTCTTTCGTCCTATTAGCCGTAAGAATTACTAAAATTTCTGGATTTATGAATTTAATATAATTAAGAACAAATTGATTAACCTTCAAATCAGGTATAGTTGAAATTATAATCTTCACACTTTTAAGGTTTAGACTTTCAAGAATCACGCGAGAAGTTGCATCACCATATCTACAATTTATTTTAGTTGTCATCAGATTTTGAATAACCTTTGGATTATTATCTAAGATTACTACATCCTGTTTTAATTTTTTTAAAGTTTCAATAAACATCATACCCATTTTTCCACAGCCTAATAAAACTGCACTCTTTTTAACAGATTTATTACCATATTCCAATTTTTCCCTTTTTACAATAGAAAATCTTTCAAACCATTCTAAAAAGTTTTTTTGAAAACCATAAATAGAATGAGCATGTTCTATAAAATAAGAAGTAGTAACTACAGACAAAGCCATTAATAGAACAATTAATGAAAACACCGGAGCTGATACATTTCCTAAAACTAAAGCACTTGAAATCAAAATTAATGAAAACTCACTTATCTGTGCCAAATAAACTCCAGCCGTGAAAGATACTTGAGAAGAGTATCCAAATAAAATACCTAAAATGAAAATCAAAAGTGGTTTTAAAACTAAAATAAATGATAAGAAAATTAAAATCAATTCAATCATACTTCCTAACCCTGTAAAAACTAACTGTACACCTAAAGAAACGAAAAATATTGTTGCAAAGAAATCCTTTATTGGTTCCACACGCCCTTTAACATCTGTAGCATAAGGTAAAGGTGCCAAAGCTACACCTGCAATGAAAGCACCTATTGCAATTGAAAAATCCATTACATCTGCCACTAAAGCAAATAAAAAACAAACAGTAACAGAAGATAAAAATAAAAACTCTTTTGATTTAGCAGCAAAATCAAACAGCCTTGGAAATATAAACCAGGAAGAAACTAAAGCTAACAAAAGTAAAACTAAAGATTTTATTAGGATAGGTAAAAGAACTAACCATGAAAAACCATCTCCAATACCAAGCATTAAAGCTAATACAATCATCGCAATTAAATCTTGCATTAAAAGAAAACCAAGAATTATTCTTCCATGCAGAGTATCAATTTCACTTTTATCAGATAATAATTTAACTACAACCATAGTAGATGAAAAAGATAAAGCAATTCCAAGATACAATGATACTTCATGCTTAAATCCTAAAGAAGTTGAAACATAATAACCTAATAAAAATACAAGTAAAACTTGAAACAAACCGCCAATTGAAGCTATCCATCCAACTTCCTTTAATTTTTTTATATCAATCTCCAAACCAACAACAAAAAGCAAAAAGGCAATTCCAATCTCACTAAGAGATTTTACTAAATCCAAATCATTAATTAAACCAAAAACTAAAGGACCTAAAATAAAATAACTTGAAGAATGAACTAAACTTTCTAACACCATCTTTTTAATTAACTTATAAAAAAGGAATATTTAAAGTTTATTATAAGGACAATCATCACAAGTTTTATAGAAAATAACTTTTTGGTCAGTTAAACGTAAAGGCTCACACGTAATTTCCCATTTATTTTTATCTTTATCTCTTACATCACGAGAGAAAAAAAGGGGCATTAGACAATCTAGTTGGTATTCTAAAGCCTTAGAGATAATACTATCAGTAGCAGAAGAAGCATCAACCGAATTACCTCTCATCATTCTATTTTCATCAAAACCCAATTCACAATTCATTTTTTAGTTAAAACAAGTTCTATAGTACTTACTCTTATTTGTTTTCCTTCTTTAGTTTCAAAATCTTCACTATTAGTTTTTATGC
>JAGVXZ010000026.1 GCA_018303515.1 Candidatus Woesearchaeota archaeon | reverse complement strand
GTGTGTCAGTAAAGAAACTTCCATTTTTCTTTCAAAAATTGCAGATCAGGGTGGTTTCTTAGAACCTACTAAATATTTAGATTATAAAGGAAAAAAAGTCTCTTTCTTATGCCAAAATATCCCTAATGAAAAGAAATGTTTAAACTCAATGTTAAGTAAAGAAGATTTAGAATTTCAATTAAAAAATTCATTAGAAAATAAATTACCTTTTTGTATTGGTTTAGATGCGTTAAAAAAAAGAAACGAAGCTTTCACTCACGGTGATTTAAGGATAACCTCTAAAATCAATGATAAAAATATTAACATAAAACTTGAGCTTCCATTAACATTAAGTAAAGATGCAATTACTTTAAAAAAAGGGGAATTCAATTACATTATTAATTCAAGACTTGGAAAAATAATTCATCTTATAAATAAAATCCTAAATGCAGAAGCAACAGAAGGTACATTTGGTACAACAATAGAAACAGCATCCAGTTACGGTAGAAATTTAGTTGTTTTAAAACAAAGCTCTCCACATGAGGTTTATAAAGTAAGTGTAATAGAAGAACCCGATTATATCTTCTATTTTGCAATAGAAAATGAATAGAATAAAATCAAAAGCAGTATTTCAAATATTTCTTATAATCAGTACAATCTTTATTTCTTCAATTGCTTTAGCACAAGAACCAACATTTGAAACTCCTTTCACTTGTTTAGAAACAAATGATGATAGAAAATGTATAGGAACTACTGACGCTTCAATATGTAAAGAAGGCCAGATAAGAAATGTACCAAAAGAAAATTTACAAGAATGTAAACCTGTATGTTGTATTAAAGAAGATGGTTCTTATTTTGAAAACGTTCCAACCTCCCAATGTTCAGGTGAAAAAAGAAATGGTCCATGTTCAAGCTTTCCAGACTTAAAACAAATATGTTGTATTTATGGAGATCAATATAAATTAACTACGGAAAAAGGATGTTACGATTTAAAAAGTAAATTTGAATTTCAAATTGATCCTAGAATAGAACAAGCCAACTCTGAACAAGAATGTAGCAATTTTGTAAAGAAAGAAGATTTTGGTTGTTGCGTTAGAGAATTAGGAAATGCATGTACATGGGAACAAGACTCTGCATGTGATGGTGAATTTTTTAGGAGTTTAGCATGTAATAATATACCAGACCAAAATAAATGTAAAGCAAATAAAGGTGATGAAATTAAAGTCTGTGACGAATCTTCAAATAAAATAAAAACTCTTGATTCTAGAAATCAATTTACAGGAAAAGAAACAACTTGTAATTCTCTGGATGGACAAATATGTGTGAATGGAGAATGTGTTGACAAAAGTTGTTCAAAAGAGGATATGCAAGTTCCCGATTACATAAAGGGGAGAAGTAATTCAGTTAGAAACGGAGAAAGCTGGTGCTGGTACGATTCAAAGGAAGGTCCTGCTGGAGACTTACCAGGTTCAAGACAGTACATTCATAGATGTTTAAACTCAAAAGAAGAAGTTGATGAATTACCACAAGATAGGTCAGAAGTTTGTATGAATATCTATGAAAATAAAACTGATTTATACCAGGCAATAAAACGTCAAAATAGATATAAAAACTCTGATAAAACTTGTATGGAATGTACAACTCAAGATTGCTGTGAAGATCCAAGAATTTGGGATTGTATTTGGGCCGGTAATGAAAATGGGGTGTGTATACCTTCTACACCTCCTGCTCCAAGCATTTCGGATACACAATCAAATACATTTCCACAAGCAGAATGTAATGCTGGTAAATTTAAAACTCAAGATTCAAGTGATAGCATTGGAATTTTAAAACAAAAAGCAGCTTGGTATACTACTTTGTCTAGTGGTTATGATTGGGAATGTACTGATAATTGTGGGTTATATTTACCTGAATATGCAACCTCCATGAATTCAATCTGTGCATCATATGGTGATTGTGGTGCAGACTTTGGATTAAATAGAGAATGGACTGATGATGGGTTTGAAAGAACATGTGGTGAAAGTAGAAATAAACTTCGAAAAGATGCTGAAGTTGATGATGAGGATGATACTAAAACAGGTAAAAGTAGTAACACATTAATTAGAGGTTGTAAGACTGAAATTCCAGAACCTGAAAATAAAGAGGGTTATTTTGAAGTAAACGGTACATTAACATTAAAAAGAGGTGATAATATTCCAGACGACTTAGACCAGGAAATAAGAGGCTCAATTGGAGGAGCTGGTGCAGTAGGATTAATTTATTTGACATACACTTACTGGGGTGGATTAGTAGCTGCAATGTCAAGTAATCCAATAGGTTGGATAGTAGCAGGTGCAGCAGCTTTATTGTTTGGTGGATGGTGGGCACTAGAGACTTGGTTTGGAGACAAAGAAACAGAAACTATCCAATCATCCTGCAAACCATGGCAACCTGTCAAGAATTCAAATTATTGCAACTTATGTCATGAAGCAGGACAAAATGGTCTTCCTGATTTAACGGTAGGTGGTACACATGAATGTACTCAATACTTATGTTTATCTTTAGGACAAGGATGTCAATTCATTAAAACAGATGAAATGAATAAATGTGTTCCAAAAGAGGCAACCTCAAATCCAGGTATAGGTCCATTAGGTGATATTCTAAGTTTAAACAAATGTGTAGATAATGACGGAAAAGATACAGCCTGTGAATTAAAACCAGATAATGAAAACGGTTACAAAATAGGCCCTAAAATAAAAACTTTCACTGATATTACAATTGGAGTTACAACATATACCAACACTGCAAAAACAGAAGAATTCCCAACACAATGTAAAATTGCAGAAGAAAGAATTCCAGGTTATGATGATGGTATTGAATACGTTTACAAAACTGAAGAAAATAAAATAGATCATAAATTTGAAATTGAACAAGCATATGACCTTCCGCAAGGTGAAGAAATAAATTATTATGTTAAATGTATAACCTATGATGGTAAAGAATCACAAGTAGATTATCAAATTCAATTTGAAATTAATCCTCAAATTCCAACCTCTCCACCTACATTTGAAATTAAACATGAAAATAACTTCCTAGTGCCCAATAATTTAAACCAAACATTTGTAACTTTAGTTCCAATAAATCAACCTATGAAAGTTTGTAAATATGATAATGTTAATGTTCCATTTGAAGAAATGAAATTTACAAAAGACGGCTGTATTGATAATTGTGATTTACCTATCACAGATTTAATTGAAGAAGGAATCTACAATTATTTTGTAAAATGTGAAGATAATAATAACAACAGAAATAGTGAAGTTAACCCACCAGAATTCACCCTAACAAAAACAAAAAAATTAGAAATAACTGGACTAGAATGTAAAGATGAACTAACAACTGATTGTAATGAAGAAAACAGATATTTTAGTACATTAGAAATTACAGCAACAACTTCAGGTGGAACAGAAGATGGAAAAGCAACATGTGGAGGAACACAATCATCTGCACTATCACCTAGATTATTTGAATTCTCAAACACAGGTTCAATATTACATACAGGTCTAACACTTTCAGGATTAACCCCTTTAAATAACCCGCAATTATTCAATATAGTTTGTGAAGATAAAGCAAAGAACATTGCAAATAAAACAATCTCATTTAATCTACTAAAGGATGATTCATTTCCAATAATGGAAAAAGTTTACACTTCAGGGCAGCAATTGATAGTAGAAACAAATGAAGAATCAGAATGTAAATATGCCTCAACATCAGAGAAATTATTTAACGAACCTCAAGCATTTTCAACTTCAAACAAATTAATTCACACTGCCCCTATTGGTGTTCAAAGTAAATTTATAGTTTTATGTAGTGATATCTTCAAAAATTCATTTGAAGCAAAAACAATTTATCTAAATAGATAAATTCAAACTATTTTCGAAAATTCTTAAGGAGATTATATTAACCATATTGATCTAGATTATGGTTCATGACAATAATAGATATAAATTCTAAAAACAATAAGGTTTTTATGATAAAATTCCTTGACCCAAAAACAATAGAACTGAAAAAAACAAAGAATGAACTTGACGAATTTGTTTTTAATTTTTTAGATTCTCTAAAGATATTTGATTATTGTTTAAAGAGAATATAAAAGAAGAGAAAATTATTTATTACAAACAAAAATGGACTTAGAAAAAAATAAAAAATCAAGGCTATGGTATGTAGAATACTGGGTAGACTACATGAAAAGAACAGATTCCAAAGAATGGTCTAGACAACAGAATATTATTATTAATTCTTCAATTCAAAATACAAGACAGTTTAAATTCTCCCCAGAATTTTATTTAAAAACAAAGAAAGAAGATTATAAAAACAAACGAAAGTAATATAAACCGTTTTAATCTAATTTAATTTTAATAATGCAAAAAAAGGGGCAAGTAACAGTTTTTGTAATAGTTGGAATAATTATTCTTTTAGTTGCAGGTCTGTTTTTCTTTGCAAAGAATTATTACGGTTATGGAATAGAACCAAAAGTTTACATCCAAGGTCCATTAAATTCAATAAAAAATGAAATCACGAAATGTGTAGATGAAATAATCTCTCCATCAATAAATCTAATCTCAAATCAAGGCGGTTCTAAAAACCCCACAAAATACAGATTATATGAAAGTAAAAACGTAAAATATTTGTGTCAAAACATTCCAAATGAAGAAAAATGCCTAAATTCAATGGATCCTTTACAAAAAGTAGAATCTCAATTACAAGAAGAACTTCAAGACAAACTAAAAAGCTGTATTTCAAAAGACTTATTAGAAAGTAAAAGAGGTTATACAATTACTAATCCAAATTTAAAAGTTAATGCTAAGATATTACAAGAAAATATTCTCTTTGAAATTGATTATCCAATTACAATAGAAAAAGATGGAGTCACACAAAAACTCTCAAGAATAAACAGAGAAATTCCTGACACTCCTTTAGGATATCTATATAATGCAGCATACGATATAGTAAATAGCCATTCAAAACATGGTAATTTCGAACAATTAATTTACATGTTACAAAAGAAAGGAAGAATCATTATACAAGTTGACAAACCATATCCTGATATAATTTATATCTTAAACAAAAAAGACTCTAATTTCAAGTTTATGTTTGCAATAGAAGGTGAAGAATGAAACTAAAAATATTATCATTATTACTTATCAGTTTAGTTTTAATCTCTGTAATTCCAATAACGGCACAAGAGATACAACCTACAGTCTGTTGCCAGGAAACAAATCAGGGAGATTTCTGTTCTTACACTGAATCAAATAATTGTAAACCAGGATCATTACAAGCTCCAACTTCGTGTTCATTTACATCATTCTGTAGTCCAGGTACTTGTATAGATGAAGAATCTGGATTATGTTATTCCGGAATGGGAAAAGCTCAGTGTGAAGGTGCATTTACTGATGATTCCGGAAATCCAACCTCAAAATTCATTTCAGAAAATAATTTAGATGTAATTCCAGAATGTAAAATTGGGTGTTGTATAATTGGAACTCAATCTCAATTATTAACTAAAAATAGATGTACGTCTGAAGCACAAAATTATGGTTTATCACCTCAATTTTTAGAAGATATCCAAGATGAACAAGCGTGTATTGATTTATCAAGATCATCAGTTAAAGGTTGCTGTGTTCAAGAAGATGGTACTCCAGAATATACTACAAAAGCAAATTGTAATGTTCAAACAATTCCAAATAAACAAGGATTTTATGAAGGGAAATTTTGTAGTGATTTAACTTTCACCAATCCAATTTGTACTACCAAAGCAAGAACAGGTTGTTTAAACAATGAAGATCATGTTTATTGGTTTGATTCATGTGGTAATCAAGAAGAGGTAAAAACAAAATGTAGTTATTTAGATGGAACATTATGTGGTGATTTAGATAATGATAATGAATTCACATGTGAGAGTTTACATTGTTCAAGTTCTCCTAATAAGGATCAACTATCCGTAAATTTACCTGATTATCAAAATCAAGGAACACAAGAAATAAAAATTAATGATATAAAACATGGTGAATCATGGTGCATTTATGATACTCAAGGCCAAGATGATGATCTCTCTGGTACAACAGATCCTCCAGGCTCAAGATATTATAGAAGCATTTGTATTTCAGGTCAGGAAATAACTGAACCTTGTGAAGATTTCAGAAAAGAATATTGTATTGATGCCTCAATTGATAGAGATTCAGGAAATATTTTTACTGGAAGCAGTAATGATAATTGTGTGGGTTCAAATTGTTATACTGAAGCAGCATGTGTTGAAAATCGCGGTCAATCATGTATAGATCAATGTAATACTGCAGATCCATTTACAATGAATTCTGGTCAATATAATGATGCGTTAGAATCGGATGCTCAGTGCTGTATTGATGATTCTAAAAGAGACTGTGCTTGGACAGGAAATAAATGTTTACCTAAAGTTCCTTTAGGATTTAAACATTGGAATGATGATGGCGCAAATGTCTGTGCCAAAGCTTCACAAACATGCAAGGCTATATTCAAGTGTGGTGGTTGGAATTCAATTTTAGGGACGTGTGAAAGTGAAATGATTGGTTCCAGTATTATTGCCACCACTGCTTTAGGTGCTGGATGGCTTGCAACGAGTTTTATCGCGGGTGCTTTTGCTGCAGTTCCCATTTTTGTTTCTTCCTCAGGAATTTTCGGTGAGGGAAGTAAGTTAAACGTGTTTAATTACGTTGGGGATGGTTGGCATATTGTTGAAAGTTCAAGCGGTTGTTTAACACAAGATTTTTTACAAGGTGCAAATAATATTTGTAGAGGTTATGGTGACTGTGGTATTGATTATAATCATCTTGCAACTTCATTAGGAGAACAACCATGGGGTTTAACATATTCTGGTTTAGATTATACCAAATCAATCAACAGTGAAATTACTGAAGCGTTAGCTGAAATTGCAGGTAGTAAGGATGGAGATTGGAAACTTAAGAAATATGAAATAAGTCATGAAAGTTTAGGTGATGAAAAATGGAGAGTACCAGGAAAATTCCAAGGTCCTCCTGATAGAGACAAAGGAACAGAATTTATTGATACTAGATTAAAATTATCATCAGTTCCAAACGGATTTTACAGATTCTTTTTTGGACAAAGTGGAGAATTTTCATGGAATTCCCCACTTACATACCAAATTGGAGTTTCTGCAGCCTTATATGGTTTAGGAGGTTTTGGAGGTTTAGGAGGAAGTGGTTTTGAGCTTTTAGGTACAACTCCATTAGGAAAACCTGTAGTTGGAATTTGGCACTTTATGTCAAATCAATTTAGCACTCCCGCAACTCCAACAGCTGCTCCAGCAGCAGTAGTCCCAGCAGCAACTTCAACAGCAGCCCCAGCAGCAATAGTAGAATTAGAAGCAGCAGAAAAAGCATTAGAAGCAGCAGCAGATGCAGCAAGAGAAGCATTAGCAGAAGAAGCATCCGCATTTGATCTGGTAAAAGCAACAACAGAAGAAGAAGCATTAGAAGCAGCAGCAGCAGAAGCAACAGTAAAAAGAGGAGTAGCAGAAAAAGCATTAGCAGAAAAAGCATTAGCAGAAAAAGCATTAGCAAAAGCAGAAGCAACAGCCGCAGCTCCAGCTGGATCTGCTGGTGATGTTGCCGGGGCTGAAGCTACAGCTACAACTCCAACTGGTGCTGGAGCTACAATAGGTGAAGCGCTATCAACTGCAGCATGGATATACATGGTATATAATTTAGTAGATATTATTGCAGAAGAGATTAAAGAAGTTGAAGTAAAAACATTCTGTAAACCATGGCAAGCTCCAACAAAAATAGCACCAGTAACTTATAACCTAGGTAACTTAAATTTAAAATCAGAAGATCAATGTGAATTGTGTAATCAAGAATTTTACTTAAATAAAGATGGAAAACCCTTATCGGTTAACGCATTTAAAAAATGTTCAGAATACAGATGTAAATCACTAGGTGCATCATGTGAATTAGTAAACCAAGGTTCGGAAGAAGAAAAATGTGTTTCAGTTGGACATGATGATGTAATAGCTCCTTTAATCACGGTATTTAAAGAAGGATTCTCACCACAAATAGATAAAGAGAAAATAAAAGAAATCAAAGGAGAAGGATTCAGAATAGGGGAGAGAGAAAATCCAGTTAAACTTCCAATCTATCAAAAAATCACTTTAGGAATTCAAACTAATGAACCTGCACAATGTAAGATGTCATTAGACCATTCAAAATCATTTGATGAAATGGATGAAACTTATTTCGGTTCAAATTCATTCAAATACTTCCATACTCAAGATATCGTATTCCCACAACAAGGAAATAAAACTCTGGATGAAGTATTTACAATAAACGGTGAAGGTAATTATGAATTTTTTGTAAGATGTAAAGATGCAAGAGGAAATGCTAATGAAAGAGACTATGTAATAGAATTCCAAATAGACCAAAGCCCAGATTTAACAGCACCAAGAATAGAATTTATTTCATTTGGAGAAAATAATGAAGAGCAGTCAACAGATGTTTACTTAATGTATGGAACAACAACAATTCCCCAAACTATATTATTTACTAATGAACCATCATACTGTTCATGGTCAACAATTGACGAACCTTACAATGCAATGGCACAAAACCAACAAAATGTATGTTCAACTACAACTTTAAATTCAATGGGCTTTTACGAATGTTCCTTTGCACAAAATCCTGCTCCTAATGTTGGATTACCTGTAGAAGCAGGGGATATTTAAACGCTGGAGAAACAAAATTAATTTACTTCAAATGTAAAGATAAATCAGAAGAAAATAATTTCAATAAAGATCCATATAAATTAACATTACATGGTTCACAACCTTTAAACATTACTTCAATAAGTCCAGAAGGGATTTTATCCTCACAAACAGGACAACAAAACATAACATTACAAGTAACAACCGAAGGCGGTGCAAAATTAATTGGAGAATCAGAATGTAGATATTCCCATACTCAAGATCCAAATGCACCAGAACCTAACATAAATTCAATGGCACCTTTCACTGAAACAAATAATAATGTCCATACAAATTTCTTTAATTCATTAAACTCTGGATTAAGTATTTTCCACGTAGCTTGCCAGGATTTAGCTGGAAACTTAGCAAAAGCAAAGACCCAAATAGACTTGAAAATGGATAGGGGTGTTCCACAAATTATTAGAGCTTACTTAGATTCATCAATAAATCCTCCATTATTTACCATAGAAACTGACGAACAGGCAGAATGTAGAGTTTCAACAGAAAGTCATTTTGAAGTTTTTGAAAATGGAAATTTAATGATAAATGAAGATGGAAAACACCAGGCTCCATTTAACTCTAGAATTTATTATGTAAGATGTAAGGATGAATTTGAAAATGTAAATCCAACATCAGCAAGAATCTCTTTCCTAGAATGAACAAAAAAGCAATCTCAGAACAGGTTTTTATTTACATTTTTGTAATGTTTGTTATAGTTGCGATTTTAATCTTTGGAATTAAAATGATAAAAGATACAACAAATTTAGGAAAAAGTGTGGATATAGCTGTATTTCAAAAGGACTTTGACAATGCAATACAAACTTTATACACCTACTCAGAAGGTTCATCTCAAAAATTAATAATAAAAAACATTCCTAAAGGAATAAAAGTAATCTGTGTTATAGACCAAAAAATAAGTAGAAATACAATACCTTACGAAGAATTAAATGATTATTTAGAAGGAAACTCAAATCCTACTAAAAACTTATTCTTCATCTCAAAAGATTTCTTAGAACCAAAATCAATAAAATACTTAACAGCAGATCCAAATCCATTCTGTAAACAAATAGAAAAATCCACATTAGAAGTAACTTTAGTTCACACAGGAAATACTATCACAATAAAATGAAAAAAGCACAAGCAGCACAATTTAACTGGATATTTATAATGGTTGCAGGCGCAATAATACTTACATTCTTCATTATTTTCTCAATCAAGTTTATAGATCTCCAAAACAAAAAAACAGAATTCCATATTGCAAGAAACTTTGATATAAATATAGAATCACTAAAAACCTCAACTGAAGAGATGTACTGTGACACAGAAATATCAGATAATTGTGTTTCTTTAGGATTTCAAACTAATGTCAATTTAGAATGTAACAATAACCAGTTAAATATAATCTTAAACAATAATATAATCCACGGCCTTAAAGACCAAACCTTATTCTCCCCAAAAGAATTCAAAACAAAGAATATGAACTTTTGGATTAAGAAACTAAAATACCCTTATTATATCACTAACTTAATTTACCTACAACCGCAAAATCATAAAATCTATATAAAAGGAGATGATGTAGATATTCCATTAATTTTCAACGTAGAAAAACTAACTACAATTAATAACATAGAAAAAAACTCAAAAGTATCATTCATAAACATTATTCCAACTCAGGAAGAAATAAACTACTTAAAAACGAATAAAATTCCTTATAATATAATAACTAACAACGAAGTTCAATTTGAAGATGAAGAGATAGAAATAAATGAAGAATTAATAATGGCAGCAATATTTTCAGATAATAAAGAAATATTCAAATGTAATTTAAAACAAATAGAAAAACAACACTATAAAATAACGCAATTATATTACAATAAAGCAAACATCTTAAAATCAGAAGATTGTAATTACAACATAATACAGAATACATTAACTCAATTCACCGAACCTAAAGAAGAAATAAAAGAACTATTAATAAAACAAAATCAAGAATTATTAAGCCAAAACTGTCCGGTTTTATTTTAAAAAAATGAAAAAAGCACAAATACAAATGCAAGAAACAATATTAGTAATTTTCATAGTCACAGTAATCTTAATCATGGGACTAATTTTTTTCCATAAATTTCAAGAAAAATCAATTTTAAACGAACAAAATAATTATAAAATAACAAAATTGGACAACCAATTATTAACAATTCCAACACAACCAGAACTTCAGTGCTCAAAACTTTCAGAAACGGAGAATTGTATAGACATTACAAAACTAGAAGCCTACAAACCAAGAGACTTAGGAAAGAAGATCATAAAAATAAACATAATTTACCCTGAAGATACAAGAGAATGGATAATTTATAATAATCCAATTGGAACTAATAAATTAATAAGAACATCTCCCATTTCCCTTTACGATCCTAAAACTAACAAATATTTCATAGGAAAATTAACCGTGGAAACATATTCAATATGAAAAAAGCACAAATTGAAATAATGGGTTTAATGATAATTGTAATCTTAATTGTAATTGGAGCATTATTATATTTAAGATTTGGAATATTACAATCGAAACAAGTTACAACAGAAAATAAGATCCAAAACATTCAGGCAATTAACTTAATTAACGCATTAATGAATATTCAAATATGTGAAGAATTAACGTTAAAAGAAACAGTTGTTAAATGTCAAAATGATCCCCAATCTGACTGTTGTCAAACATTAAATGGAAAAATTAATGAAATTTTAGATACAACCACAGAATTTGATTATGATTTTTACATTACTAAAAATGAAGAGATTATCTTACAATTACCAGAAATATTAGTATGTGAAACTGGAATAAGGTCTCCAAGTTTTACTTTCACTGATAGTGGAACACCTTACGAGAGCTATTTTACACTGTGTTAAGGCATATTTTTACCTTTTCCCACTAAGAGATTACAACATAGCCATAATTAAATAAAAGCCTAATCTTTCGAATTACAGCTTAATTCTTACAAATTTGAAGGAATTCTTACTTTACTAGCACCTTCTTTTAGATAATTTTATAAATAGAATTTGAGTTTCTTACTTTAAGATTTTCAATCCGCGCTTTGTTCGTGGCATTAGGAAATCACAGACAATATTAATAACGAAATAACCGTGGAGGTGTTATTTTAAATGCAAGAAATTAGAAAAAATTTTAAAAAAGTAGCTGCAATCGGAACAAGCATTGCTATGTTAGGTATGACTTTAACCGGTGCTCTAGCTGCTGACTTAAGTGGATGGCCACAACCATTTGGTGGTTCTGACACGATTTTTGTATTAGGATCACAAGCTGCTGCAAGTGATAGTTCTGCTGCAGAAGATATTGCAATGGGTCTTCCAGCATCAGGAAATAAAGCTGCTGTATCCGCAGGTTCTGCTCCTAGAGCTCCATCTGCAAGAAGAGGAGCTAATGAAAAAATGGAAGATTTACCAATAGCTACAGCTTTAAATAATACAAACGATGGTTTTGGTAATACTGTAGACGCTGACGATTTGGAAGGATTCCAGGATACAACAATTGATATCGACATTGGTGCGACTGATGACGATTATGATATTAGGGATGAAATCAGATTTGGTGGAACAGAAATTACTCCGAGTGATTTACTAGCACCACACACAGGTTTAACTTGGCAAGGTGGAGACCCAGACTTTGCAGAAAGAGTTTTCATTCCAATGGTAAAGAACTCATGGGGTTATTTTTATGTATTTGAAGATACATTACTAGCAGGAAACAACTTATCTGCTTCAAGTAACAACGAACCAATTGAGATTGAATTTTTAGGAAAACTATTCCAAATAGAAGGAACAAACAATGCTGCAAATAAACTTGTAGTTAACGTTGGACAAAAATTCTTCCTGAATGCTGGTGATACAGTTGTTGTTGATGGAAAAGAGGTTACTCTTGTTCAAACTGCTGCAGCCCAAGCAACATTAAGTGTTGATGGTGTAAGAGAAGTAATTGCAGAAAATGATGATGAGAGGGTAAATGGCTTAGAAATCAGAGTTGAAGATGTATCCAGTGATGAGGGTATAGAATTTGATTCCGCAACTCTATTTATTGGAGAAAAAGCAAGAGAAACATTTTCCGATGGTGAAGAGTTTGTTGGAGAAGATGAAGATGATCCAGCATGGACGTGGAGATTAGCAAATTTAAACTTACTAAGTCCAACAATCGGAATTAGATGGTCTTTAGATTTGGATTTTCCAGAAGAAAATAATAATCCATTATACGAGCATCCAATATATGAAGGAGAGTCAATTTGTTTACCGTTTGATTACGCTTGTATTGAATTTGAAGGAATTCAAATTGATGACTACCAAGATTATGAAATAATTGGTGGTGTAAGTGAAGATTTATATAATTCCCAAGCTGAAGCTACTGATGGTAACAAAAGTGTTACTGGTGCAAGAGTTATTGAAATAAGAGCAAAAGGTGCAAATGATGATGGTTTACAATGTAGAACTTCATTATCTGATGCAACACTTGTTGACACTGACACAATACATTTAGATGTAAATAGAAGTACAGGTGCATTGTTGGTCCATAGGGAAGAACAAGATGGTTCCAAATCTATCTTGTGTAATGCACTTGTAGTAGGTGGTGGAAATTCCTGGGTTCACAGATCACTAAATAGTGCCTTTAAAATTGAATTTAGAGATGCATTAATTGACGTTGATTTGTCTTGGTTAATCCCTGGTTTACCAACTGATGCACAAGGTATGACATATGGTCACGGAAATACTTCAGTGGCTTGGCATAATTCATCAGTAAGTGGTGTAGCTGCTGTAACAAACACTGCACCTGCATATGGTTACATGCATATTAACCCAGTAATAGGTGGAAAGAATGTGACTGTTTACTTTGAAACTGATGAAGCTAAAACCACAACAACTGCTAATAGTGAGTGGGCAGATTTTGAGTATTTAGGAGATTCAGATGGTGCATCATCAACTAAATATGATGTGGTCTATGGAGATGTAAGTCCAGTATTAAAAGCTGCAAACAACTCAGCTTCACTAACAAGTTCTTACTTGGTAACTGGAGCAGTAGATATTTCAGAATATGAAGAAAACACTAGAACTCAAGATGGTGTAATTATCTTAGATCCTGAAGCACATCAAAGCTCTGACAAATTTGAATTCAGAGTTCCATCTGATATGCAAGACTTTAAAGCTAATATTGTAATTAGAACAGCTGGAAGCGCTGGTGCAAGTGAAGTAATCACTCAAGTTGGTGCACAAACTCCAGCAACAGGTCCAAGAACAATATTAGACACAGATGTTGGTGATTTAAGTAAATATAATGCAATCGTAGTTGGTGGCCCTGCTATCAACGAGGTTGCTGCAACGTTACTAGGTTTACCTTTCCCAACATCCGGTGCAAGTGGTAATCTACCATTTGGTGAAGGTCAAGCTATTATCCAAATGCATGCAAATGGAGACAAATGGGCTTTACTAGTAGCAGGTTACGAAGCAATTGACACAAGAAGAGCTGGAGTAGTTCTAAAGAACGCTGACAGTTTCCAACTTAGTGGTTCAAGTGTAACTGTAACTGGAGAAAGTCTAGAAGTTGATGGAATTAATGTAGAGTAAATCTCTACTTTTTTTCTTTCTTTTTTTTTATCGAAAACTTTTTAATTGAAAACTAAGTTTATAATTCTATGAAAATTAAAAAATATATTCCAAAAGAAAAAAAATCCATTTTAAAAAACAAAAAAACTTATACTTATTTAATCGGTTTAGGGATAATTCTACTAATGATAAGTTCAGCTTTAACAGACTATGCTGATAATGAAAATGAAGAAATTGAATATAATAATTATTTATTTTTCACAGATGGTTCCGGTTCATGGTTAACCAATTACGAAGGCCAACAACTTCAATTCCAATATAATCCAAAAGAATTGGAAGACATTCAATTTGATCAATTTAGTTTCACCCCCAGAACCTACTTAATCTTAAACGATCCTTACAACCTAAATCAATTTGAGATTAAAAGGATAACATCATTAATGAGATTTAAAGGTATTAACCCTCAATTAGCATGTAAATCTGAAACAGAATGTGATAATAACGAACTTCCTATTATTAATTGTAATGATGATACTTTAGTTTTAGAATTTAAATCCTCAGAAAATAATACTCTTACCAAAGAAAATAATTGTATAATTGTAAATCATAATAACAACAGAATAATAGAAAAATTATCATTTAAAATTTTAGGAATAATCTAAATATGGAAAGCCAGGAAAAATTTATTATAGGCATTATCCTTTTCATTGTAATTGCAATTGGAATAATAATTCTATTAAATGTTGATAAAGGTTATTATGAATATAAAGGTCTTTATGGAGATTTTATCATCAGCCCAATAAAAATGGAAAACTTAACTTTCTATGACGTCCATACAATACAAGATGGAAGAAGATATATTATTCCATTACATAATAAACCAGAGGACGTTGAAAATATTTATTTAGAATCTAAGATAGTAGATAAATTAAATAAAAAAGAAGGAATTGAAATGCTTTATGTTACCAAAGATCCAGATATAATTAATTTAACAGGTGGTAAAGCAAGCATTGCAGTTATAGAATTTGGAAGAATTTTAGGTACAAATAATTATGGATTGTATAAAATCAACACAAAAAGTGCGGTTACAAAAGATATTGGTGATAAGATTACTCCTGTTATAACTTGTAGTGATATTAATTCCACAATTTCAGTTATTCATGTAAAATTGGGGAAAGAAAATAGAATCTATTCTGAGAACAAATGTGTGATTGTAGAGGGTATTGATGGTGATGGTTTAATTAAAGCTGCAGACAAATTTTCTTATCATTTGATGGGAATTATGTGATTCTAGGAAACTTTTCACCTTCATTATATTTAAGTAGTTGTAAGTTCTTAAATAAGAAAAAAAGATTGTATATTAATGGATTCAATTTCAAACGATTTAGCACTTTTTCTTGGTAGGTAATATCAGTTAGTTTTAAATAAATCTGAGAGTCAACAAATTCTAAATAGTATGCCGCGGTCGCATAACCTGGTAGTGCGCTGATTCCATTACTCTTTGTGTATGGGAGCGTAAGCCTTGAGCCAGGTTTAATATTGCTTATCTGCAACATAAATTCACTACGCAAGTAAGCCAGTTTCCGCAAGGATATGCAGGTTCAAATCCTGCCCGCGGCGTAATTTAAAAATGGGAATGGATGATATTTTAAGCAGAGCATATTTTGGACATAATGGAGAATACTTGGGAAGAGCTCCAAAAAAAGAATATGGTTTCGAATATATTGTATATGAAAAAGATGGAATTTCATATTTACGTGATCCAAGTACATACGCAAGAATAGAAGTTAGAGTAAAGACAACTCTTAAAGAATTTAAACACGCAGTCTCTCAATCTAATTTACCATTAGAAGTTAAAGAAAAAGTTGAGGGAATGGGGAAATTAGAAAGAATTGTTTATGTAAGATTGAAAGATTAATTTATTTCAAAACTAAATATACTCTTTATTTTAACTTTTCATCTAAAGAGGTTTTTGCTTGTTTCATTAAATCAACACCTTGTTCTTTCAAAGATTTAACGTGCATCTGCATTAATTGTTCTACTATACTAACCATTTTAAGTAATTCCTCTCTTTCCTTGCTTAAAGTACTTAGTGCACCTTTATGAAATCCAATTTGTTCGTCTTTCGTTGTCATTTTAATTTTTGGGATTTAGGAATCTATTTAAGAGTTACTGTGAACTATAATTTTAACTTTCCCTTGTATATTCTCTTAAGAAACTTATTTCAACTTCACCAAACTAAAAGCAATAAACAAGATTATAGCAAAGACCCATAAAATATAAAATAGTTTCTTATTTCCAAATCCAAATAATGGAAAAGGTCCAATAAAAATTCCTCCTGAAGTTTTAAGATTCTCCTTTGAGATTAAACTACCAAGAAAAACCAAAATAAATCCAATAAATATTATGATCATTCCGATTGAAACTAAATTCATTTCAATTTTTTAATAATCTCTGTAATACTTAATTTTAACTCTTTTCCTGTATTCATGTTTCTTAAAGTATATTTATTACTCTTCAACTCTTTCTCTCCAATAATTAAACAATATGGAATTCCTAATTTAGAAGCATAATCTAAATTTTTACTCACTCCTCTTGAATTATAATCCACATCCGTATTAATTCCACTATTCCTTAAATTCTTAACAACATCATTAACTTCAGTTTTAATCGGAATCACATAAACTTTATTCACTGATTTAATATTTTGATTTTGTAAAGCTAAAGCAATGCGAGACAACCCAAAACTAATTCCTAATGCTGGATAATCTTGATTACTTTCTAAAAAACCACTGATCATTTTATCATAACGCCCACCAGAAGCAACCGCGGTTTTTATTTCTCCATTTTTAAGATAGACTTCATAAATTGTTCCAGTATAATATGCTAATCCCCTTGCCAATGAAATATCAAACACAAATTTATCAGAATATTTCATTACTTCTTCTATCTCATCTAGACCTTCACAAACTCCTAATTGATCTCTTAAAGATTTAAGCTTTTGTTTGTTAGTTCCTTCAACAGATATAATTTTCAATAATAATCTAATTTGATTCTCTTCCGTACCAATTTCCTTTAATTCTTTACTCACTCCTTTAACTCCAATCTTGTCTAATTTATCAACAATTAAAATAACCTCTCCGGGTTTATTTATTTCCAATCTTTCCATTATTGCATCTAATATTTTTCTGTTATTTACTCTTACTTCAACATTTAATCCTAATTCTTCAAAGACTTTATTAAAAATCTCAACAAATTCTGCATCAATTTTCATGGATTTAATTCCAACAACATCAACATCACATTGCCAAAATTGTCTAAACCTAGAAACAGAAATTGGTCCATCTCTGAATACAGGACCCATCTCATACCTTTTGAAAGGCATTTTTAAAGTTTTATTCATTCCCACGAATCTACAGAAAGGGACTGTTAAATCATAACGTAATGCTAATCTTCTTCCACCTTGATCATTTAATGTAAACATCTCATTTAAAATTTCAGATCCACCCGCATATTTCGAAGCTAGAACCTCGTATTTTTCAAGTAAAGGTGTTTCTATTGGTGCGTATCCATACAATTCAAATGTTCTTCTAAACACATCCATAACCCTTTGTTGTAATATCTTCTCTTCAGGATAAATATCTTTTACCCCTTTAGCAAGTTCAAGTTTCATATCAAATCACCTCTTGAAAAGAAAGCGACGGGGGAGAATCGAACTCTCGTTATCGGATTTCTATATAAAATTCCACAGTCCGATGTAATAACCACTATACTACCGTCGCCATAAGGCTCAATCTCTTGAGAATTAAATACATTTAAAAAAAAGTTAGAACTAGAAAAATCTTCTATTTTAAATCCCAAACGGGATCCACTTGTGAATATAACCACCAGTCATTTTGTAACTCATTAACTTCACTACCTAAAATAATATATAAAGGTTTTTATTAGTTCCAGATATGAAAATCTCAATCGTATCAGGTGGTTTTGATCCCATCCACATTGGGCACTTGCAATTAATGGAAGATTCTAGGTTATTAAGTGACAAATTAATTGTAATAATCAATAATGATAATTGGTTGATTAAGAAAAAAGATTTTTGTTTTATGAAAGAACAAGATAGGCTAAGATTAACTAAAGCTTTAAAATGCGTTGATGATGCAACTTTAACAAAACATAAACCGAACGATGAAGATGTTTCTGTATGTAATGTTTTAAGAGAACTTAAAGAATTATTTAAAAATGATAATTTAATATTTTGTAATGGTGGAGATAGAAAACAAGATAATATTTCAGAATATGATTTATGTACTCAACTTGGAATTGAAATGATCTTTAATGTTGGTGGAGGAAAAATCCAATCTAGTTCAGAATTAGTGAAAAATGCCAATTTCAGTAAGCATAAATTATAATTCTATGCAATTCAACTAACGTGAACTTTTTCAAAACAAAACTTTAATATCCTAATTCTAATAAAATCTTAAAAGATGAAATTACCAACAGTAACTGAAATAGAAGAAATGAAACTTTTTTTTAATATAATTCCCAAGAACGTGAATTTAGAGTCTTTTTTTGAACCAATTGAAAATAATGCTTTAATACACAGTAGACCATTTTATGATCAAACTTTAAACTTATTTAGGACTATAAGGGAAAGTGTACTTGAAAATTTAACTTATGCTAAGGACACTGAACCAATTATAAATTATTGCTTATTTAAATTTGAATCACTAAGTCTGGAACTAAAGGATCATTTTTTGAGATTTAGAAGAATTAGTTCAGAAATTATGAGAGATAAAGAAGATTATGACAGAATAAATCATGAACAAATAAAACTTATTCTAAACCTTAATCTGAAAGAATTAATCACCTTAAAAAAATATTTTAAATCAGGATCTTATAAAAAACCATTCCTAAAAAAATCAAATCCCAAAATAAAACTTTTCTTTAAAACAATATTAGAACTAGAAAATTTAGATACAATAGATGGAGAATTTGGAGACCTATCCAAAAGTATTGCAGTTTCCATATCTCATTTTTTAAACCCACTAATTTCAATAAGGAGATTGCAAACAGCAACCAGAAATTACTTAAATTATTTCTATTTAAATTTAGAAAGTGAAAGAATAGTAGAAGGACATAAGATTTTATTCGTCGATAAACCATTTTTATTTACACCCTGGACAAAATCAGGAATATCACCTGCACATAGTTCCCCCCACAATAATACCATCTTAATCGGAAAAGTTCCAAAAAATTTAATTGAAGTTATTATTGAACATGAGATTATTGAAATTTTAACTGAATCCCATACAGAGGGTGTCAGAGCAGAAGAAAAAAAAGCATTAGAATTAGGAGTTATGCAGGACTTAATTAAATATAGAAAAAAACTAGAAAAATTAGGAATAACCATTACTTAATTCATTTTTTCAAAACAATCACATTACCCCTTCCTTTTTTTATCCTTTCAACTTTATTTTTACTCTCTAATTCTGTTACCATTAAACTAATCTTTGCTTCACTCAAACCTAACCTTTTTCTTAATTCCTTCTGATGTATTCTTCCACCTTCTTTTTTTATAATTTCAATTACACGATTCAAGTCATCATCATCTCTAGCATCAGATTTTCGAAACCTTATCACTAAACCACTTATCAAAACAATAACAGAAAATACAATAAAATAATATAAATAATTATTTTGTTCTTCTAAACCTTTACTTACCTCATCTAACTCTGAAACAATCCCTTCCTCATCAAGATCTAAAAAAAGAAACAAATCTAAATTATAATTTCCATCTTTTGAAATAGTGATATTTTCTTCTGTATTAAAACTAAAAACTCCTTTTTCAAAGTAATACGCTTTTATAATATAATCTCCTGATTCTAATTCAAATATATAGTCTCCTCCTACAATCTTTTGTTCAGGGATTGTATTCACTGTAACAACTGCATTCTCTACTTTATTTAGTTCCATATCATAAACAGTTCCTTTCACATTTGCTCCAAAAGTAGAAGGTAAGAGTATCAAAAGCCAGATTAAAATTAATATTTTCATAATACTTTATGAAAAATTTAAATGATATAAAGCTTCCTAAAGGGTTGTATGAAAGTATATTTATAAACTAAACAATCAAGATATATGTATTGGAGGTTTTAAAAAATGAAAAAAATAACGCTCATTTTAATGGTGGTATTAGTTTTATCTATGCCACTTGCACTAGCTGAATCTGTAAGATTAAATTTAGGTGTAGATTCAAAAGATAACAAAGTTGATTCAAACACCAGAATAAGAGCTCATGCTAGAGCTGAGATAATGGAAGAAATAAAACAGGAAAAAAGAGAAAATAGAAATGAAAGAAGGGCAAAAGTAAAATCTAACTTAGACACAAATATTGGTAAAGCAATTTCTCTAAGACAAAAAACAAGAGAAGAATTTAAAGAAAGGAAAGAAAAATTTATAGAAAAAAGAGAAAAATTAGCTGAAGTTAGAGTTAA
>JAGVXZ010000025.1 GCA_018303515.1 Candidatus Woesearchaeota archaeon | reverse complement strand
GGATTTCATTTATATTTATTTCAAAAAAAACATAATGATTTTGTAATTGATGTTGTGAAGGATTTTGGAAATATTTTGTTAACAACTTCTTTTGATGAAAAAAAAGCTGTTATTGCATTAGGTGGAAGTATCTCAAAACACCATGCAATTTTATGTACTCTCTTAAATGGTGGAGCAGAATATGCATTATATATGACGACAGCACAAAAAACTTCTGGAAGTGTTTCGGGTGCTACAACTGATGAAGCAAAATCCTGGGGAAAAGTAAAGGAAGATTCTGATGTTTGTACAGTAATTGGAGATGTAACAATAATGTTTCCTTTAGCAATGTGTAGTGCTTTAGATGAATTATCCAAAGAAGGGTTACTAGATAAAATAAAAAGGGAATAATCATAAAATGCAAAGTAAGTCTAAATTCATTCTATCAAAATCGAAAGTAATTGAACAGTATAAAAAAATTAAATCTTTATGTGAGTTTGTTTCATATAGTTCTAAAACAAATCCTTTAATCTCAAAGGTGTTAGAAGAAAATACAGATTCTATGTTTAGTCTACATATGGTTAATGAACTTAAAAATATTAAAGATAAATCAAGGGTTATATTTTTAGCTCAAGCGTGGGATGAAGAATTAATTCAAGGATTATTAGAACATAAAATAAGATGGTTTGTAGTTGATAATGAAAGTGATTTGAATATTTTAATTCAATTTTTAAATGGGAATATTTATGAGATTTTTGGACAAATAAATTTGTTATTAAGAATTAAACTTAAAGAAAATACTTTACGAACTGAAAAATATTTTGTATTCGGGATGAATTCAGAGACAGTGAATAAAAAATTAAGGGAATTAAGAAATAATAAGAATATAGATAAACTGGGGATTCATTTCCATAGAAAAACCCAGAATATTAGTGAATGGGATTATACTTCTGAAATGAAAAATATTTTAGAGAAAAATGTGAAAATTGATTTAGTTTGTATTGGTGGAGGATTACCCTCTGAATATGCAAATACTAATGTTGATGTGATTGATATAATATTTAATAAGATAAAGAAGTTCAAAGAATTATTAGGAGAAATAAAATTAATCATAGAACCGGGAAGGTTCATTGCTGCTTCAGCAGTTAAACTTGAAACTGAAATAATTGGTATTTATGAGAAGAATATTATTGTAGATGCTTCTGTTTATAATACCGATATGGATGCATTAATAGTGCCAGTAAAATTGTTAGTTGAGGGTGAACTTTCTAAAGATGATGGAGATCCTTATGTGATAAAGGGGATAACACCTTGTTCAATGGATTTGTTTAGATATAGAGTTTATTTGGAAAATCCAAAGATAGGAAATAAATTAACTTTTCTTAATGCTGGAGCTTATAATTTTACAACCGATTTTTGTGATTTAGAAAAAATAAAAACGGAAATTATAGATTAGATTTAATCTTTTCTTTAAGTTGAGCTTTTGACATTCCACCTACAAATTGGGTTATTACTTTTCCATTTTTTAATAGAATAAATGTTGGGATACTTCTTACTCCATATTGAGTCGCGATATCCCCAGATTCATCAACATCAACAGAAACAAATTTAATTTCTTTCATCTCTTCAGATAATTCTTTAAAAATGGGTTTCATTGATTGGCATGGACCACACCAAACAGCAAAATTATCAATTACTACAGGCTTCTTAGAATTCAAAACTTCTTCTTTAAAGTTTGAGGAATTGATTTCTTTAACAGTCATATTTTGTTAATTCCTAAGTTCTTTATATATTTTATTGTTGACCAAATAAACATTCAAAAAAGAATAAAGAGAATAAATTTCTCTGTTTAACTTTTGAAATCATTATTGGTAATTGGATTCAATTTATTTTCAATCTTAGTATGTATCTCTAACTACATTTTGAAAAACCACAATCAAAGCAGGTTGGTTCAGAACAACCTGAAACCATTTCTACATTTGAGCTGTAACATTGTGGGCAGTAGATTGATATCGTTGCTTTGTGACCTTCAACATCTAATCTTAACTGTTTCTTATCATCTTTTTGTGTAGCATCACCGCCAACTTTAATTGCCAATTTACCTGTTTTAATTAAATGATCCCTTAATGCTTGTGCCATTGCATGTGGAATTGAGTCTATTCTCTTTGTACCAAATCCATATGGTTTATCACCTTTTATAGAATTTAAATGTTTCAACACTTTAATTGGATCTCCACCATATTCAAAATATTTAGATAATAAAATTCCAATAACACAAGTCAAGCCTGATACTTCAGTTCCTGTTGGTGAAATGTTCGCAAAGATTCTTAATGGACCTTCGTCATCATAATTTATGTGCATATGTAGATCTCCATAACCTGTAGGAACTTTGTAATAAGTTGATAATTCGGCTTCACCTTTACCAATCCTTATTTTTGGTTGATAAATTATTTTTGTTTCTTCTTTTTTTTCAACTTTTTTATCAGATAAATTAAGTACCTGAAATTGTTTTGAACCATCCCTATAAATTGTTACACCTTTACAACCATTATCGTAAGCCAGCATGTAACATTCTTCAACATCTTCAATTGTAGCTTCATTTCTTAAATTAATTGTTTTAGAAACTGCATTGTTAGTGTATTTTTGGAATGCTGCTTGCATTAAAATATGATCTTTAGGCTCTAAGTCGTGTGAAGTTAAAAAAATATCTTGAATTTTTTCTGGTATTTCTTCAATACCCTTTACAGATTTATGATTTTTTTCAACTTTTTTCCATAACTCTTCTTCTTTTAATCCGAAGAAATTATTTTTCTTTGCTATTTCTTTAAATAAAGGATTTATCTCCCAGAATGTACATTCTGCAGGTGGGGTTTTTCCTTCTTTTAAACAATCAATTCCTTTTGCATTATATCTTGTATAAGCAATTGCAAAAAAAGGTTCAATACCAGCACCTTGCAAACCAGCAGTAATTCCAATTGTCCCTGTTGGAGCAATTGTTGTTCTTGCACAATTCCTAGGTTTTAGATCATGGCCTCTAAAATGTTCACCGTCAGGATCGAAGATTGAATTTCTGTAGTTAAAAAAGATTCCCCTTTTATTTCCCAATTCAATTGAAGCAAACAAACAATTATCATTAATAAAATGCATTACTTTTTCTGCTTTATCTAATGCTCCTTGAGAATTGTAAGGTAAGTTTAATATTACTAATGATTCTGCCCACCCCATTACACCTAAACCAATTCTTCTATTTTTTTTAGAAATTTCTTCGATCTCTTCTAAAGGATAGTTGTTAACTTCAATTACATTGTCTAAAAAATGAGTAGTGTTCCAGACACAATCTTTTAATCTCTCCCAATCAAAATCAGATCCATCTTTCCGAATAAATTTAGACAAATTTATTGAACCAAGATTGCAGTTATGCACAACCATTCCATTAGCAATTAATGAATGTGTTTCTGGTTCGGTAATATCATATACATCAGAAAATCCCACCTCTCTAACAGATAAAACTTTGCTATATTTTTGTTCTTTTTTTCTTCTTATCTGTACATTTCTTATATTCATTAGCTCTTGTTTTCTTGGAGCAAGAGGAAATCCTATCTCTTTAGCATAAATATTATAGCTTTCACCATTAATAGCTAATTCATACCACACTCTTTTATCTATGGAATTTTTACTTCTCCTTGATTTAATTCCAAAATTCAAAAGTAGAAGCTGTACTTGTTTAATTAATTTAGGTGAAGCACTTGTAAATCTTACCCTCCTCCTATATAAACTTACTTCACCATCTGCACTAAATAATGCTCCTAAATAACTAGATATTTTTTCTTTTTTTGTTGTGAGAATATAATCTGGAATCTCTTTATGCGGGGCCCTTCCAGGTTTTAAACCTAATTCAATTAATTTCTCAACTGCATAATTTTTTTCTGTTGAGATTTGTATCACATCATTTTTATCAATATAACTGTTTGAGTTGCAGTTGAAATATTTCTTAAATAGTGGAATTAATTTTTTTTGTGCAAACGTTTCTTCTTGTCCAAAACAGATACCTATCGAATATCTTTTTCCTCTCGTAAACCATCCATCACCACATAACCAACCAAGAAGTGATTCTTCCACTATTTCAGAAGAAACGATCCCTTCGTCTACACTTTGATATATTGAACTACTTTGAATAAATACTTCATCTTCTCTTGTTAATTTTTCTGCTCTTTTCCATCCTTTAGTTGTAAAAATCTGGTGGTTTGGTGTGACCTTAATTTCCTGCCCGTTGTTTAAGTTTACTTCGACTATTTTTTTATATCCTGTTTTTGAAACTAAACAAGGTTTAAACTCAATTCCCACTCTGCTATCTACAATATTATCAGTTGCAATGATAATCTTTTCACCATTTATTTGTTTTTGATATAACCCCTCTATAGTTTCTAGACCCCCCTTTGTTGTAATTAATGTATCGGGTGCAAAACAGGGCTCATTTGGTAATAAAGGTTGTTCACCGCAAGGATTAGTTGACTCAATCAAACCTAGATGGGGAGTTGGATTTGAATCTGTATTATTAATTCTATCAATAACAACAAAGCCAGGGTCTCCAGTTTCCCATGCACCCTTTACCATTTCATCCCAAATTTTTCTTGCAGATTCTTTTCTTACAACTTTATTTGTGTTAGGATCAATTAAATCATACTCTGAATTTGTTCTGACTGCTTCCATAAACTCATCGTCAATTGCAACTGAAATATTGAAATTTTCTAATTGCCCAGGTGTTTTTTTAATGGAAATAAAATCTTTTATATCAGGATGATGCACTGATAAGATTCCCATGTTCGCTCCCCTTCGTTGCCCACCCTGTTTAATTTCTGCAGTCATTCCATCTATCATCCTTAAAGGAGATAAGGGGCCTGATGCAACACCTTTTGTAGATTTAACATTAGAACCTTTAGGCCTTACTCTTGAAACTGAAAATCCTGTACCACCGCCAGACTTATGAATTATTCCTGCAGAAGTTACTGCTTTTAACCAACCTTCAATTGAATCTTCAACAGGCAATACGTAACAATTGTGAACAGCAATATTATTTGCAACGTATGTGTGTTCACCTTCAACCTCGAAATTGTAGACCGTGGTTGGTTCGAACACAACGGTAATATTTTTTATTGGTAGATAAAACATTTCTCCTATACATAAGCATTTAACACGCCTCATATTTAACTGGCTGAGACCCTTAAATTCTCTCCCTACAAATATTTCATTAAAGAGCTTCCCAGATTCAAAACCATTTAATTGGCAAGTATATGAATTAGTTGTACTTAATTTTTGAAGATTATTTTTCTTGAATGATGATAAAATACCTAATCTTGCAAATATTGCCCAAATACAATAAACCAAATCTTTATTTGAAAGTACTGCTTTTATATTTGTATTGTGACGATTTTGGAAACTATAACCATCCCCTCTCAATAAACCAAATAATAATCCCTTTTGTTTTTCTTTTGGGAGAGTTAATATCCAAGAGGGAACCCTTTTTTTGCTGAAACCTTTGCCTAAAATTTTTTCAAATAATCCAACTAGAATAATTGAATGGAAGCGTACATTCGACCAGTGACCAGAATTAGATTTTTCAATCTTAGATCCTAAACCAAATTTTTTTTTCATTAAATAAATTACATCTTCCATATATTCTAATTCATCAGAATTGAAGGTAAATCTCACACTATCTCTTCCATCTATATCCCCTTCACTTAAAAAATATCCAAAAATCTTCATTAGGTCTGCATCCACATCTATCTCATTATAGACTGGTTTTATTTGTTTATTATATCTTGGACATCTTTTATCTTTATTTAATTTATATATTTTATTTTCATGAACTACGAATTTAGAATCCATGTAATTAATTACTTCTAATTTTTTTAGATCTACTATTTGTTTTGGGTATGAAACTGCTACGAAATCTTCTTCTTGAAGATTACCGGCTAATTTCCATATTGGTTTTTTTGATTCTTTATCTAAACATAATATTGGATGTTCGTCTGTTACACGCAGAGTTTTATTTGGAAGTTTCCATACATCTATTACCCTATAACTTTCAACAAATCTTTGCATTACATGAGTAACTTCTTTGTAATTACCTGAAGCAGTTAGAACTCGGTCGCCTTGTTTAATCTCAATAATTGGTTTTATTCCATTTGCAGTCATTATAGGCTGATCTTCTCTAAAACATGCACTTAACTGTTGTAAATCCCTTCCTGCATTCATTAAAGTTGGAGAATTTGGTAAAAATTCAAAATTAGACATTAAATTATAAAATTTCTGTGCAGTCTCTTCTACAATATTTTTACATTTTATATCAGTAGTTGCGAGTTCTTTTAAATTCTCTAAAAATTTCTTAATGTTATCATTCCTTATATTGTATTCATTTATTCCTTTATGAAAAAGATAAACCTTAGAAATATTTCCCCTTATAGGTTCTGTAATCTCTTTTGTTATTTTTACACCATCAAAGATTTGATTTTCATTAACACCAGGAATATGAAGAATATCTCCCAATGCAACATTTGTTGCAATTCCATAAAGCCAATCTTCAACTGTGGGAGAATCCTTAAGATATTTATCTTTTATAACTTTTAATTGGTTTTCAGTTAATTCAATTTTACTTTTTTGTATTTGAATTTGTTGTTCGTTCATTTTTAATTACCCCTTTTATTTTTATAATTTCTTTTTCATAATCACCCACATCTTCAAATTCTTTGTAAATAGATGCAAATCTTATGTAGGCCACATTATCAATATTTTTTAATGCACGCATGGCAATTTGCCCTAAAAACTTTGAGTTTATTTCTGTGGAATTTAGAGATCTTAATTTCGTTTCAAGTTTGTCTACATTTTTATCTATTACTTCTAACGTAACAGGTCTTTTTTCACATGCCTTAAGCAAACTTCTCTTAAACTTTTCTCTATCAAATGATTCTTTTGAACCATTCTTTTTTATTACTGTGATATCTAATGATTCAACTCTTTCATAAGTGGTAAATCTTTTTTCACATTTCAAACATTCACGTCTTCTTCTTGTGGAATTATCATTTTCTCTAGTCTCAAGGACTTTTGTATCTTCTGTTAAACAGTATGGGCATTGCATTTTGTAAATACACTATATCTAGTGTTTGATTTGTTTGAAATGTAAGACATCTAGTGTTTGTCCCTTTTATAAAGATTTTGTGTTTAGAGTAAATAATTATATAAAAAAGGACTTAAACTATCAAGTTGTTACAAACATTTTATTTTTTAGTAGTAGAATTTTAGTATGAGACTACTAGTTTTTTTATGTGGAATTAAAAAATTAATTTTGATTTATTAACTCTTTAATTGTATTCATATTAAAAAATGCACCTGGATTTGGCCAATTCTGGTTAAAATGTGCAGAGTTTATTTCAGAATATTTTATATTCGTAAATTTATTTAACTTTTCACATACAATCCTGCATACAGCTTGATTATGTCTTAATTCTGTTCTTGAAAAAACCCTTACTTCTAAAGTAAGTGTTCCATTAAACCCCGGGTCTACAAAACCAGCATAGTGTGATCTATATTCGCCCAGTGTTGCATCAATCGGAACAATGTCTGTTGCGAAGTTATCGGGGACTTTTATCACTTGTAATGTTTGAAACAAATAAAATGTATCTGGTTCAAGTATTAGTGAACCATTTATTGATTCTGTTAATGGAATAAAAAAAAGATTTACATCATGCCACCCTATTTTTTTTAAATCTATTGCTGGCCATGATTCATTTGTGCCTTCAAATTTTTTTGCTTTAAATCCCAATAAACTTCCTGGTGTTAGATTAACTGTGTTAATTAAACCTTTTTTTATTCCAACGTCAGGAGAAAATATTTTACTCCCATTTTGTCTAAAAAGTTCTAAACTATCTTTTCCATTAATTGATTTTTTTATTTCTGAATCAGACAGTTCTGGATTTCCAATCATGAATCTTAATTGAACACCAGGAAATCCTGTATAAGCTATAATTGGAAATGAATGGGGAATGGCTAGTACATAAGCTTTACCAACGTAATTAAGGGGGATTTTATCATAGGAATCAACACCATCAACTAGTAGCCTTAAGAAAAAATCTATTCTCCCACATCTACTTCTTGGATTACATTTTGCATGAATTTCTTTTTCACCAGAAAGATCAAATCCTTCTTGTAATGGAATAACATAGGCTTTACCAACTTCAAGTCTATAACTATTTCTGAGATTGATTTTTTTTACTAATCTTCGTTCAATCTGTTCTTCTATATTTTTTCCAATTTCTGGAAGAAATGCGGCAGTAATTTCAAATGCTTCTGAACCAAATGTGGGCTCAAAACTTGCAGGTTTGATTCTATTTTTAAGATCAATTGGATTTTCTGAAAATATTGATCCATGATCAATTAATGAAACTATATCTTGTGATGAGAGAACATATCCTTCCATGAGTTAACTGTTTAAGTACTATTTAAAATAATTTAGATTGAATAAAATTTATTTTAGATTTTGAATTGACCAAATGTCCTTTATTCTCTTTTCTGCAGGTATCCCAGATCTAAATAAATTCCAGAATACTCTCTTTGTCCATTCAATCCAAGAATCATCTAATATTTCATAGAAAATATAAGTTTTTCTCTTAAGCAAAGTATAATTGTGTGGGTGTTTTGATTCTTTAAATCTTGCAAACTTGTTATCAACTACAAACGCTCTTAATGGTTGTTCTGAATGTTTTATTTCAATTGGATTTTTGGGATAATGAAAATTTAATTCTAATACCTTTTCTACATTTTGAATACTTGCAATATCGATATTACAAAGTATTTTTACTGAAACTCCATTTTGGAGAAGTTCCTTTAATCCACTGAGAAAACTTTTATTTTTCTTTTCAATGTTTACCCAAGATAAATTGCCTGAAAAGATTAATAACTGTTCTTTAGTTTCTAAAATTAGTTCTATTAAATCCTGATCTAAATATTTCTCACTCTTTTCAACATCTTCTTCAATAAAAGCCCTTCTTTTTTCATCATTTAAATATTGATAAATATCAAAGGGAGAAAAATCATCCTTATGCCTTGAGGATTCTATCAATTTAAATAGTCTTTCTTGAATATTAGAAGATTGTTGTTGAGGTTGGTTGATCCAATAAACTATTTTTAATGACCCTCTTGTTCCTTCTCTAAAAGTTTGAACAGCTATTGTTCCTTCCTCTTGTCCTATTCTCTCAATATATCTATCTGCAGTTCTCCAATTTATTTTAATTAATTCAGAAATTTCTTGAACTGTTCTAGGCTTTTGAAATACAAAATCTTGGACCTTTTGTCTAATTATTTTTGTCAAAACCACCTATAGAGATTCATTAATTTTAAAGTTTATAAGTATTTGTATAACACCATGTATAAAATTTTGTGAGTAAGATTTATAGGCTTTTGTTACTCATTTTATCTTATGAAAAAAGGTTTACTAAAAGAGAGGAGATTTTTTCTTTGGAAGGAGTTTTCACTTTAAAGTTTTGATGAAGGTTTTAATATTCTTCTAGTATTGCATTTTTATGGGAAGAATTTCTTATTATGATATTGTTGGGAGGGTTCATGTTCTTGCTGGTTCTATGTGGACAAGGAAAACTGATGAGTTAATTGCCTTTGCACAGGATCTTTCGCATGCAAGTGTTGGTTATGCTGCAGTCAATAGTGCAATAAACGGAAGAGACACTACCCATGGTGAGATAATAAGAAGTAGAACAGGAAAAATTATTCAAGCAAAAGTTTTGAATAAATCCAGTGAAATTCCAAGGTATATTGCAACTCTTGAGAGAGAAAGAGGGGAGAGGGTTTCTACTTTAATTGTTGACGAAGGGAATTTTTGGGATAGAGAATTACCAACAGTTTTAACAGGAATAGCTAGAAAAAAAAGGGCGGTTCTTGTTGGGGGATTAGATTTAGATTTTAGAGGAAATCCATTTGGGCCAATGGGAGATTTAATGCAACTTGCTGGACCTGAAAATGTTGAAATTTTTCATGGTTATTGTATGATTGATGTTAATGGAAAACCTTGTGGAAAAAAATCAAGCTATACAGGAAGGTTTTTATCTAATTCTGGGAATGTTGCGGTTCATAGAGAAGGTAAAGTAGAGAATGGATTAAGTAGAGCACCTTATTTTGATAGAACTATTAGGGATGGGGATAGTCCATATGCTATATTATGTGAAGAACACTTTGAAGTACCTTACAAAGAAGAGGTCTTAGAAATTGCTGAATTTGTCGATGAACATCCTGGGAGAAAGAGGGAAGCTGTTAAAAGAAGATTTGAGAGTACGCCTAACATAGAAGAGATTTTAAACTTTTTAGTTAATGATGAAGTTGCGAGAATGGTGATTGAAACTAATGATGGGGAGTTATTTACTAAATTTGATTAGCTTTATATATTTTTAAATTAACTTTATGATATGGCCTTAAAATGTGAGTTATGCAAGGAAAAGATTGAAGAGACTTTTTTAGGAAAAATTGTTGGTAGTTATGTAATTATAAACGGTAAAAAAAAAGTAGTTTGTAATTCTTGTCAAAAGAAGAATAAACATTTTAAAGATGAGTTGTTATAATCCATTTCTGTTATCTAATCTATCTTCTAAAGCAAGAAGGCTTTCTAGTAAAACTAACTCACCTTTTTTAGTTGCAAGGTTTACTTTTGGTTGTTCGAGATATATTATTTGGCCATCATAAAGTCCTTTTGTTCTAACTATTTCCTCAAAATTATCATAAGCACAATGTAATGCCATATGCAATTTTTCGGGTAAACCTTGGGTTGAATCTCCACTGCCCTCGTAATCTCTCCCCCTAACACTCAATCTATTCCAAGCAACTTGTCTATCACCATGTAAAAGAACAAGAATGTCGGGTGGAGGGGAGCCACCTTTCTGTTTAAAGTTTAATAATTTTGATCTGGCAACGTGGGTACTATCTAATAAATCTGATTTGTAATTTAATAAAGCATTTTTATATTCTTTGCCTCTAGAAAATACTAATTCAAAGGCCTTATAAAGTCCTGCTGCAGCTTCATCCTCAATATTCTTTTTACCATTTTCGTCCTCAATTTTATTTAAGGCATCAATAAACATCAGTTCCCCATATGGTGAGCGGTCAGTACAAAAAGGTCTACCTGAAACTACTTCTAAAAAACCATCCCAACTTTGTGCTGCTCTTTTAGCTAGTAAGTATGCTTGTAATATAGTTCCAAATACATCACGACCAACTTCATAATATAATTGAGTAAGAACGGGATCAGTATCGTCTTCCAATGAAATTACCGCACCGTGTTTTGCAATTGTTTTAGCTATTCTTGTTTTTCCAAAACCAATATTCCCATCAACTGTGATTACGGGTAATTTTTCGTTTAAAAATCTTTTAATTCTTTCATTAGCTTCACCATCTCTATCAATTAATTCGTGATCTTCCAAACCTAATATTTCATCTACATCTATCAAATTATTCTGTGTCATTTATATCTCCCACTTAGATCTGAACAAGCCTCAACCATCTCCCAGATGTTTTTTCCCATTTTGTCGGCACATTCTTCTAAATGTTCTGGTTTTTCTCTTATATTAATTGAACCGTTAAGCTTTATTATTTTTGGATCACTTAATCCAAATTTTTTATAATATTCTTTCGTGTTTATTGTAAGGTCTTCATACCTTTTATTTATTTTTTGTAAATATTCTAATGGAATTTGTCCACCATCGCTTCCGTCAACATCATCTCTCTCAGATTGCCTTTTCTGAAGAATTTTCGAATCAATTACTTCTAAATAAAATAAAGTACTCTCTAACCAACTACATTCTCTTGGAAAATTTCTTCCCAATTCATCACAGGCATTTCTTATTAAATCATTATATTCTTCTAAACCACGGTGTGTTAAGAATCCATCATCAAAAGAGTTTAATCCAAAGATACTATAACCTTCTATTAAAGTTCTATCAAAGATTACTATACCTGGTTCTTCTTTCTTGGTTTTATCATCAAGATTAAATCTATTTGCAAAAATGTGTCTTAAAATTCTTAGATGAGCTTGAGAAATTTCAAACCTGTCTGTATATTTTTCCCGATCAGAATAAAATGCTTTTCTTGCATAAGGATCAGTTGGTTCGTTAATTATTCTTATTGGAATCTTTTCTGGAATATGTTCTCTTAGGATTTCTAAACCTCTTTTAGATTGAAGAAAATTAGCTAAAGTACTTTTACCAGCACCTATGTTGCCCATGATACCTGCTATGCCACCTGAAATTGCCATCTTTTTTCTTTTTAAGAAGCTTAAATGATTATTAAAAAGAATTTCTCTTGTTGAAAATATATTAGAAAGGTTTAAAAATGTTTTAAGATTTAAACTGATTTCTACAAGTTTTGGTGGATTTAGAAGGCCCAGGAATAAAACAAAATCATTTTCTAGTGAAGAGAGTGCTAGGAAATGGGCTGAAGAAAAGAAGTTAAAGAATTATGAAATTGTTAAACCTTGTATGGGACTTTCTAAGAAGTTTAAAGTTGTTGTTAAAGAATAGATTTTAATTAATAATATAATTAATCCAAACTAAAAAATAATGAGAGAACTTAATGGGATAAACATAAAATTTGTAGAGAATTTTGAAGAAGTGTTAAAGTCAACTCAATAATTCAATTACCCTTCGTATTTCTTCAACACTATGATTCAATTGTTGGCTGGTTTTTTGATAATCATCTTCGTTAATGATTGATATAGAAGCATGAATTTCCTCAGTCGTAACAAATTGCACTATTTTCTTTTTCAATTCTTGCGGTTTTTCTTCAGAAGACCATAACAACACAAAAATATCGCACAAGTCTTTGATTTTCTTATGCTCTTTATCCCTGTACTTTAAAGCATTTATTTTGTGGCAAGCAATAATTCTGGCTTGGGGAGCCATAGTTTCTTTTTGAACTGCTTTAGTTCTTCTCGATATGCAGAATTCTCAAACACAAAACGTAGCAAAGGCTCGTCTGCTGGTTGAAAATGTTAAGCTTATAAAAGAAATAAAAATCCTAATCCTTATTTAAAAGTTTAGGACAAATTCTCAATTGTAGAAAATATATTAAATAAAAAGGGGATTTAATATATAAAATCAAGGAGTTAAATAAAAAATATTGATTGTAAATTAATTTTAATTTTTTGTTCAAAAATCATTGTATTTACTTGATGGTTTAGTTTTCAAATAATTTTATAAGTTAGAAGGAGATTATTATTCTAATGAAAGGTTTTGTTATAGATCCTACTTATAGAATAGTAAATGATAAAGCTTATGTTTTCTTATTTGGAAAATTAGAAAATGGTGAAAGTTTTGTTACAATTAATGAACAGAAACCTTATTTTTATATTAAAAGAAATGAACAAAAAAAGGCTTTAAACTATGGAGAATTTGAGATTCAGAAATGTAATTTTAAAAATTTTGATAATGAAGAAGTTGTGAAAGTTTTAGTTAATCTACCTTCTGAAGTTCCACCTTTAAGAGAAAAACTAATTAAAGGAAAAATAGATTGTTATGAAGCTGATATTAAATTTGCTTATAGATTTTTGATTGATAATAAACTACAAGGTTGTATTGAAATTAATGGAGAATATGAAAGTAATGATTACGTTGATAGAGTTTATAAAAATCCAATAATAGATTCTTGTGAATATATTCCAAATTTGAAAGTTTTATCTTTTGATATTGAACTTGATTTGGAAGGAACTAAAATACTATGTGTTTCAATTTATTCTGAAGAGTTTAAGAAAGTATTTATAGTTTCAGAGAAGAAACTGAAAAATGCAGTGAGTTGTAAAAATGAATCTGAGATGTTAGAAAAATTTAAAGAAAAAGTTCTTGAGATTGATCCAGATGTTTTAACTGGATGGAATTTTATTGATTTAGATATGGCTTTTCTTAAGGAAAGATTCAAAGAAAATAAAATCCCATTTCTTTTAGGAAGGGACAATTCACAGGTAAAATTAAGATTAGAATCAAGTTTTATTAAAAGTTCAACAGCGTATGTAACCGGAAGAGCTTGTTTAGATGGGATGCATCTGTTAAGAAATTCTTTTATTGATCTACAGGATTATAAACTTGAAACTGCGTCCCAAAAAGTTTTAGGTTATGGGAAACTATTAACTGGATCTGGAAGAGGTTATAAAATTCAGGAGTATTATGAAAAAGATCAACAAAAGTTAGTAAATTATAATTTAAGAGATGCTGAGTTAGTTTATGAACTTTTATATAAATCTAAGGTTTTAGAATTAAATATTAAAAAATCAATTATTACAGGTTTACCTTTAGAAAGGGTTAATGGTTCTATTGCTGCTTTGGATTTCTTATATATTAAAGAAGCTATGAGCAGAAGAGTAGTCTGCCCAACCTTGAGTTATAAAGGTATGGAGATAAGAACCACAGGTGGATATGTTAAAGATCCAATACCTGGCATTTATGATAATATTATTGTATTGGATTTTAAATCTCTTTATCCCTCTATTATGAGGACTTTTAATATAGATCCTTATTCTTATGTTGAAAATTGTAAATTGGATATGATTAAAGCACCTAATGGTGCTTGTTTCAGAAATGAAGATGGAATAATGCCAATTTTATTAGAAAAAATTTGGAAAGAAAGAGATGAGGCAAAAAAGAAAAAAGATGAATTAACAAGATATGCTCTTAAAATACAATTGAATTCAATGTATGGTGTTTTGGCTTCGCCCAATTGTAGATTTTATAATCCATCTATTGCAAATGCAATAACACATTTTGGGCATTATATTATTAAATTAACTGACAAAGTTATTGAGAATTTAGGCTATAAAATAATCTATAATGACACTGATAGTTTCTTTGTAGTTTCAAATGCGAAAAATTTGAAAGATGCTGAAAAAATTGGAACTAGATTACGAGAAGAAATAAATAAATATTATAAAAAATATGTAAAAGAAAAATATAAAAGAAATTCTATACTTGAAATGGAATTTGAAAAAGTTTATTCCCGGTTTTTAATGCCAAAATTAAGAGGAAGAGAAAAAGGTGCAAAGAAAAGATATGCTGGATTAGTGAATGGAAAACTTGAGACTGTGGGATTAGAATCAGTTCGTGGTGATTGGACGGAAGCAGCAAAAGAATTTCAGCAAGAACTTTTAAAAAAAGTTTTTGAGAAAGAAGAAGTTGATGTATTTGTTAAGAAATTTGTAGATAAGATTATAAAAGGAAAATTAGATGAGAAATTAATTTATAAAAAACAGATAAGAAAGGATTTGAGTGATTATACTAAAACTTCTCCACCACATGTTAAAGCGGCTAGAAAATTGAAAGTTCTTGAGAGCAATTTAATAGAATATGTAATTACGACAGATGGGCCAGAACCTATTCAAGATATAAGGCATGATTTAGATTATAAACATTATATTGAGAAACAAATAAAACCTATTGCAGATTCTGTGCTTTGTTTCTTTGATACGAATTTTGAGAGTTTAATTGAAGGAAAACAGAAAAGTTTGTTTGATTATTAAATTACAGAAATCCTTATTAAGAAGGTTTTAATTGTCTGTCTGGGGGTTTATTTTATGGAAAAAGAGAGGTTAGATCTTGATTATGAAATGATACAAAAACCTAAGATTTTACCAGGTATGGGTTTAACTTATAATGATGTTTTACTTGTTCCACAATATTCTGAAATTAATTCAAGAAATGAGGTTAATGTTTCTGCACAACTTACAAAAAAAATTAGATTGAAAATCCCATTTGTATCAGGTAACATGGATACTGTAACTGAAAGTAAAATGGCAATTTCAATGGCAAGGATAGGTGGAATTGGAATAATACATAGGTACATGAAAATAGAGGATCAAGCTAACGAAGTTCTTAAAGTTAAAAGGGCCGAGTCTGTAATTATTGAAAGACCATTTATTATAAGTGAAAATCAGAGTTTACATGATGCTAAGTCATTAATGTTAAAACAGGAAATACATGGGTTGTTAGTTGTAGATGAATATGAAAAATTAGTTGGAATTTTAAGTAATAGAGATATTAAATTTATTGATGATGAGAGGGTTGCAGTAAAAGAAATAATGACTAAAAATCCAATAACTGCACCTATTGGAACTGGGACGGAAGCTGCAAGGGGAATATTACAAAAATACAGAATAGAAAAATTACCTTTAGTTGATGAGGAAGGAAATATTTTTGGATTAATAACTTCAAAAGATATTGAAAATAGAGACAAGTATCCTTTGGCCTCTAAAGACAAAAAAGGAAGATTGTTGGTTGGAGCTGCTGTTGGTGTTAAGAGAGATTATTTAGAAAGGACTGAGGCATTATTAAATTCAGGTTGTGATTGTATTCTTATTGATGTTGCACATGGCCACAATAAATTAGCAATAAATGCAACAAAACAAATTAAAAAAAGATTTGAAACTGAATTGATTGTTGGTAATGTTGCTACTGCACTTGCTACACAAGACCTTATTTCTGCAGGAGCGGATTGTGTTAAGATAGGAATTGGTAGTGGAGCAATTTGTACCACAAGGTTAGTTGCTGGTGCTGGTGTTCCACAGTTTACTGCTGTGTTAGACTGTTCAAGAATAGGTCATGAATATAATGTGCCAGTTATGGCTGATGGAGGAATTGGAGGAATGGCAGGTAATATTGCAAAAGCAATTGGTGCTGGTGCAAGTACTGTAATGAGAAATAGATCTTTAGCTGGCACTGCTGAAAGTCCAGGAATTACAATAATGAGAAACGGAAGGAAGTATAAGATTTATAGGGGTAGTGCAAGTTTCGGAGCAAACATGACTAGAAATCAAAAAATGGGAGAAGATGTTGATGTGGAATATAATCCAGAAGGGGTGGAAGCATTAGTACATTATACTGGGACAGCAGAGGAATTAATTAAACCATTAGTTAAAGGACTTAAATCTGGAATGAGTTATACTGGTGCCTATACTATTGAAGATTTCTGGAAGAAAGCTGAATTTGTAAGAATAAGTCCAGCATCTTGGCAAGAGAGTAAACCACATGATGTAGAGTTAATATGAAATTTTTAACAGGCAATAAAGAAAAATTAATGGAAGCACAAGAAATATTTCCTTTAATAAAGGGTTATGAGATTGAACTTGAGGAAATCCAAAGTTTAAGTTCTAAAGAAGTTATCGAACATAAATTAAAAGAGGCAATGAAAAAAGTTAAAGGCAAACTTATTGTCGACGATATTACACTTGAAATTGAATGTTTGAATGGATTGCCTGGAACTTTAATTAAGTGGTTTGGAAAGAGTATTGGGTATAGTGGGTTAAGTGAACTCGTTTCTAAATATGGAAACAATAAAGCTTGGGCTAAATGTACTATTGGTTATACTGATGGTGAAAATATTAAGTATTTTGAAGGTGTAATTGAAGGAAAAATTGTTTTACCCAGAGGTGAAAATGGTTTTGGATGGGACTCTATATTCCAGCCTTCTGATTTCAGTAAAACTTTTGCTGAAATGAGTTTGGAAGAGAAGAATAAAATTAGTATGAGGAAAATTGCTTGATAAATTGAAAGAATATATAGATGAATAATTTTTAATTCATAAAAAGGTTTAAATACATTTGAAACTAAATTTATTTTATGAAAATAGTTATGATATTAATAGTTTTATTCTTTTTAATTACAGCTTGTGTTAATACTGGAAAAGTCGTAGATGATTTTAATGTTTGTGAAGATAGTGATGGTTTAGATGAATTTACCAGAGGGGAAGTTATTTTTTCTGATTCTGGTTTGATTTATAAATTTGAAGATGAGTGTGTAACAACAAGAAGAGTGAAAGAAGCAGTATGTAATAATGGTGCTGCGGATTTTGAGTATATTGCATGCCCAGGAAATGCTAGATGTAGATTTGGAAAGTGTAGATATGCTCCTAGTTAAAACTATAATCCTGAAAGTTTTCTTAATTCAAATAAAGAATCTATTGTGAAATCTTCTCCACATCTAGTAATTGAATGTTCATTTCTATAAATCCTTACGGTAGTTACTCTAGCTTCATTACCACACTGAATATCTTCATCACCATTCCCAACATAAGCGGTTGTATTTGGTTTTGCTCCCATTTTTTCCATTAAATATAAAAGTCCATCTGGTTTAGGTTTTAAAGTACCATATTCATATGCAGATAAAATATTTCCATTAAAATTGGGTGAGGCTAAACTAGTTTCTATTTTTGCCCTAGATAAAGGTGCGTTTGTGAATGCAGCAATTTTTTTACCTTTGGCAAATAATTCGTCAAGAACAATACTATCAGCATAAGGTTGAGAACTGTTTTCTAAACCCCACCTATCCTTAGTAACTTTATTAAATAAACCCCAAAATATATCTGGATCAACTTCTAATCCTTTAATCAACTCATTTCTGTGATTTGAGAACCAAATTCTTTTTAATAAAGGGTCCTCAGGAATTTCTAGGTTCATTTGTAAGAAAACGAAACTAAAAGTTGCTTTAATATAATAAAAGGGGTTATAAATTAAAGTCCCATTTATATCAAATATCCATGTTTCAATGTGATCTAAAGGTGAATCTGAAAACATAAATTTGTTAAGTTACAATAGATTAATATACCCTTTGAAATTAAGTAAAACTAAAATACAATAAAAGATATAAATAAATTAATTCTCTTTTGTTTATGGAAGATTATAAGATTGTAAAAATTGGGGACAAAATTGAAGATATTGAAGTTCAGGCGTATCATAATGAAGAAGTTAAGAAAATTAAGTTAAGTTCTTATAAAGGAAAATGGGTATGTTTAGTTTTTTATCCGGCAGATTTTACTTTTATTTGTCCAACTGAATTAGTTGAATTAGCTAATAAATATAAGGAGTTTCAAAGTGAAGGGGCTGAGTTATTATCTGTAAGTACTGATACTGTTTTTGTACATAAGGCTTGGCATGATAATTCAGAGTCTATTAAAAAGATAAAATATCCCATGTTAGCAGATCCAACTGGAAAATTGTGTAAACAATTTGGAACTTATATTGAAGGTGAAGGACTATCTTTACGTGGAAGTTTTATTATTGATCCAGATGGAATTTTGAAATGTTATGAATTACATGATAATTCCATAGGAAGAAGTGCTGATGAATTGTTACGTAAATTACAAGCTGCTAAATTTGTTCGTGAGCATGATGGAGAAGTTTGTCCTGCCTCATGGAAACCAGGAAGTAAAACCTTGAAACCTGGATTAGATTTAGTTGGAAAAATCTAAGTTTAAAAAAAATTCAAAAAGATGTTAAGTTACACAAAATTGAAGATTTTAAACCTTTAGAAATTATGGCTCATCTAACTTAAGGGATATAACTTCATCCCATAAACAGAACATTTATATATCTGTTTGTATGCTTAACCCTATGGAAAGGGGAAATTTAGTTAAAAGGTTGGAAGGAAAACAAACAATCGAGACAATTGCAAGCGCATTAAAAGTCAAACAAGGAACAGCTGCAAATATAATAAGTAAACTAAGAGGAGAAGGATACCTTAAAACACAAGGTGGAGGTAAACAAAAGAGGATCTATACGATAAGTCAAAAAAAGTTTGTCAAAGGTGAAAAGAACCTTTTTGATATAATTAATAAATATTCTAAATTTAAACTTGCCCCCACTTTTAAACATGAGATTTTTGGGAAGTATAGTGTTGAAAATGCTCTTGTCGATGCAATCCTAACAAGAAATTTTAGGATAATATTTTCTAGTTTGTATTTATTTAACCATATAAGAAATTGGACAAAACTCCATAAAATTGCAAAATCTAAAAATGTTGAAAGAGAACTTGGTGCATTATATGATGTAAGTAGAAATTTTATAAGGACTAGAAAAATGCCTTCAAATATTAGAATAAGTTTGAAAAAAGAGATGACAAAAAAGAAAATTATCTTAAAGGATTTGAAAACTAATAGCGAAATTGCAAAGAAAGTTGAGAGAGAGTGGAATATTATAATTCCATTTTCTAAGCAAGACTTAGAGGAATTAAAATGATAAGTTTAGAAGATATGACTAGTTTGTTTAAACTTATCAGTGCATATTTGAAGAAAGACATAAAATGTTATGCTTTTGGTGGAAATGCGATGATGTATTATGGTTACAAAGGCGCTACTAAAGATGTGGATATTATTTTTGAAGATGAAAGATCTAAAAGTGAATTTGTTAGTGCATTGAAAGAATTGGGGTACTCAAAGACAAGTTTAGTTACGATTTATTCAGAAAAACATCAAAAAGACAAAAATAAACCAGAGATATATACCAAAGGTGATGAAAGATTTTATATTTTTGTAAGAAATATTTTTCTTACAAAATTAAGTAAAGCTATGACAGAAAGGACTTACGGAAGGTTTGATTTTATTATGAAAGAAAACACTTTAAGTGTAATGGTTTTATCAAAAGAAGATATTATTCTTTTAAAGTCTGTAACAAACAGAGAAAAAGATTTTGATGATATACTTAACATAATTGAAAAAGAGAACAATATTAATTGGGGATTAATTGTGGATGAAGCAATTTGGCAAGGTAATCATGGTGATAAAAGGATTATTCTAGATTTAGAAGAAACCATGCAAAGACTTAAGGAGAAAATCCTAATTAAAAAGGAATTATTTGATAGGCTTTCTAAATCAATCTAAATCTTAAATTTCCAATAACAATAAAGGTTATAAACAATTGTTAATTTTAAAATTTATATGTATACTACTAAAGATTATAGTAAAATTTTAGGGACATCTGGTTTTAGCAATAAATTATTAGAAACACATTTTGGGTTGTATAATGGTTATGTGAAAAATACAAATTTATTAATTGAAAAGTTAAAATCAATTGAATCTGGAACACCAGAATGGGCCGAGCTGAAAAGAAGGTTTGGGTGGGAATTTAATGGAATGAGATTACATGAATTATATTTTGAAAATATTACTAAAGAAAAAAAAGAGCTTAAAAATTTAAAATTAATGGAAAAATTAAATGAAGATTTTGGTTCTCTAGAAAAATGTGAAGAGGATTTTATTTCTTGTGGAAAATTAAGAGGTATTGGATGGGTAATAATGGTTTATGATAAAAAAGGAGATAGAATATTTAATACATGGATTAATGAACATGATGTTGGGCATTTGAGTGGATGTGTTCCTTTATTAGTTATGGATGTGTTTGAACATGCTTTTATTCTTGATTATGGTATGGATAGAGCTTCTTACATTAAATCTTTTATAGATGCAATTGATTGGGATGTTGTTTCTAGTAGATTTTAATTTCAAGTTTATTGTTTGGAGTGATAGGTTTGTTTTATGTAAAATTTTTTTATAAGTAAGCAAAAGTAACTTCTATCCTTTCTTTTTCTTTACCAACGTTCTTTCTTTTTAATTTTATTTTTCTAATCTCTTTAGAATTCTTAACATGTGTTCCTCCACAAGGCATTTTCCAATCATTACATGTCCACCACTTTAAATCCGATTTGTTTTCATCAGGTTTCATAATAATATCGTGTCCTTCTTCTATGAACTTGTTTATCCTATCTTCTATTATTGGGATTTTATCTGTTAAAGGTTTTTCGTAAAGAAAATCCATTCTTGCTTTATCTGGAGAAACATTAGAACCTACGATGTTTAATTTACCTAAAATTTCTATAGTGATATAGTATAATATATGTGCTGCGGAATGTAAGTTTCTTAAATTATCTCTTCTTTCTTTGTTTATTTTAATTTCGACTTCTTCTCCAACTTTGAAGTTTGGTGCTTCTTCTAATTCGTAAGTAATGTCTATAATATCTTCTTTATCTCCTTCTTTAGTTGCTTCTTTTACTTTAATACCATTAATTGTACCCTCGTCTGATGCTTGACCACCCGAGAATGCGTAGAAAATTGATTGATTAACTTTAATTTTATTTCCTTTTATTTCGGTTACTATTGCTTTACATTCAGTTCTGTATGGGTCTTCCCAGAATAATTTTTTCATGCTTTTGTAAGTTTGTAAATAGTTTTAAGATTTACTTTTTTTGTCCCTTAAGGTTTCCTTCTATAAATCATTTTAATTAGAGGATATAACCACACTTGACAATTACTCATAAGACTTTTTAAGTTTCTGGTTTTGCTATTATTGAGGTTTTATTAATGGATCAAATAAGATATAAGCAGAAGGCTGATAATCAAGAAATAGTAAAAGATTTACTTAATCCACTAGTTAGAGAATGGTTTTTTAGTAAATTTGATAGTTTTTCTAAACCACAGTTATTTGCAGTATCTGAAATTCATAATAGGCAAAATGTGTTAGTATCAGCTCCAACAGGATGTGGAAAAACTTTAACTGGTTTCATAGCAATATTAAATGAATTAGTTGAAAGATCAATTAGGAATGAATTAGAAGATCAAGTTTATTGTGTATATGTGAGTCCATTAAAAGCTTTGAATGCTGATATATATAAAAATCTTATTGAACCTTTAGAAGAAATAGAGAAACTTTATGGAAAAGAGTTAGGAATTAGAATTGCTGTAAGAACTGGTGATACAACTACAACTGAAAGATCTAAGATGTTAAAAAAGAGTCCGCATATTTTAATAACAACACCTGAAAGTTTAGCTATTTTACTTTCTTCTGTTAAATTTTGTGAGAATTTAAAAAATGTTCAGTGGTTTATTGCTGATGAAGTACATTCTTTGTTTGAAAATAAAAGAGGGGTACATTTAAGTTTGAGTATGGAGAGGTTAGAAAATTTATGTGGTTACATGGTAAGGATAGGGTTAAGTGCAACGGTTTCACCTTTAGAAGAAGTTGCAAAGTGTTTGGTTGGAACTGAAAGAAGTTGTAAGATAATTGATATTGAATATTTTAAGAAAATGGATTTGAAAGTTGTTTGTCCAGTTAAAGATTTAATTAATAGTTCTTATGAACAAATGCAAAATGCTTTGTATAAAACTATCAATGATCTAGTGCAAGAACATAAAACTACATTAATCTTTACTAACACCAGAGCTGGAACTGAAAGAGTTATTCATAAATTAAAAGATAAATTTCCTAAATTATATGGTGATGATAATGTTGCAGCTCATCATGGAAGTTTAAGTAAAGAACATAGAACTGATGTGGAGAGTAGATTGAAAGATGGGAAAATAAAGGTTGTTAGTTGTTCTACCTCATTAGAATTAGGAATTGATATAGGTTCTATTAATCTAGTAATTTGTTTAGGAAGTCCAAAGTCAGTTGCAAGAGCATTGCAAAGAATGGGAAGAAGTAATCATAAACTTCATGGAATTACAAAAGGAAGAATAATTGTATTAGACAGGGATGATTTGGTTGAATGTTCTTTGTTATTAAAATCAGGAATTGAAAAAAAAATAGATAGAATTCATATTCCGAAAAATGCATTGGATGTTTTATCACAGCAGATCTTTGGACTAGCATTAGAAAAAATATGGGATGAAGAAGAAATGTTTTCCTTAATTAAAAAGAGTTATTGTTATTCTTATTTAGAAAGGAGCGATTTTGAAGAAGTTTTAAAATATTTAGCAGGTGATTTTGTTTCTTTAGAAGAGAGATATATTTATGCTAAAATCTGGAGGGAAGAAGGTAAAATTGGAAAAAGAGGGAAGTTAGCTAGGGTTCTTTATATGACTAATATTGGAACTATACCAGATCAGTCAGGAATTACAGTAAAAGTAGATGGCCATCCTATTGGAACTATAGATGAAAGTTTCTTAGAAAGATTAGAGAAAGGGGATAGATTTGTATTGGGTGGAAAGACTTATTTGTTTAAACATGCAAGAGGAATGGTAGCAAATGTTTCTGTTGCGTCGGATAAACAACCTACAGTACCATCTTGGTTTTCAGAGATGTTACCTCTAAGTTTTGACTTGGCAATGGAAATAAATAGATTTAGAAGGTTGATGTTAGATCAGTTTGAGAATAATATTAATAAGAAAGAGATTATTGATTTTATTAATGATTATTTATATTTAGATGATAATTCTGCCGAAGCAATATATAAATACTTTTTAGAACAGTATGCTTACTTGAAAATAATTCCATCGGATAAAAAAATAATAGTTGAGAATTATATTGATGAGTATGGAAATAAAAAGGTAATATTCCACTCTTTATTTGGAAGAAGAGTAAATGATGTCTTGTCAAGGGCAATAGCTTATGCAATTTCTAAAACTCAAAAAAAAGCAGTAACTATTGGAATTAATGATAATGGATTTTATTTGGGAATTAGTAAAGGAGTTCAGGTATTGAAGGTTATTGATTTAATAAAATCTAAAGAACTAAGAAAAATAATGGATAAAGCGATTGACAACTCTGAAGTTTTGAAAAGGAGATTTAGACATTGTGCGGGAAGATCTTTAATGATTTTAAGAAATTATAAGGGAAAACAAAAAAGAGCAGGAAGGCAACAAGTTAATTCAATGAGATTATTAAAAACAGTAAGAGAAATCTCTGAGGATTTTGTAATTCTTAAGGAAGCTAGGAGAGAAGTCTTAGAAGATCAAATGGATATAATAAATGCAATGTTAGTGATTCAGTTAATTGAAGAAGGAAAATTAGAGTTTGAAGAAATTGAAACTAAAATCCCTAGCCCATTTGCTTTCAATATTGCACTACAAGGCGTAATGGATATAATCAAATTAGAAGATAGACAAGAGTTCTTACAAAGAATGCATAATATGGTTTTAGCTAAGATCTCTTTAAACAATAAAAGAGATATTAAAGAATTGCTTCTTAGTTCTTAAGAATTTTTTGATTTAGTATGTTTTATATGCTTTGTGGTATTGATCTTACTTTATGAGTTTAAGAGAAAAAATGGGAAGTTTAGACATACCAAATAGTGTAGAGGAAGACTATATATTTTATGGTACTGATTATGAAAATGGCTTTGTAGTTTATAGTGATGCTGTAACTCATAATACTCCAGACCCTGACTATTCCCTAGAAAGGTTTAATGCAATAATTTCTGAATCTCCCGGAAATTTAGTTGCAAGGGTATTTAGAAATGCAGTTAAAAAAATAGATAGAGATCCGGAGGTAAGCTATTATAGTTTTAGACAAGAGTGCAGTGATACTGATTCTGAACAAGTTGTTGAAGTGGTACAAAAATATTTTGCTTAATGGCCACTGTAACCAAAATCGGCACCGGCCCTTCCAATATCTAAAAATAAGATTTCTCTCTTTTGTGGATTAAATATATACTCTATCCTGTAGTCATCCATTGGAGCTGGGATCCAGGAGTGTAATATCGTGTCTTCACGAGATATTTTTGCATAATTGCTCTGACCAATTTTTCCTCCCTTTTCAAAATAATTAATAATTGAAATCTCAGTTTTTTTTATTGTATGACTGGCTCCTAAATAGGGGTTCTTTTTTAATTTTCGATCGTATGTGGAACTATGCTTTACAGTAATTGGATCAAGACTTATTAATTCTAAAAGCTCTTTAATTTTGTCTTTTACTATCAGAGAAGTAGGAAAAAATTCATCTTTAAATAATTTAAAATAGAATTGGTCAGAATTTATTTCATCATGTGAAAGTAAGAGTATTTCAGCTTCGATGAAGTTAACAAACTCATAAAATTCATGGGCACTTACAATTGATTTTTCTTGATTTGAACCTTCTTTTGCAATTAGAATTATTAAATCTTCAATATCACGCCTTATTACAAATGATGCTGATTTTAATAGAACAGTATTTTGATTATTTATTGAATCTTCAATTTGTTTTAATCTTATTAAGATATCTGAGATTAGTTGTTTCTTTGATCTCTTCTCTTTAATATCCATAGATTAATCTTTGAAAGAAAGGATATTTAAGTTTTATGTGGTTCTTCAAAGTATGAAATTTATTGATTTATGTTTATATTTAGAGGAAGAAAAGGTTTTAGTTTTTGGGGATATACATTTAGGGTATGAAGCTTCTCTACATAACAAGGGAAGTTTAATTCCAAAAATACAATATTCTAAAACAGTTTCAAAGTTAAAGAAAATATTTGAAACTGTTAAGATTAATACAATTGTTATTAACGGGGATTTAAAACATGAATTTGGGACCATTCTAAAAGACGAATGGAAAGAGATTTGTAACTTTATTGATTTTTTAAGATTAAATTGTAAAAGAGTAATTTTAATTAAAGGCAATCATGATAATATTTTATATCCTATTGCTATTCGTAAAAATGTAGAGTTATGTAGTTTCATTAAATTTAAGGAAATATTTATTTGCCATGGTGATTCTGTAGATTTTTCTTTTGATAAAATTAAAACTATAGTTATTGGGCATGAACATCCTGCGATTACGATTAAAGAATATCCACGTGATGAGAAGTATAAGTGTTTCTTAATAGGGAATTATAAAAAAAAGGAATTAATTGTAATGCCATCATTTAATGTTTTATCTGAAGGAACTGATATTTTACAGGGGGATTTTTTGAGTCCTTTTATTTCTAAAGTTGAAAATTTTAAAGTTAAGGTTGTTGGTGAAAAAGGAATATTTGATTTTGGAAAAGTGAAAGATGTGAGAAAATTAAAATAAGTAGAAAATACTTTTAATTGTTAAAATACCCAAATCTTAATAAAAAGAATTAAACTTAAAACTGAAATGGTATTACTTAAAATTGGTGATAAAGCTCCTGAGTTTAAATTAAAGGATAAGGAAGGTAAAGTTCATTCTTTAAGTAAATCCAAATATAAAGTAGTTTATTTCTATCCAAAAGATAATACTCCTGGATGTACAATAGAGGCTAAAGAGTTTACTAGCGATCTTAAAGAATTTGAAAAATTAAATATTCAAGTTATTGGGATTTCTGGAGGAGATGAAAAAACTAAAACTAAATTTTGTGATAAACATAATTTAAAAATATTATTGTTATCTGATATTGATTTTTCTGTTTCAAAGAAATATGGTGTTTATGGGAAGAGAAAATTTATGGGAATAGAATATTTGGGTATTAGTAGAATAACTTATGTGTTAGATAAGTCAAATAAAGTCATCCAAGTTTATGATAAAGTAAATCCAAAAAATCATTCCAAAGAAGTCCTGTATTTTATTCAAACATTATGAGACTTATTCAAGATATTAATAAACTTAGAAATTCTGAAATAAAAGTGGTAATAGAATCAAGATTAAGAGAATTTTCATCTTTTGAAACTAAAAATGATAAAGAATGGTTTAGTGAATTATGTTTCTGTTTATTAACTGCAAATTCTAAAGCATCTACTGCAATCAATATTCAAAATGAGTTAGGTCATAAAGGATTCTTGAATAAAAACTTAGAAGAAATAAGAGAAACAATAAAGAGAAACAAACATAGATTCCATAATAATAAAGGGAGTTATATTGTTGATGCAAGGAACTATAAATCTATTAAAAAGATAATCGTTTCTTTGAATAATCCTAGAGAATGGTTAGTTAAGAATATTAAAGGATTGGGATATAAAGAGGCTTCACATTTCTTACGCAATGTTGGATATTTTGATTATTCTATTTTAGATAGGCATATAATTAACTTAATGGCTGATAATGGGAGAATAGAAAAACCTAAGAAAATAAATAAAAAAGGGTATTTAGAAATTGAGAAGGAATTTAGAAAAATTGCTGATGAAGTTAAAATGTCTTTGGGAGAATTAGATTTGTATATGTGGTATTTGAAAACTGGAAAGATTTTAAAGTAATCTTTTAAAAATCCTCTATTTTGAGGGAAATTTAGTTTTAAAAAGAGTTATTTACCCCCTTAATATAAGAGTGAAAAGTTTTATAAGGTATTCTTAGAAACCAATTATTATATTATGCGGGGGTGCCGGAGTGGTCAAACGGGCTGGACTTAAGATCATTCTTAGAGTAACTGATGAGATATCCAGTGGCTTAGTGCCTGCGCAGGTTCGAAACCTGTCCTCCGCAATTATCTATTTTAGAGAAGTATATTTCTTATTTGAAGTAAGTGAATATAAAAAAAATCTTAGTTTCAAAATTAAAAAATAAATTTAATATTAGATATATCTTCTTAAATCTTTTATCACCAAATGGATGTATTTTAGAAACTGTTTGGCATTCCTTACAGTTTTTCTCTAAACAATTATTACCAAGAATAAAACATCCATTACTATTCACTTTACAACCACATTTTAAATTTACCATTTTAAATTACCTCCATTAAACTTGTTTTTCTATTGGAATATTATATTTCTCTGAGATTATTTGTTTTACGGTTTCTTCGTGTCCAGTATTTTCAGAAATTGCCTTGGCAAAATAAGGAGCTAGAAATTTATTTCCATTGCCTTCTAATATTTCTCCTACACATTCACCACAGGGAGATTTACCATTCATTATATTTTCAAGACAATAGCAACCTTTTCTTCCATCGTGAGCATCACCAATGCAATAACTACATGGTTTGTTTAAACAACACCTATAAGTGCCATGCTCTAAGTGTTTAGAAATTAGATCTTCTTTTAAATATAAAAAGGTTGAGATTTCCATGTCCATATTATTTGTGAATTGAAAAAAACCAATAAATAATATGGCCAAAGACATCCCCATAAATATGTTTTTTTTCCTCATTTTAAATAGTCATAAATTCCTTTGCTTCACCATCTTTTAAGGAATAAATTATGAATGGACCATTTTTCATTCCAGGCATTCCAGGTGAACCAGATGGCATTCCAGGAAGAGCAATTCCATCAATATCTGGTTTTTCGTTAAGTAATTTTTGTATAGCTTCAAATGGAACGTGACCCTCTACAAAGTAACCTTCAATTTCCATTGTATGACAACTTTGCATTTCGCTAGGAATTTTGTGTTTTACTTTTATTGGTGATACATCATCCATATTTTTTACGTCAATATTCATGCCAGCACCTGTTAGTTTTGAGGTGTAACCCTCACAACAACCACAAAATGTTGATTTGTAAAGAACTGCATTATCTGTTAAATCATTTTTTGTACATGCTGCTGTAATGAATAATATAATTATAAATAATCCAATTAAGATTTTCTTTTTCATTTTTTTACAACCTCCTTATATAACTCATGATATTTTAAAGATAGAAACAACATAACTAAATACTTATGAAACTAGTTTCAGATAAAAGTAATTAAAGAAGTTCTAATGGAATATAAAATATGGAATTAGAAGAAAGAGTTAATCTTGTAATTAAAAAAATAAATCTTTTTATAAGGGTAATTGGGTTAATTATTTTTATAGGAATAATTTTAACTTTTCTTCTTGGAACAATTAAGATCTTTTCTTACGAATTTACTAGTAAGTCTGCTATGTGGGTTGTATGGATCCTTTGGTGGCCATTATTATATCTTACACTCTTTTTTCTTGGAAGAAGTTGGTGTGGATTTTTATGCCCCTTAAGATTTACTAACCAGTTGGGAAATAAATTAAATGAGGGCAAACTAATTAATTTTAGAAAATGGAGTTTTATTCCGTTTGTATTATTCTTTATTGTTGTATATATTGAACAGATTTCAGGATTATTCTTATCTACAAAAATAACTCTTAGTTTCTTCATTGGTTTTCTAATTTTATCTATTCTTACAGGTATTTTTCTTAAAAGAGGATTATTTTGTAGATTATTTTGCCCGATTGGAACCTTACTTGGAGTTTTTAGCAGACTTTCGATTATAGGAGTTCGAGTAAGAAAAAAAATATGTGAAAAATGTAGTGAAAAATGGTGCATATTAGGACGTAAAGAACAACCTTGTCCAATGTTTAATGATGTTCCAAATATTCAAAGTAATAAGGATTGTTTGATATGTACTAATTGTATAAAAAATTGTCCTTATTCTTCTGCACACATTGGAATAACGAGACCTGGAAAGGAAATAGAAAATAGAATTAACTTTACATTAAGTGAATCTTATTTTATAATTGCACTTTTGGGTTTAAGTTTTATATTAACAAATAAAGGAGTTTTTTTAATAAGAAAAATAATTTTATTATTTAATTTAGAAGTTACTGGATATTTACTTCGTGGATTCGATTTTGTATTCTCTATTGGAATCTTTTTATTAGTTTTTAGTTTGTTTGGGATTGTTTGTGCTAAACTTAATCAAATAAAATTAAAAGGATTTTTAACAGAATCTGGTTATTATTATCTTCCAATAGTATTTGGGATTATGTTCTTTACAATTTTCTTTGGTTTTCTTGGACCAACTTTACACTTCAAAGATGGTTTTATTAGTTATTCAAAGGCAATTATTTTAATAATTAGTGGAATGTGGAGTGCATATTTAATTAAAAAAGCATATTCTAATTTCTTTGTTAAAATTCTTCAATTAATTTTCTTAATTATAATTTTCTCTCTTTGGGCATTACTACTTATTCCAGCGAATATTGATACGCAAAACACTGAAGTCACAGTAACTCCGGGAGAGATAATTCATATGAATGCGTATAGTATGGGATTTTCACCTAATATTATAAATATAAAAGTGGATACTAAAACTGTAATGGAAATAAAAAATCTTGATTTTACTCATTCTTTTGATATTGATGAGTTAAATGTACATGAAATTCTTAAAGGTGATAGTACCACATTAGTAGAGTTTACTCCAAAAAAAACTGGAGAGTTTTTGTTTACTTGCAATCTTCCAGGGCATACAGAAGCTGGAATGAAAGGTAAGATTGTTGTAAATTAGTTTATTTAAGAATGATAATGTTTGTCATGCCCCTTCTTTTTCTTTCTAAAATCTTTTTGCTTTCCATAAGATCAAGAAGTCTTGTGGTTTTAACCTTTGAAAATTCAAGTTCTTTCATAATTTCACTTTGATAAATTGAACCATCTTTTTCTTTAATTAGATTATAAATTTGTTTTTCTTCTTCGTTTAATCTTGAAAAGTCAATCTGCTTATAATCTAATTGCTTATTTCTTAAAAAAAGAAAAATTCCTCCACCAAGAATTAGGAATACAATACTAAATGCTAAAACGATTAACCAAGAATTATTGTTATTATGATATGGACAGTTTTCCATATCCATTGATGGGCTTTCAGCAATTGCTTCACAAAGGACAGCTCCATTTTTATCATAGTTCATTTTAACAGACGTGAGTATGAATAGAAGTAAAATTGATAAGATTATTAGGATCTTACCTAAATTCTTTGTATCAAAATTTTCCATAAATAATGTCTGAGGTAGGAGTATATAAATTTTGTTAATTCATTCAAAAACATAAGATTTAAATATCATATGATGCTTATTTCATATATGAAACATTCACTTGAAACTTACAATTTATTTTTTGGGTCTTTATCAAACCCAAACAGATTGAAAATTTTAAATGTGTTAAGAAATAAGAATCTTAATGTTGGAGAGATTTGTAATTATACTAAATTTGAACAAACAATGGTTTCCCATAACCTAAAAAGATTAGAAAGATGCGGGATGGTTTTTTCTGAACAAAAAGGAAAGCAAAGATATTATTCCTTAAATAAAAAAACAATTAAACCCCTAATGAAATTAATTGATGAACATATGGGAATATATTGTGTTCATCTAATTGGGAGAAAGATTTGATGGTTAAGGATCCAATTTGTGGGATGGAAGTAAATCCAAAACGAACTAAATTTATACATACTTCAAATAATAAGACTTATTATTTTTGTAATAAAGACTGTTTAGATAAATTTCTTGGAAAAGATGAAAAGAAAATTGAAATTAAAAAAGAAAATAATGCAAATAATATTGTAATCTTATCTGTTCCTGGGATGGGATCACAACATTGTGCTGGAATAGTAGAAACTTCGTTGTTGAGGGTGGGTGGAGTTAGTAATGTTAAAACGAATGTTGCTGTAAAAGAGGTTGAAATAAGATTCAATTCTTCTAAAACTAATGAAAGTTCATTAATGGCAGCTGTTAAAAATGCTGGCTATGAAAATCATGTTACTAAAGAATCGTCTCATGAAGAAGATGAGCTTAAGGAAATTAAAAATTTAAAAAGGAGATTTATTATTTCTTTAATTTTTTCATTACCATTATTATATTTTATGTTCTTAGATTTGTTTGTATGGCCTTCTCTAAATGTATCTGAATTCAAACTCTATTTTTTACAGGTAATATTAATTATACCAGTTCTAATTGCGGGTTGGAAGATTTTTAGTTCCGGTTTAAAATCTTTAGTTAATTTTACTCCAAATATGGATTCCCTTATAACTATAGGAGTATGGGCTGCAATTATTTATAGTGTCAGTGTTATGTTTTTGGGGGGTGAAGGTGCTTATTTTGAAGTGGCTGGGGTTTTAATTACATTTATTTTACTTGGAAAATATTTAGAAGTAATTACTAAAGGAAAAACTTCAGCAGCAATTAAAAAATTAATTGGTTTACAAGCAAAAACTGCAATAGTAATTAGAAATAATAAAGAAATTAGAATTCCAATTGAGAATGTTAGAGTTGGAGATATTATTTTAGTTAAACCTGGAGCTAAAATTCCAGTTGATGGGATTGTAATTTCTGGAAATTCTTCTGTGGATGAAAGTATGATTACGGGAGAGAGTATTCCTGTAGAAAAGAATAAAGGAAATCAAGTGATTGGAGCAACAATCAATAAGACTGGTAGTTTTAAATTTAAGGCTACTAAAGTTGGATCAGATACTGTATTAGCACAAATTGTAAAATTAGTTAAAGAAGCACAGGGATCAAAAGCACCAATTCAAGAGCTTGCTGATAAAGTTTCTTACTACTTTGTACCAATAGTTGTTATTCTTGCAATAATAACATTTTTAGTGTGGTATTTTTTAGGAGCAGGAGTAACATTTGCATTAACTGCTTTTGTAGCTGTACTAATTATAGCTTGTCCTTGTGCTTTAGGATTAGCTACACCGACAGCTATTATGGTGGGTGTAGGGTTAGGAGCTGAGAGAGGGGTTTTAATAAAAACTGCTGATGCATTACAAAAATTTTCTAAAATAAATACTGTTGTTTTTGATAAGACTGGGACATTAACGAAAGGTAAACCAGAAGTTACAGATATCTTATCATTAAATAAGTATAAAGATAATGATCTAATTAAATTTGGAGCATTAGTTGAAAAACATTCTGAACATCCGCTTGGTGAAGCGATAGTAATGAAAGCAAAAAGTTTGAGAATGAAAATTCCGGAAGTCAAAGGTTTCGAATCGTTTACTGGAAAAGGGGTTAGTGGAAATTATGGGAATAAAAAAATATTGTTAGGAAACAGAGAATTAATGAATTCTAATAAAATAAATTTTAGATCACATGAGGAAAAAATATCTAAATTAGAACGTGAAGGTAAAACTGTAATGTTGGTTTCTGTTAATAATAGTTTTATTGGTTGTATTGCGGTGGCTGATACTTTAAAAGAGCATTCTTTAGAGGCTATACAAAAATTACATGAAAGAAAAATCAAAGTTGTTATGATAACCGGAGATAATAAAAGAACCGGGGAAGCAATAGCAAAGCAATTAGATATTGATCAAGTTTTAGCAGAAGTATTGCCTTCTGAAAAATCTGAAAATATTAAGGAACTACAAAAAAAGGGGGTTGTGGCAATGGTAGGAGATGGCATTAATGATGCACCAGCATTAACACAATCAGATATAGGAATTGCAATAGGTACTGGTACTGATGTAGCAATAGAATCAGGTGACATTGTTTTAATTAAAGATGATCTTAGAGATGTTATTTATTCCATTGATTTAAGTAAATATACTATGAGAAAAATAAAACAAAATTTGTTTTGGGCTTTTTTCTATAATCTTGTTGGAATTCCAGTTGCTGCTGGTGTTTTATTTCCTTTTACGGGATGGTTATTATCACCTGTTATAGCAGGTATAGCAATGGGGTTCTCTTCAATTAGTGTTGTAGGCAATTCTTTAATTATGAAAAGATGGAGGCCAAAATAGATTCTGGTAATTTAAATACCTAGTCTTTAAGTTAGGAGGGAGAAAAATGTTAGAAATTTTTAAGAAAAAAGATCCCGTATGTGGGATGAAAGAAAAAAAAGGAAGTGGTATTACAAAAAATGGCAAGTGGTTCTGTAGTGAAAAATGTGTTAATGAATTTGAAAAGAGTCAAAAAAATCATGGAGGTTCATGTTGTCATTGATTACAAATGGTTATTAACAGATTTAAAGAAAAACTTGTAGGGATAACTGGAAGTCTCTCTGGTATTACTAGTATATTGGGATCTTGGCAAGTGTGTCATAATATTTGTCTTGGTTTGATTACTCTCTTAAGTTTAGTAGGGATTACACTTATAGGTATGCCTCTCTTTTTTCTTACAAAAATTGCAGTTCCAGTCTGGATATTTGCAGTTTTAATGTTAATTCTAGTCTTTTATTTTTATATTAAAAGGGGATGTATTTCAAGAGAATTAATTTTATTTAATCTAGGAATTATTCTTGCAGGGATACCCTTTAAATTTCTAGAAAATTTTAGAATTGTTTTCTGGATAATTGGAAGTATTTTAGTTTTCGTTAGCATAATTAGTTATATTAAAGGGAGAAAGAAAAAATGAAGAGATTATTTATTATTCTTATAATTGTATTAATATTTGGATGTACAAAAGAAAATAATGAGTTTCAAGAACAAAAATTTGAAACTAAATCTACAGGGAGCTTTGAAGATGGCGATGTAAGTATTGATATTACACCAACACAAATTGGTGAGGGGAAATTAGAATTTAGTATCTTGGTAAATACTCATTCTGTTAATTTAGAACCTTATAATCTTAAAGAGATTACAACCTTAGAGATTAATGGTAAAAAAATTAAACCAGATTCTGTACCAATACTGGGAAGCCATCATTCTGGAGGTTTACTAATTTTTAAAACTAATGAAGAAATAATTGGGGAATATTCTCTCGTAATTGAAGGTATTCCTAAAATGGATAAAAGAATTTTTATATGGAATTGAAAGGGAGGTGAAAAAATGGCAAAACAAAAATTAGAGGAAAAAGAATTAGGATTTGCAGGGGCAGTTATTGCAGCAGCTTGTATGTTACTTCTAGGCATTGGTTGGAATGTAGGTATATATGTTAATGCAGCTGAAGCAATGAGTAAATGGCACTTGTTTTTCTCATCCAGTTTAATAGGAATTGTTGGTGGGATGATTGAAGCAGGAGTTTGGACATTTATTACTCTGTACATCTTTGCGTATTTATATAATAAATTTTAGTTTTTATTTTTTTAATTTTATTTTTTAACTTTAGAGTTTCAAGTATATGAAGAGTTAATTTTATAAATTAAAGGATGTATCTTTTTATTGTGAATCTTAAAAAAATAGGAATTGTAGTTCTTGCATTAGGTTTTGTTGTTGGTTTTATACTTGTTAATATTTTTTCGCAGTTGGATAGTAAAAGTGAAAAAATGGGTTGTTTTCAAGAACCTGGATGTAAATCAATTGAAAAAAATCTTAACATAACACATTTTGCTTTTGGAGTTGTAGGATTTATAATTGCTTTAGGTGCTTATCTTCTCTTTTTTTATAAAGGTGAAGAAGAAATATTAAAGAGACTGGAAGAAAATAAATCTAAGTTAGAATCTGATGAAAAATTTAAAATTTTGTTAATGGGGTTAGATGAATCAACAAAGGAAGTCATTAAATTTATAAAAGATGATGAAGGAATTTCACAAAGTAGTCTATTTTTAAAAGTGAAAATGTCTAAGGCAAAGCTTAGTCAAATTCTTCAGGATCTGGAAAAAAAAGGTTTAATTAAAAGAATTGATAAGAAAAAAACAAAGTTGATATATTTTTCTGGGAAATGGTGAAATAAACAATATAATCCCTAAATTTGAGTTAATGGGGTTGTTTTTTATGGTTCGTTTATACCCATAGTGATATATAAATGTTAAACTTAGTGTTGGTTTATGTCCACTAAAATTGTGAAAGAAAAAAGTTCACTTAATAGATCTGGATTTATTCTCATAGGGGTTGTGGCAGTTTTTCTGATATTTAATCAAGTGCAACTATCTTTAATCACAAGTAGTTTAGGGATAAGATATACTTCTTTTTCTGGTGGAGATTTAAGTAATGTTAATATTAATGAAATTAAATCAACTGCAGATGCAATTGCAGCTTTGTTTCCCGTGCAGGATGTAAGGGCAGCAGATGATGCAATTTCTATGATTGTTCCTAGGGGGGTTCCTGAATATGGTGCAGAGATGGGAATCTCATTTGATGATCCAGTTGTTTCTTTGGATAAAATGGCATCCGGATATAATGCATTAAAGGCAAAGGTAGAGACAAACCCAGAAGTATGGAGTAGATATCTGAATTTAGCAGCTAATCCAAGAGGCATTTCATGTGAATTTTGTTGTGGAATCGGAGCACAGGGGGTTGATGCAAAAGGAAAATCAAGATGTGGATGTAAGCATAATCCTGCAGTACAAACTTTAACTTTTTGGTTAATGCTGAATACTGATTATACGGACGCGGAAATTTTAAAAGAAGTAATGAGATGGAAAGCAATATGGTTTCCGAAGTATATGGTGGAATTAACTATGAAGGTAGCAGGTAATGGAGGCCAGGCTTCACAAAGTTTACCTGAAATGGTAGGAGGGTGTTAGAAAAATGAATAAGAATATGGTTTTAGTAGTTGTTGTAGCTTTGCTTGTAATAGTATCAGGAGTTCAAGCATTTCAATTAACTACATTAAAGGACAAAATAGATGATGGTAAAGTAAAGTTAGGTGGTAGCTCTTCAGTATCATCAAGTAGTTCTGGAAGTGCAAGTGTTTCAGGAAATAGCTTGGATAATCTTCCACAAATGGTAGGAGGGTGTTAGTTTTTAATTTAAAATGGTAGAAGAAAAGATTAAATTGGATCTTAGAAAGTTTAATTTAGATAAAATTGACTTTTTAAAGTGGTTTAAAACTCTAGCTTTTCTTCTATTAATTCTTTTAATTTTTAATATTTATCAAACATTTACTTTGAGTAGTAGTTTAATTAAAGAAATAGACAAGTCTATTGAAGAAGCAAGACCAGCTGATGTAGAAATCTTAATAATTAAACCGGATAAATCTTGTGAAGGATGTTTCTTAATAGAAAATAAAGTTGAAGAATTTAAGAAATTAAATGTTAAGGTTGTAAAAGAAGTTACGTTGAAAGCTTCTGAGGCTTCTGATTATATAAGCAAATATGATTTAAAAAAATTACCTGCTTTTTTGATAGAAGGAGAAATTGAAAAATTGGATTTTGGAAAAAGTTTTACAAAAGTAAGTAATGGTTTAGTTTTTTCAGATATATTACCACCATTCTTTAGTATTAAAGAGAATAGAATTGTTGGAAAAGTGAGTATTAATATAATTAATCCAAGCAATTGTGATCTTTGTACAGGTGCCCAACTTGTTTTTGAAAATTTAATTAGAGCTGGAATTGGAATTGAAGAATATAAAGAGCTGAATGAAGTAGGA
>JAGVXZ010000024.1 GCA_018303515.1 Candidatus Woesearchaeota archaeon | reverse complement strand
TTTGAAGAATTGGGTTTCTGGTTCGTCAGATGATCTTGTTTGAATTGACCAGAAAAAAACTTTTTCATTACCGCATTTATCACAATTCTTATCTATAATGGGATAAGATTCTTTAATTTGTTCCATTACTTCAATTTTTTTAGTTTTCTTTTTTTGATCTTTAATTAAACCTTCATCCTTGGATACTCCACAATCTAAACATTGCATCTTACCTTCACAAGGTTTTAGTAAGGATCCACATTTATCACAAAACATATTTCTAATGAAGTAGGAGAATTTAAAAGAGTTGTTATACTAATTATGCTTTAAAAATATTTAGAAATTCTACAAACAGAATTTTCAACCACCCTAAATAAGGAAGTCTTATAACAGCTTTACCATAAATTTTATCCTCTTGAATTTGTTTTTCATCTCTCCTTGAATCTGGATTATTATCACCTTTGGTTTGATAAGTTCCATCCTTATTTAGTTTAATGATTCTATGGATTATTGGTTCACTAGCTGTACCCTGAAAAACAATTGTATCCCCTAATTTAATATTTTTTTTACTGTACAAAATCATAATATCTCCTTTATTAAACCCATTAGTAAATTTGTAATTTTTAAAATCAGTTTTTGTAATTCCATATGAAGCATAAAAATCTTGATTTTCTAGCCACCATTTATCTAAACTTGATGAGTGTTCCATACTACCTGATACTACTGCTACAATTGGAAAAGGAGTATCTAGAATATAACCTAATCCTGGATAAATTAAAAATTTAACGACTACAAAAGCAATCAAGACATTTACAATCCAACTTGCAAAGGAATCATCATGCCATATAAAATCCCATATTTTTTTGAAATTCATTTTATTCTGAAGAAGTGTTATCTTTTTTTAGATTTTTGTTTTCTTGATGGGAAGTAGAAAGCTAATGCTGCTAAAACTGCTGCTAAAATTAAGATGAAAACTATTAAAGGCCATTGGGTTTTTTGTTTTGTTATTGGTGTTTCTTTTTCTATTTGTGGTTGGGTTTGGATCACTTGATTATTTTGAGATCTTTGAATTGGAACTTCTGGAGCTTCTTGAATAATTGGGCATGTACCTTTCCATTTGAAGTTTTTACAAGTTTGTGTTATTTCTGTACCATCAGAACAAAAGATTTTTTTTGTTTTTCCTTCTTTACATTCTGCATTTCTTGGACATTCTCCAATCCATTCGTTATCTTCACATTTTTGTTCAATTTCAATTCCATTTTGACATTCAAAATCTCTAGTATCGCCTTCATCACAAAAAGCAGTTTCACATATCTTATTTGGATTACATAATAATCCTGCTTTACATTCTCGGTTTCTACACAATTCTCCTAAGTCTGCTGGAAAATGGTTACAAAATTCATAACTCCCATCTACCTTACATAAATTACGTTTATCGTCATCATTTAATTCAAAACAGCTATTTTCTTCTTCACAACTTGATGTTATTTGTAAAACAAAATTACAAATTATAGCATCATTCCCATTATCAAAAACATCTCCACAATAAGTTGCAATATCATTTACACCATTACATATTGTTGCATCAAGAGCACACATGTTTTGTAAATTATCAGGATTTATTTCTTCACCTACACAAAGTGGGCTTGTAGAAAATTCTCTACACAATGAAACAATATCACTTAGGCCCATTTTTAAACAGAAAAAATTATTTGGATGTTCATTACAAAATCTTTGAAGGATTAATCTTGGATGCTCTTGTTCTGAATTATCTGTTCTATCAGTACAGCCTAGATCTTGAGAATCAATTTTAGTATCACCATCATTGTCTATTCCATCATTACATTCATATCCTCCAACTGTAACTAAACCATCTAATTCTCTATCGTTATCTATTAATTTATATCTATTAGTTTGCAGATCCCAAAGATAAACATCACAGTTTATTTCATCTAAGTTAAATGTACCACCAACTTCATTAAGTTGTAGAAAATCAATCTCCACTCTTTTGTTCATTGTATCTGCTATGTCACGACCATTTCGATTCCATATAAATCGTAAATTATCTCCTTCTTGAAAAGCCATATACTCGCATCTTAGAATTTCATGAGGATATGGATTGTAAGGAGTTACATCAATTAATGGAGCTGCTAAAGTTGGAACTATTAAAAGTATTGAAATGAATATTAATTTTTTTATAATTTTGACATCACCTCATTTAATAATTCATCCGGCCATCCTTTTTGTTTTAATGAAAGTTTTAATTGATTTTTATCTAGACCTTTAGAGAGATTTTCTTTCATATATTTATATAATAACATTATATTTAACTCTTTCTTTATTTGATCCTGTTTCCAACCTACACTTGATAATTGTTTTTGTAATGTTTCTTTATCAGTTCCCGACTCTAATGATTTTAAAATAAAACTTTCAATTTCTGTTAAAGGTTTTTTTACAGTTTGTGATATTTCTGTTTTCGGCTTTTCTATCTCTTCTTCTTTTACTATTTCTTTTGCTTTCTTTCTTTTTATTATTATTAATGTTGTGATTATTATTCCTGCTAGTAATACCAAAACAATTACTGGAGCTAAATAAGTCCAAATTGAAGATTTACTTTTTTGTGTTGGTGGTGGAAGGGTTGGTTTTTCTGAAGGAGGTGGTGGAAGGGTTGGTTTTTCTGAAGGAGGTGGAGGAGGAGGTGAAGTTGTAGCTGGAGGTGAAGAAGAACATTTTTGTTGGTTTGTTGGGATTTTCTTTTTAGTGCCACACTCATTGTTATCATCACATGATCTTACTTGTACACCATTATTACATGGAGACCATTTAGTACATTCCCAATCTTCAGTACATGGACCTGTACTATCTGATAATTGCATTAATGAATTTGAAGAAACACCTTTAGTTGTACCAATGGTATTGGTAAGTTCTACTATACAACTCCATTGACCAGGTTTTTTAGTTGTTATCTCTTGTGAAATAAGAACTGCTGTTCCTTGTGGAGAACTAAATACTTGGGAATTTGAACTTGAATTTGTTAAGGAATATGAAGGATTTTCCCTGTTATCATTTGGAGCATAGAGTAATACTTTTATTTCGTTAACGATCCCATTATAAACCATTCCACATCCAACTTTATTACCTTTTACAAATTCATTTGTATTACTTTCTAGAACACCATCTCGGTCTAATTTTCCAAAAACAATATCAACAATTTCCGGAAGTCCGGCATCAGATCTGGATTCAACTTGTATTGGAATTGTTTTATCTTTATAGATTGTAGCATCATGTTTAAATTTTATATTAAGATCAAAATTTCCAGATTCTGAAACAATGATACTGAACCAACTTAAATCAATTATAAAATCTGCTTTAGCTTTATATCCTGTTTCTCCATCTTGATCAACTTTTTCCAGATCTGCACCTGAATGTAATAAAAATTCTGTGAATGACATTTGTCTTGAGACTATTGCAGTACCACCTTTGAGAACTTTTACTTCTATTACTGCATTTTCATTAATGAAATCAGAGTTTTCTAATTTAATTGTGAATTTTCCATCTAAATATTCATTTTGTAAAAACCTCTCTTTTTCTACTTCCAGAGTTGAAAGACCAGTTATTGAAGGTTCGTTAAATAATAAGAAAACTCCAAAAAGTAATAGAAAAACACTCAACACTGTATATGAATAATTTATTTCTGCCATCCTCTTTAATATAAACTAAGAAATCTGTTGTTTTTAAAGTTTTTTGATTTTTTCTCTTAACTCTTTTATCTGATTTTTTATATCATCTATGGTTTCTAGTATAACTTTCTTAGGTTTTGATTTAGTTTGTACCTTTAAAACCGGATGTGAAACCAAGGGATGTTTAAGATTATAACTTGCGAATACTGTGTTTTTATTGTTCCATAATTCTTTTCTAATTAAATTAGTTAAAGTATGAGTTTCACCTTCTAATTCTAACTCAATAACATCTTTATCTTCTTGTAGAATTTTTACTTCCATGGATTATGGTCTATGGTATATTATTTTAAAGGTTTCTATTTTTATGCTGTGTGGCATGATTGAGAAAATTTATATAGACTGAAGAATTTTTTAGCATTATGGATGAACAAAAAATTAAAGAAATTTTGCAAATCATTTTAGATAGTTTTCAAGGAAAAGAATTTGTTTGGAGACTTGAAGGAAGTGCAAATCTCAAAGTCCAAAATGTTGATGTTTCTGTTCGAGATTTGGATATAACTACTAATGATGGGGGAATTGATATTTTCAGAAATGCCTTGAAGAAATTTATTGTTAAAGATTTTTTCAGTCAAAAAATAAATGGTTGCTCATTAGTTTGTGATATTAGTGGTTTTGAGGTTGAGATAAATTCTTATGGCGACAGGAAATTGCATATGTTTGATAAGACTGAAAAAATCTCGTGGAATGATTTGCAAATTCCGATTCTCCCTCTAATCTATGCTAAAAAGTTCTATGAATTAATTAATTATAAAAAAAAAGTTCAATTAATTGAAAAGCATTTGTCGGGCTGACCTGCGTCATACTGTGCCTACGCTTCGGCATTAGAAGCAAGTAATTCCAACCCTCAAAAAGCAGTAAATGCGACAGCTTTGGCTCCCAGCGAAACAAATTCTCGTCTTGATAGCTTTTTTTCTTCCATTATAAATGAATACAAATTGGGTTCTATTTTTAAGCTCTTCAGTTTCTAAAGTTAAAATTAGACCTTCTTTTAAGAGTTATTATGGTTTAAATAGCTTTCGTTGGTATCGAAGGGTTTTACTTGTTTTCTTTCTTTGGTAAAGAAGGTTTTTTCTTTGCTTTTTTGTAAAAGTAAAATGAACCTAAAATTAGTAGAGTGAAAATTATATGAATATTAGAGAAAAATGGTACTGGGGCATTCTTTGCTTTTGCTGAAATTGTTGTACAAGGTTCTTGGGTTGCTGGAGATCCATCATAAGTCACTGTTTTAGTTCCAATTCCATCTCCATCCGGATCATTACATGCTGATTCTGTTACACTTACAAATCCACCACTTAAGGGATTGAATACTTGTGCAGAACAGAATAAATCTACACCTTCATTTAACGGAATACAACAAGTTCCTCCATCTCTTAATGAATCACCATTTATTTTTGAATCATATCCTACTGCATATGATGGACAACTTAATGAACCACAATAGATTCCACCTAAATCTTCACAAGTTTTTTTAGAACTTCTTTTTTCTCTTTCTCCTTCTGCACAACCAAATTCATTAACCTCGCCTTTTAAATCCTCGGGAGTATCAATGCATCTATCACATCCATTTGAATCTGCAATTCCATCTTCATCACTATCACCTACTAATTCTATGAATACGGAATCCTTACATTCTTTTGGAAGTCCTTCTCCTCTAAATACTCTTCTTTCACAGAATGAGAGATCTGAATTATTTGAACAGAACCATGCCTTTTCTTCAATTGTTAATTCAAGACATTTATTATTATCTTCTAAACATGTATTTACGATTAGTAAACCCATTTGACATAATTCATCTTTTGAATCCTTTTCACAAAATTCTTCTAAGTTATCAACACCATTACATAAAGCAGAATTTGGAGAAGATGTGCAGAAATTCTCCATAGGAGTTAAATAAGAGTCTAGATTAATACAAATTGGAGAATTTGGAGTTGTTTCACATAATTCTAAAATTTGTTTATAACCTAAACCTAGACACAAAAAATTGTCTGGATGATCTTTACAAAAGTTGTCACTAATATCTTGAGGATCATCTATAATTGGGGGTTCATTTTTACCCTCAAGCCCTCTATCTATTTCAACTTTTGGAGCTTTATATGGATAACAACCCCATCCTTGTCCACCATTTTTTATTCTGTATTTATTAGTGCAGGGGATCTTATCACTATCTCTATTACTACAAAGGATCCCTAAGTTGAGGAATGTTCCTTTACAAGCGTTTTCAGTTCCAAACTGACCACAGTTCTTACCTAATATATTTGAGGGACATAAATCTAGTGGGAATTCAGAAGGTGGTTCTTCTACAATAGGGTTAGGACTGCAATAATCTCCTACATTATTTGGTGGTGTTTGGCAAGAATAGCCTTGTTGACAATATTGCTTCGCAGATATTATCTCACCATCTCTACCACATGACTTTTCAATTATTCTATTAGAACTTTCGCAAGTATCCTCTTCAAATTGGTCTGGTCCAGCTGAAACATAACCTGGTACATTTATTGGAATTTCTTCATTAACGTCTGTATCAAAACATCTAATTGGAGATTGTTGAGGAGGAGCTTGAGCATGGCGTTCTATTGGAGTGGCATCTGGATCTATAATCCGTATTGTTACTTGTTTGTCTATATATTGGAAAGAATAAACAGGCATTGAAAATCTTGCAGTAATAATTTTTTCACCTGGAGTTGGATAAGAACCTCTTACATAAATGCCAGGGACCCAATTTCGCTCATTAGGCCAATGCCCCAAATCCCACAAATACTCATCAACTTCAAGAGGTCCACCATTTTCCATTTCAAAATCAATTGGTTCTTTAATCTCAAAAGTTTGACCTTCATTGGGTATATTAATAACAAGGTTTTCTGGGTCTGGCATACACCTTCCACCCAAACAAATATGACCCCTTTGGCACTCTTGGTCATTATAACATCTTTTGCTACTACATGTGTTTACTCCTAAGGGATGGGAATCTTCAGAAGCTCCATATCGGATCCCATTAGAATCGCAGACATGATCTAAAAATGGACAATCAGCATCAACTTCACATCCTTCTACTTCTTCTGGTGGTGGAGGTGGATCACCATAACTTCCAACGCATGGCCAACCTATGTTATCACACCACCAATTAGCAGTTACTGAAGGAGGATTAATTAATAAAAATATTAATGCAACGAAAAGAATACTCTTCTTTAAATTTTTACTTACCACTTTTCAAGACATTCTATTTTTTTGTATTTAAAAAAGTTGTTATTTTTTTCTTCTTAATGTAAAATCCTAAAATTAATAATAAACTTGAAACTAAACTAAATAAACTAAAGAATGAAACATCAGTTTTATGAATAGTTGTACATTCTTCTTCACCTAAAGGTATTCTATTATCTCCACCACTCCAGATTTTTCTTACACCAAAACCATCACCATCCGGATCAAAACAATCTGTAACGTATCTTTCTTCAATAGTTCCAGTAGAAGGATCAAATATTTTAGATTTGCAAACTGCATTTTTAGACTCACCTTCTCCCATTGGAAGACAGCAGTTTCCACCTTCTCTAAATCCATTATACCAGTTATCTGTTGTTTCACTTTCGATGTCACCTTCGCCACACTCTGTGCTACAATAAATTCCACCTAAATCCTCACATGATTTATAATCACCTCTTCTACCATTTCCACCACCTGCTCCTCCTCCTTCTGAGCTTACACATTGACTGTTAGTACATGTTTTATCATCAGGGCAAGGAGTTTCATCATTACATTCAACAGTACTACATAATCCTTCCTTACATAGAGGTACTTCTGCTGCACAATTAGCATTCACTTTACAGTCTTCACCATCACCTCTTTCAGCATTCTCTTCACAAAGGAAATCTTTACAGACTTCGTTTTCTTCAGGGCAATCGTTATCAACAGCACAAGGGGTTGGAGCTATTACACATTTCATCCTTTCTATATTACAAGTTTTGGGTGCAACACACTCTGCATCTGAACTACAATATGTTGCTGGACTACAAAAATTATCAATACATTCATTAGCACCTCTACAATCCCAGTCTGCATTACAGGGAATTCTTTCCTCAATTTCAGTACAGGTATTATCAATACATTCTTCTCCAATTCCACTACAATCATCAGTTTTGTAACAGAAATTCTTAGATACACAGGATGCAAGATTATTTTCATCTTCTAAACATCTTTTTGTGTTTCCATCATCATCAGTAAGATTTTTACAAGCATATCGTTCCCATGCAACATATTGTAAGTTTCTATCAGGATCACAGAAGAATTCGTTCAGAATCTTGTCACTAATACATTGATCATGGTATGTCAGAACATCTGCTCTTGAATTTGCTCTACCGGTAGTTTCACCTTTTACTTCATAAAACATACCATCATCTGTGTCTGTACATTCTTCATTTTGTTGGAATAATCTAATTCCGCAAGTGTGATCGTCATTACATTGTTGATTTGCTTCACAATCTTCATTAGTTACACATTCAGGAGTAACGCAAATATTATTAATTGTATTACAGAGTTGAGGTAAACTACATTCTTCATCTGTAGTACAATCTGTTGTAATTATGCATAAATTATTATCACAAATTTCTCCAGCTCCACAATGACTATCCTCTGAACAACCTGGTAATCTTTCACAAATATTATCGGTATTACATATTTCGTTTTCTCCACAATCACCATCAGCATTACATGAGTTATCATCCGGATTTGGTTGACAAGTAAAACTTTCAAGGTTACACACTTCATTTGCTCCACAATCACCATCAGCATCACACTCGTGATCTACAGGACTACAAACATTATTTACACATTCTTCTCCATGAAGACAATCAATAATAGAATTACAACTCCCAACTTGAATACATAAATTATCTTGACACACTAAATCTTCACTACAAGAATTATCTACTGTACAACTACAATTTTCTGTTCCAGGAGTACAACCACCAATTTGTAATTGTGGTTGACAACAAATTTGATTTCTATCCGCACAGACTAAATCATTCCTCATTGTACCACTACATTGTTCTGCACTATCTACACATGGGAATGCACATACATTTGCTGGTGCATTGCTACAAGCTGGATCATTCAAACAATCACCTGTATCCATACAATCTATCAAATTATCTCCATCATCATCTATTCCGTTAGTACAAGATTCAACTGGACGAATACAAGCTGGATCATTCAAACATGCTTCATCATTACAATCTACAAATCCATTATTATCATTGTCCCATCCATCTGTACATATTTCTGTTTCCATAGGGGCTATACATTGTTGAGTATCGTAGTTACAAATTTTACCTTCACTACACTCATTACTAGAATAACAAGGTGCTTCACAAACATAATTTGAGTTGCAAATAAAATTATTCTCACATTCAATGTTAGATTCACATTCAACACATAATTTTAATGATTCGCTACATGTTTTTCCTCCAGAACATTCATTATCATTCTCACATGCACCAAATAAACCGCTAAAACAATCTGCATTTTGTGGGTTTGCATAAAGATAATTTTGATAACATGGATTTGTAGTATCATCTTCACATGAATCCAATAAATTTTGTGCTAAAGTACCACATTCAGGTTTGGTTGAAATCCAATTCGTACAATAATCTGCAAATAATGAAAATCTTAATCCAATTTCAGTACCACCTGCATAATCAGTTAAAATTTTTGAATGTTCAACAGCACAAACACCTAGAGGATCAAAATCAGATGGTCTACACATTCCCAACATACAAACTTTATCATCACCACAATCATTGTCTGTAACACAAGGTACATTACAAATAGGAGTTGGAATACATTTATTGTCCATACAATCTGTAAATTCATTGTGATCATTATCTTGTCTATCATCACATAATGTTTCAACAAAGAATTCATTGAAACATGGTGCAGAATTTAAATTATCTAAAATAAAATCACTCATACAGGAACTTGTTAAATCATTTTTACATGTGCCTAATGCACCCATTATTGGAGTTTGACATGATTCTTCTACAAATTCAGAACATTCATTAAACCAAGTATTGAAATCTGTAGTCACATCAACATTTAATGAACTTTTTACTTCAATATCAGAAAACATTCTATTACAATTTATTCTTTTTGTTTCTCTTTCTCTAGCAGCAAGTTCTTCTTCAGTAAATTCAATATCTTCAAATAAAGAAGTAATTTCATCTTGTGAAAGTGCTTTATTATAAATTTTAACTTCGTCCACTAAACCATTAATATTAGTTCCTTCACCATAACCTCTTCCAATTTCCATTTCATTATTTGTTTGAATGATTCCATTATTGTACTCTCTTTCTTCACCTAATACTCCGTTAACATAAATTTTAATTGTTTCGCCATCATAAGTTCCAACAATGTGATTCCAAAGTGTAGGGGTTATATCTGAAGAAACCATATGATGACTCCAAGTTGAGACATAAAAGTAAACTTTATCTAGAGCATAAAACATACCAAAACCATCCTGCCAGTAGTTATTTGAGGATTTTAATAAAATCGCGTGACCATTTTCTGGTTCTTCTAAATTTTTAGTCCATAAAGAAACTGAAATTTGTTGCATCTCTAATGTTTCATCGTGTTCTGTAGTTGCAAAGTTAGTGCCATCAAATTGTATTCCTCGATTCTTAACACCATCAGTTATTATAGGACCATTATATTCACCATTATTTTCATTTCCACTTTCATCAGGAATTGTACCATCAGCAGCGTTTTCAAAATCATAGTCAATTACTTTTTCTGGATCAACATGCGGAAGACCAGAGCCGTCATCTTGAAATTCATTTCCATTTAAAAATAATTCATTTACTTCTTCTTCTGAAAGAAGTTTATCATAAACTGTAAATTCATCTAAAAGACCATCAAAAACACCATGATTTACTTTAAGATCATAACCCATTGTAAGTTTAGATTCATGATTTGTATATCTACTGACATCTACATCTATTTCACCAATAAAGATGTTATCAATATAAAGTTTTATTTTTCCTCTAACCAAATCGAAAGTTGCAACAGCATGATGCCATTCATTTAATGTTAGTACTGGACTTGAAACTAATCCCATTCCATTTTCTTGATGGCTTTGTTTATCCCATACAATTGCTTCTAGCATTCCGGTTGGTTGAAGTCTTAATGCAAATTGGTAATATGGATCAGTATAAGATGTGAATGGTTTAAAGATAATTCCATCCCAGTTTCCACGAGATGGGAATTCAGAAGGATTAAACCAAATTGATGTTGACCATTTTTTTCCAGAATCAAACGTAGGTGTAACTGAAACAGGAAGATTAATGTAATTGTTTGAGGTTATTTGTAAAGCTGCACCAAATTTTCCTTCGATTAGGTTTGGTGTACCTTGGCCTTCTATTGATGCATCGTGATTATCGTCTGTAGAATCTAATAAATTTGTATCCTGGATTTCTCCAAAGTTATAGTGTGCTACAATTCCCTCATTTGGTGCTGGTGGTTTTGGAGGGGCTCTTACACCATTATCCTTAAGAGAATTTCCATTAATATGAAGTTCACTCACTTCTTCTGCTGAAAGTGCTTTATTATAAATGGTAAATTCATCTAAACGACCATTAAATATTCCCTTTCCAGAAAGAGGTGATGGATAAGGATCAAAACCTAATGTAAATTTAGAATTATGATTCTTATATTTTTCTTTAGGAATATTTTTTCTTCCAATTAATTGCCCATCTAAATACAAGATTTGTTCACCAACTTCTAAATCATATGTAACTACAGCATGATACCATTCATTTAATAAAACTTGATTTGGAGAACCGGAAATTTGGCTGATTACCGAATAAGAAGTTTTATCCCATATAAAAGAATCAAGCTTTCTTTGGGAGTTAAGAGTAAGGGCAAATTGATAATAGGGTTCCCTTGCACGAAGAAAAAGTTCCATTGGTTTCATGAAAATCCAGTTCCAATCACTTCCTGTTGTCATTACTGATGGACTAAACCAAATTGAAACTGACCATTTTTTTTCAGGATCAAACGTGGGTGTAACTGAATCAGGAAGATTAATGTAATTGTTTGATGTTATTTGTAAAGCATTTCCAAATTTCCCCTCAACAAAATTCACAGTACCCCTACCTTCAATAGATCCATCATTACCATTTTCAGAAGAATCTGTTAAAATCTCATCATCACCTGAAAGAAAATTGTAATGAACAACAATGTTTTCCGGGTTGTTTATATCTGAATCTGCAACGGGGAGATTACTTATCTGAAGAAGAGGTGCATTACCTGTAATCTGATTTCCAATTGTATCTAAATTAGTTGTAGCAGAACCTGTTATGAAGTCTTCCGAAGGTGTAAAGATTGCAATTGCTACCAAAACGATAACTGCAATAAATATAAATAAATCTCTTTTCTTTTTAAACATTGAAAGAAAAACTAAATTTTATACTATTTAAACTTTTTTCAAGTACTCTGTAGAACACTTTTGTATTCTTAGACCTTGAAAGCTAAAAGTAAATAATTTGTTTAGTGTTTTTTGCACTAAAAACCCATTTTTGAAGGAAACTGAAAATGAGCACAAATATTTTTTCTATTTGTATTGATTCTTTTTTATGGAATTTTTGAGTTTTCTTTAATAAGATTTTAAATTCTTTAATTGTTTCAACTTTGAAATTGTTTTCTTTACATAATTTATTTATAAAACCTTTAGATTCAATTTTGTGGATAGAATAAATAGATTTTGCATATTTCATTGCAGTTTCTAAAAAGATTTAATCTGCTTTTCAATTTCTTACTCCGAAAGGGGGATTCATTATTACCGTATCAATTGGTTTTGAGAAATTAGAAAGCTTAGGGGAAGAACAGATTTTAACCAATAATTGTATGCATTATTTATATCCTTAATTAATCTCTGTCTAATTCATAGAGTTATTTTCTTATTTTTGAGGTCAATTTTTATTATCATGGGATCATTACTTTTTGTAAGTCTTGGAGATCAAAGAGCAGAACATTCTTTTCTTCTATTTTTTTTGTGAAAGATTTAGCAATAAGGCAGAAATACTCCTCTCTCTCATTTAGTCGCCATTGAACATGCTTACTCTTTTCTTTTAGTTCTCGGAGAATCTCAGATGGATTAACATTTTCTTTCCATTTACATTCTGTAAAGAAAACTTTCCGTTGCTTTTGATTTAAACCGATAAGATCAATTTCCACTTCTTGTCTTTCATTATTTACTCTTGTTGTCCCCCACCATTTACTTAAATATTCTAGTTGAAAATTGAGCTTTTGTTTTTCATTTAATTCTGTTAGGAAATCCTGGCAAATCTCTTCAAATCGCCAGCCAAAAAAAGTATTAAATTGTTCTTTGATATTACCCATTATTTGTTTTGTATCTTTTAGTGAATAATGAGAAAATTTATCATAGACAAAGGTAAACCAGAAAGCTATCAAAGGATGGCTAAGATAGTATCGAGTATTTTTTTTATTGTCAATAGGTCGTAAAGTTTTTATGAGATTAAACTTATTTTCCAGTTCCAATAGATGTCTAGTAATAGAGCTCTCTTTCATGTGGACGGCACTGGCAATTTCGTTTAATTTTGTTTTTCCGATAGCAATAGCGTAAAGAATTGAGTAATAGAGAGAACTTCGATTGCCAAACTCTTGTTTAAGAATTGTTGTAACTTCTGCTTCTAAGGGTGCATTTTCCTGAATAAACAGATATTGAATGACATCCAGATAATTCTTATTCTGGAGATCAAACTGTTCTACCGTAGCATAATATTTAGGAAAACCACCTAAAATCCCATACATTCTCAACATTTCTTCTATTTCTGTATATTTCAGAAGTTTTAGCGTTTCTAAACTATAATGCAGTGTAAATGGGTGGAGATGCAATTTACCAGCAATTCTTCCATAGAGGGGTTCTTTTTTATCTTCAAAAATGTTCTTAAATAATCCAATAAGTGACCCTAAAATAATGAGGTTTATGGGGGTGGACTTATTTTCATCGCAAACTCTCTGCAAGATGGAGAAAACGCTTTTATCCACACTATAAAAGTTCTGAAATTCATCAAAAACAATAACGTAGTTCTTACAACGTTGAAAGAGAAGGTCAAAAAATACTTTCCAGGAAGCAACAGTTTCCAATTCAGTTATGATTTTATGGTTATGCAGTTCTTCTGTAAATTCTCGGAGAAGTTCTGTGGAGGTTTTAGAATCGTAGACAAAGAAATATAGTGCTTTCTTGTTCTTGATGAACTCTTTTACTAGCGTAGTTTTACCTACCCTTCTCAGCCCGGAAATGGCAACAGTCATTAGCTGCTTTTGGGACAGCTTGTAGTATTCTTTCAGTGTTTGCATTTCTTTATGTCTGTTTATGAATTTCATTTTGTATTCACCTGTTGAATATTCAGTTAGTGAATATTTATTAAGCTTTCGGTTGGTTTTGGATATTTAGCTCTTTGGGCGGTAATTTTTAACTTATTTTGGTTTAAAAAAGCAGTATTGGTTTAAATTTTATGGTTTTTAGGATCTGTTGAAACTCTTAGAATAATTTGATAAAAGATTCTACATAATTTAGACAGATTGTGTGTCAATAAAATATTATGATTTCATCTCTTTTTTATGGAATTTTTGAGTTTTCTTTAATAAGATTTTAAATTCTTTAATTGTTTCAACTTTGAAATTGTTTTCTTTACATAATTTATTTATAAAATCTTTAGATTCAATTTTGTGGATTGAATATATAGATTTTGAATATTTCATTGCAGTTTCTAAAAAGATTTTATCTGCTTTTCGATTTCTTACCCCAAAAGGAGGATTCATTATTACTGTATCAATTGGTTTTGAGAAATTAGAAATGTCATCCAGAATAAATTCTCCTGTTTTAGTATTTTCTTTTGTTATTTTAATTGCTTTTTTATCATTATCAATAAAATAAACTTTTTTTGCATTTAATAATAAAGCACCAATACCTAAGATTCCATTACCACAACCAAAGTCTGCAATAATTTTATTTTCAATATCTCTATTATTATAAGCCCACAAGAGTATTTCAGAAGCTTGAGAAGAATCGGTTGTATATTGTTCTAAATCCAAGTCAAATTCTTCTAACTGTTTTAATTTACTTAATTGAATCTCAAGTTTCTTTTTCATTAGTCAATAATTCTTTTATTTCTGGAATGTTAGTATAACCTTCTTTTTTAATATCGTAATTTATAATTAGGGTTGGAGCTTTTTTAATATCATAATACGTGATTAATGATTTAACCAAAGGTTCTTGTTCAAAACTTTTGTCAATAGTAATAATCGATACAGGTATTTGGTTTACTAATGAATCTAGTACAAAACCTTGTCTAATAGACTCTTCATTATCCTTTGAATCAAATATGAACAAGATTGTGTCTGATTTTAAATCACAGGATTTTTGAATTTTATGTTTTAGAGTATAAAGGTTCAGTTGTAGTAAAAGATATTTTCTTTTTAATAGATTGTAATCATTACCTTTTGAAATTTTTTTACTATCAAATTCTGTAAGCGTTTGTCCAATTTCATAAATGTGTTTATTAAAATTATTTATTCTTTCTTTTAAATTGTCACAACTATTTCCACCAAATTCTTCAAAAAAAACTTTTTCAGTTACAAGGCTGTCTGTTTCAAGTTCTGATTCTTTTATTGAATATGAAGAATCATCAATTCTAAAATTATCCTGATAAGAACCTAAACCATAACCCAATCCAAATATGAATAATGTTATTATAAGTGTAGTTAAAAAAATATCTCTTCTTACCATTTTCTTTTTGCTTTAGTGATTTCCAATGTAAAGGCGTGCAACCATTGTAAACTACGAAATAATGGATATATAAAAAGGTATACTAAAGAAGCAAAATGAAACCTCCATTTCTCATCTATATAACTATGAGCCTTAAAATATAAGTAAATTCCCATGAAGAAACTTATTGTAACAGGAAATAACATTTTTACGTTAATTGAGAGTAAAATTTCTGTTAATGGGGGAAAATTGTAATTAAGGAAGTCATTGATTGAAATTAAAGGGATTCTGTATAAAAATCTTAAGAGGTATTTGTAAAATTGATAAGTGAAAAATAATAAAGACGATAAAACTAAAAATAGAGTTAGGATATTAAGCGGAACTTGGAATAACCCCATTAACCCATATTTTTTATTTAAAATCATAGTTCTGTATTTATACGCACCATCAATAAATCCCCTAAACCATCTTACCCTTTGTTTCCATAAAGAATTGAAATTTTGTGGAACGATAGTATAATTTTCACATTCAGCACACATTTTAATATTATAATTGTGATATTTTAATCTCAAAGCAATTTCATAATCTTCTGTTAATGTTTTTTCATCAAAACCTCCAATTTTTTTTATTGTTTGGATATTATACAAACTTAAAACCCCTGGTGTAGTATGAAGTGTACCTATATTACTCATTAATTTTCTGACAAATGTTGCGAAAATATATTCTAATCTTTGAATTTTTTCTATTGTTGTTTTTGGTTTAAGAACTTTTATTGGAGAGATTACAGCAGCAATATTATCCCCTTGAAAATAAGGAAGCATGACTTTTAAAGAGATAGGATCTGCAATTGAATCTGCATCAAAAACACCAAAATATTTTCCTTTAGCTTCATTTAGTGCAGTATTTAATCCAGCACCTTTACCTTTATTTATTTCGTGGTTAATTAGTTTAATATTTTTGTAATCTTTAATGAAATTTTCTACAAGAGATTTTGTATTATCCTTTGAACCATCATTAACTACAATAATTTCTAATTTTTCTTTTGGATATTTTAAGTTTAATAAAGATTTTATTGTATTAATTATTCCTTCTTCCTCATTATAGGCAGCAATTGCAATTGTAACAAGTGGTTTATTAACAAGTTTAGGAAGTTTGGGTTCTTCACCTAATGAAATTACATTTATCCAGAAGATTGAAACATATATACTTATGAAACAAATTATCCACAAATAAATCTCAAACATGTTTTAGCTCCCAAATTTGAACATTTGAATCCTCATAAATTTTGTTAAATCTTATATTGTTAATATAAGGTATTTCTTCAATTTCATAAAGATCTTTTGTTTTTTGAGAGAAATAAATATAATCAATATTATTCCCATCTAACAACTTATTTGCCGTGATTGAGTTTATTGTTGTGAATAATCTTCTTATCTCTTTAAATCTTTTATGAGAATTTTCTTCTTTGAATGGATAGTAAAGAATCACATTTCTTTTTGCTAAAAACTTAATTTGATTACCCTCAAACACGTTTGCTAAAATTTTAGAGTTTTCTTTAGTATTTTCTTTTAACCATAATATTGGTGTTAGATCTAAAGGAGTTTTTTGTTTTGATTCATTTATAGATGGAAAAACCCCCATAAACAAAATAAATAAAATTAAAATTACGGGCAATAAATTAATTGGAATTCTTGTTTTTTTAAAATAATCGATGAAATACGGAAAGGAGATTGATGAGAGTATAGAAAAAAAGACACCCAGGATAATTATTCCTGTTTTAAATGTGATTAATCTTAATGATAATGAAAAAATTATAGAAATTATTACTGATGTGAGTAAAAATGTTTTTTTGGATTTTTCTTTAAAATAGCCATAGTATAAACCAAATAACCCTAAAAAAAGAGATAAAAATCCTGTTAAATAGGAAAAAGATGTAAGGGTTAATGGCTTAAATTGATCTTCAATAAGTTTAGGAATTATATTAATACTAAATCCATTTTGAATAAAATTAATTATAATTAAGATTGGTACTGATGCCATTAATGCATAAGTTTCATTTAATGAAAGGTCATTCCCTTCAGCCTTTATTATAAACCAATAAAATAATAAGGTTAATAGAAGTAGAAGAGATAATTGAGAAACAAATGAAAAAATTAGGGTAGTTAACACAAATAAAATTTGAAATTTAGAGTCTCTTATTCTAAGTAATGAGTATATTGAAATTAATAGTAGGAAAATGACAAACCCATATTCTGATAGGGAATTGAAGGTTGTTTTAAAATAGAGAGGGGTGAAAACTGTAAGAAATGAAGATAAAATTGAAATACCTTGTCTATCTGTTAGTTCTAAACAAATTAAAAATGCAATTAGAAATGACGAAGCAAAAAGAAATTCAAATAAGATTTTAATTGAAAAGTCTGGAAGAAAATTTAATTTTTCTAAATAGTAAAAACTATCATCATCAGAAAATGTTTCGTGGCCGTAATGAATTCTAAGAAATAATATTACAAAAAAGAGAAGTAAAAGTATAATTAAACTAAGCTTCTTGAGTTTCATCTTGTTTCTGTCCCATTTTTTGTTTAAGGTGATCTTCTACAATGTCAAAATAGTCATAAAATTTTTGAGTGGCTCTTAGAATTTTTGTTCTGCTATATTTTTCTGAAGTAACAAAATCATATTCTTTTAATCTGGCAATATGTTCATAAGCACCATTTCCTCTAATTTTTATAATCTCACTTTGAAGCACGGGGGTTTTATATGCAATTACTGCAAGAGTTTCTTGTGTAGGTCTATCGAGTTCACAATCAGTAAGTAGTTTTTCTGTAAGAAAAAGATAGTCTTTTATTATGGTTAATTTCCATTTGTTTCCTTGATTAATTATATTTAAAGCCGTATCTCTTTTTTCATAATCTTCTTTTAATTCTTCTAAAGCATCCCTTACAAAACCAACTGAATCTAAATCACAAAGTCTAGCAATCTCTTCAGAATCAAGAAATTTTCCTGTGGTAAATAGAACTGCTTCTACTTTCTTTCTCAAATCTGTTTCAACCATAATATTAAAAAAGAGAGAATATTTTTAAAGGTTGTTAAAATAATCTATACCACGTTCTCTTCAAGAAATCAAGAATTATTGTATCAAGATTTAAAGGTTCTTTTATTTCTTCTTCAAAAATTTCCTCTTCATCTGGAATTGTCTCTTCCTGAACGACTATTGGTTCTGTAGTTTTAATAACCTTCTTTTTTTTAGGAGATTCTTTTATTTCTTCTTTATCTTCAAGTAGAATCTTTAAAATTATAGTACCTGCTTCATTACGCGGATTATAAATTAGTCTATCTAAGAAAATTGAAAGTCTTCCAATAATTTTTCTTTCTTTTAAGAAAAAAGTATAATCTACATCATCAATTGAAATTAAAACTTCATCCTTGAGAATATCCTTTATGATTAGGTGATTTCCTGTATTTAATTTTATTTCTCCAAGTTCTTTAATTTCATAAGTATTTTCTCCTTTATATATACCTTGAGGTCTTTCATTTCTTCTTAATGCAATGAATATCACTGCGGAATCAAATTTATTTCCACCATCATCAATCACACTTTCAACATAAATTTCTATGTTATCTAATCTTAAAGTTTGGGCTTCGTAAATTTTATTTCTTTCTTCTTTTGATTCTAAAATTACATATTTTCCATTTTGGTCAGTGCCTGTGTTTCTTACATTAAAAGAATACTCTGCAAGATTAATTTTATCTCCAGGTTGATAAAATGGCCTTGTACCAAACCAATCTGATGTACGAGAAAGAGGATTTGCAATGACCAATGTAGCAAACAAAAGTACTAACAGTGTAAGAATCAAAAACCTCTTTTTCATTTTGAATTAAAGATATATTCTTTTAACTCCTTTTTAATATTTACTGTTGCTCTATCAAACTCTTCATTTTCTGAATTTTCAATTTTGGACAAACATATTTGTAGGCCGTTAATAATTTTACAACTGTTTAGATTTATAAAATTAGTTACACCATCAACAGAAAATTGTGCCTTACCATCTTTTATTGAAGAAGTTTTTATTAAGATTAATTCCTTATCAAATAGAGTCATAGGATAATTGGATGGTAAATCCAATTTAGTGTCTAATGGTGAGATAAACTCTTCCGGGCCTTTTTTTATTATTAATTCTATTATTGAGAATTCATTATCAATGTGTTTCTTAAGCTTATTAATTTTAAATATCTGATTGTAAACTTCCCATTCTTCTCCCTCTTCCAGTTTTTTATTTACATCGTTTACAAGAAGTCTAACTTTATCATTTTCTTTTGTAGGAATTACTTTAACAAGGAGTCCATTTATGACTAAAGATTCATCAAAATGAAATTTAAAAATTCCCGAGGATTGTTCTGAGTTCTGATTATTTAATGTTCCATCCCTCACAAGAAATCTTGCTCCACCAAATACTTCTCTTGGATCTGTTTCTATGGGCTTTATTAATAAACCATTTACTATTTCTGTTTCACCAAGCCTTATCTCTTTTTTAATTTCATCAACACTGATTAATATGTTTTTTTGATTTACTGTAAGTAAAGTGATTATCTTCTCGTTAAAATTAATTTGGTTGTTTATTTCAAGTTTAATTTCAGTATCTGAAGTTCTTATAATATTTCCAGTAATGGAGTTATCAAAAAAATTGATATAGTTTGCAATTAATGTGACTGCTATAATTCCAATTAGAATTAACCCTTTAGGTGTATGCCAACCTCTTTTGTTCATAACTCTATCTTATTTGGAATCTATTTAAATGTTTTTCTTGTTACAAATCAATTTCGTATCTTAGAATGCCTGCTATACCACCTATGTTTTTTAATTGCTGCCCTTCTTCTGATTCCTTTGAAACTATAAGAATTTCCGTACCCATTTGAGAAGCTAGTTCTTCTAGTTCATCTGTGTTATCTAATACTTCAGAAAGAAGTAATTTTTCTACTACACCAAGTTCTAAAGCTTTTTTTGTTTTTTCTAAACCGTAAACACATTTTTTCTGATTTGTTTTGGCAAGCAATAAGAATTCATTAACTGCTTTTTTTTCTAGGATTATTTCTTCTTGAGCAAGTTCATCTTGACAT
>JAGVXZ010000052.1 GCA_018303515.1 Candidatus Woesearchaeota archaeon | reverse complement strand
GTATTTCCTACTAAATCTTTAAATGCTTCTTTATTTGCAGTGAGAATTAAATTCCATTTTGCTCTAGAACAAATTATTTCTCCCGGTTCTGAATTATATTCATTTTCATTTAAATAAGTTATTAAGAGATATTGTTTTGAAATTACCGTCCATCTAATTATTAAACCTTGAAATCTACATTTACCTGATTTTCCTACCTGAAAGTTTTTAATAACTCTTGGATTTGTTTCCGTGATTATTTCTTTTGAGATTAAGTCCCTTTTTGCAATCGGTGAGAAATTTATTGCATTATTTTTAATGGTTTTATTTCTGAACTCTTCTAATTGTTCTTGAATTTGATCTTTTAAATCTATTTCTCTATTGATTTTTATTTTTAGGTTCATTCTTCAATCTCTAGTTCTAAGTCAGGATATAGTAAAAGTAAATCATCTAATATCATCTTAATTTTGGGATTATCTTTAGCTTCAATAATTCCCCTATTTAATTCTTGATCTTTACTTAGTTTTAATTTTATTTTTTTATTTCCTATTTGGATATATGTTGCTTCTTCCCTTACTTCTAATAATTGAGATTTCATTGCTTGAAATGCACCAGGGGTCATGTACTTCTCCAATTCTTGAATTAGGAATGCTTTTTGATTTTTTAAAATAATTGGTACTTTAATTGTTTCTTTTCCAATAAATGGAGATTTATATTGTACAGAAAGTTCTAATTCAAATCTGTTATTTTCTAAGAGTTTTTCTATTAATTTAAAATCTAACATTCCTCTAAGAAATAATGATTCTGGTTTTAATATTAAGAAATTTAATTGGGATTTATATTTTCCTTCCTTTATTTCCTTATTTATTAAATTTTGATCGTTTAGTGCAAGTTGATCATTAATTTTAATTTTTATGGATTCGATTATAACATCTCCATATTGAATATTTGTTTCTAACTCATTTGTCTCTAGTAGATCTATTTCTTGATTTGTTTCTGGTTTAAGAAGAATTATATCCGGTTTATTTTTCTTTTCAATTCCCTCTATTCTGTTTATTACTTGATCGATAACTTCTAGTGATATTCCCTTTCCCATTAAAAAATCTGTTTTTTTATCAATTAAATTGTAGAGATAATCGGTTATATTTTCTATTTTAATTGGAATTCGTTTTAATTCTGATACTGTCTTTGTATGGCAGTCAATTGAGAGTATTATTTTTTGGGATTTGGCAATTGAATCTATTATCTCTATTCTTGGTTGTTTTTCTTTGAAGAGGAAGTCTATAAATTTAGATTTCACTTTTGTTGTAATCTCTAATGGTTCGTTGTTGGTTGTTTTAGTATTAATCTCTTCAAAGAAAAGAAAGAGTTCTTTATCATGAATTAAAAAAGAGGATATTGAAAATTGCTCTTTAATATTTGTTGTGAGAGTAATGTTTAATCTATCCTGTTCCAAGTTAATTAAATCACCAGAGGCAGGTTTTAAGATGTTGAATGATAATTCTTCATTTTCTATTGTTCTTATTTTTTTAATTGGAAACTTATTATAGCAAAATTCCGAAATTCGTTTGAAAGAAGGTTTTGATCTTAAATTTGAGATTTCACCTTCATCTTCAATTTCTAACTCTTGTAGGTTATTTCTCTCCTGTAAAAAATATTTCCATTCTTGTAGTTTGATTACTGCTTGGCCGGGCTGAATTTTTGTTTTTTGGGTAACCTTTGTTGGTCCTTCAACAAGTTCTTTTCCAAATTCATGTGTAAGATCAACTTCTTTTTTATAGAATGGCTTGAAAGTAATTAGTCCATATTCATCTGAAAGTATTCTTAAATCTATTAAAATTAAAAGGGATTCATTTATTGTTGGAATTGCTAATCTTGTTTTTGATCCTATTTTACCAATGACTGAATCTGGGCCACTTTGAATATTTTCTCTATTACCAAAATCATTTTTATCCTTTTGAGTGTAAGTTGATACTAGCTCTTGTAATTTATTTTCTTTAATTTGTAAGAGTTGTTTTTTTATAATATTTCTTACTTTTAAGATTGTCAAATCATTCTCTCTTGTTAATTTTATTTTAATTTCTACCATTTTATTCAAATTCTATTTTTTCTATGTCTACTCCCATTTCTTTTAATTCTTCAAGTAATTCACTTATTTCTTTATTTTCTGTTAAAGCTAGGAATATAATTCTATTTAGGTCTTTTTGGTCTTTAGTTGTATCTATTAGGGTTTCTTTCCAATTTCCTTTTAGAATATATTGTTTTGAAATTGTCTCTCTTTCTTTTTTCTTTAGTATTATTGTTTGTGTTACTGGAACTAGTCCTTCTTCGGTTTGATTTTTTAATACAGTTAGTTCACCTTCATCATTTGTTCCAAATCCTGTGCAATCTATTTTCATATCACGGTTCATTGTGAATCTTATTCCTTTTCCTGAAGGAGTTTGAGTAGTACCATTTAAGTCCCATCTCAACTGTTTTATTTTATTATCTTGCTCATCGATTATGGCAATGACTATTAATTCTGTATTTTCATCTACAAGAAATAGTTGAGGGTTAGTTATATCTGGTTCATGATCTTTAACTTCTAATTTTATTATTTTTGATTTTGTTATGTAATCTACTGTTGTTATACCTTTTTCTTTAATTAATTCAATTAATTTGGCTGCTAGGTTGTATCCAATCTCTACATTGTATCTTGTTTTCATTTGCCTTTGTAAATTTGAATTACTAAAATTGCCTGTTTCCTTGATTATTTTGGAGGCCATTGGATAGTATCTTTCAATTTTATCATCCTTAGTTGTAGGTTCTGGTGCTTTTTTCTGTGTATAATTTAATATTTGAGTTTGTAATGAGAGAATTAGTTCATCATCATTATTTCCTTCTAACTTGAAAATTATTTTTTTCATTGTAATTCTATCTCCTCCAAATCAGGTACTGAAGTGATTAATTCTTTTAAAGTCCCATTTTGTATTAATTGATTTAATATCTTATAGAAGTGTGCCTTTTCAAGAGAATTTGGATAATATATTATAATTCCTCTTTCTTCATATCTTATTGTATGTTTATTTTGTGGTGGTTTTGGTGGTTCAACTTTCGTTTTTTTTGTCTCAGATTCTTGTAGCCTTGCTCTATTTTTTTAATTATCTGGTTCTGAAGGTTTTTCTTTATTTCTTCTTTTGTTTCTCCTATTAGTTCAAAGTTTAGAATTTTTGCTTCATCTAATTCAGGTTTGTTTTTAGGATTCCCTAAATAAATTAGTTCTATATCTGGAAATAGATTTAAGAAATCTTCATCAAGTAGTCTTTCCTCTATAAATTCTTGCAATATCTCATCAATCCATCTTTGCTTTTGAATGCTTAACCTAGATTCCAGATAAATTAAAATTGTTTTATGACCTATTTCAATAGGAAATGAAATATGGTCTCTTTTTCTAGGTAGTTCAGGGTAGTTCAGAGCTTTTAACTTCTTTCTCTATTAATCTTAGGCTTACACTAATTTCTATTTCTTTATCTTTATATTTAATTATTTTTTGAGAGATTCTTTCTTCCTTTTTCACTTCTCTAAACATATGATCTATCTTTGACCCTTTAACAGATTTTAATGGATAACAAGTGAGTGAATAATCCCCTTCAGTTAAACCACTAATTCTAATTGAGAAATAGTTTCTTTCAGTGATACGTGTCCATATTCTGTTTGTTGCATTCTCAGACCATATCCATAAAAACCCTTTAACTTTACCTTTTTTATCTGTATAATTTATTGCAAAAGTAATCTCTTCTTCTTTTTTTATTTCTGCAATATCATTTTCTCTATATTCTTGTTTATTAATTAGAATTGAGTTAAACTCTATTTTGCTCCCAAATGCACCCTTTATTTCATTAAATATTGTATCTTTTTTTATTTCTATTAATTCCTCTAAATATCTTTTAATTTCAACTCTAAAACTTGCTTCTATATTTCTCTCTTCTAGTATTAGTTTTACTTCTTTCATTTTATTCCAATTAGTATAGTCTTTAGTTTTGGATTTAATTTTAATATTTGTCCTAATGTACCATCTTCTATTGTAATTTTAAATTATTTTTTTTAAATGGAAATTCATAAAATTCAGGCATTTCTGCAAATACTTCAATTGATGAAATAACACTTACCTTTTCTTCTGTTTCTGAAAACCCTTCTAAAATAATCTTAATCTCATAGTGTTTATTAAATTCTTTAAGATTAAATTCTCCTGTGATCTTATTGGCTTTGATTTGTCCTTCATTTAATTCAACAGTAATATTTTCTATTATTCCGTTTTGTTTTTTGTCTCTAATTTGGATTGTAGATCTAATTTTTTTAATGTTCGAATGGATTATTGGAACTTCTAAATGAATAATATTTGTTTTGATTCTTACACTTTTATGATTCTCTGGATCTTCTGCATTTGTGATTGTTATGAATGGGCTTTGTAAGACTGGAGCTGTTTTTATTGTACTTGTAGTAATAATTAATCTTTTGTTTATTCCTATAGGTCTTCCTTGATTTTGTATCTTTTGATATTTATTATTTCCTAAATCGATTAAACCCAAGCATTGTATATTATATGATCTAATCTCAAGTAAATCTGTGTTTATTTCAAATTCTGGTTTATTAGTTATTGTTTTGAAAATTAAATTTTTTGTTGTGTAGTCCCAAACTCCCCAAAGATATTTATTTATATCTTCCGGATGAATTACCTCTGCAAATAGAATTTCTCTTTGGCCTTTAATTAAAACAATTTGTTCTTCAATTCCTGGTTCTTCAATGTAAATATCTCTTATTTCAGAGATGTAATTTACTCTTGGATTTGCGTCTAATATAACTTCTTCACTTGTTGGCAATTCTTCTCTTTCTTCTTTAGGTTTAAATTGTTCTCCATATTGATAAAAGATTTGTTGTAAAATTTCTTTAATTACTTTAATTTTATTGTGATATGGAAGGCTTATTAAAATTGTATCTCCCTCTTCTGTGAAAATCTTCTTCTCTATTAGAATTTCTTATTCTAATTACACTTAATTTTGGATTTATTTCTTTTAGTTCTTCTAAAAGTGTTTTCCATCCTTTTAATAAGATCTCTTTAATTATTTTTTCTAATTCTATAGCTTTTTCTTTAGTAAAGATAAAGGTTTCGTCATTTGAAGGGTCTAAACTAACCATCACAGAACAGTGTAGATTAAGCATTGATCTGATTTTAAATTCGTGCGGTTTGTCAATAGGCACTTGTTGTGATCTTTCTCTATCTTCTTTTCTTTTAGTTGTAGTTCCTCGGTGAAAGGATTCAGCTGCTGCTCTTTCTAATGCTTCTTGAACACTCTCTCCTGGTCTCATATCTATTTTTTTTGCCATTTTAAATTATGAATTCCTTTTCGTGTGGGTTTGCAGCAATTATTGTATCAAGTGCGCTATTTGGAGTTCTAAAAAGTGAAGCTTTTTGGGCTTTATCAATTTTTGAATCTCCCGTTAACTCTTTTTTGAATTGTCTACCTTTATACCATCTGATTGTATATTTGATTTCTCTCTTTTTTAAAATTATATATTTGGAGTCAACAGCGAGAATATTACCATTGTGAACTGCTGTCACAAAAATAGTATATTTTCCTTCTGTTGAGGTGGGAATTTTCTCACTAAATGATTTACTTCTCTTTCCGAATTTTGTACCTCCTATGCTAGCAACATTTTCTAAGGTAACATTTGTGTGATTGATTATAATATACCACTCAAAATAAATATCTTTTTGGTTGTATAAATAATGGTCTAAAGCAATTAATGCACAATTAAAATTAACATTTTTCCCAACTTCAATAAAGATATCCCCCCTTGAACTTGGGTCTCTAATTATTACTTTAGCACTTTGCTCAGGATTTGTAATTCCTTTAATAAAATTAACATGTGTTGATGCAGACTTCTGTTCTTGAGTTCTATTATGTTTAATAGTAACATTAATTTTTTTTCCTAATGTTTTTTTTGTAGGTGAAACATCTTCCCATTTAATTATAATACTTTGATTTTTAAAATTATTAATTGGAAAATCAGATGTCCATATATATTCTAAGTTCTTATCTGAGGGATCAAAATTTTCAACAATTGCTTGTAATTTTATTTCTTTACCTTGTGTTAAATCATTTTTTCCTGTTGGTGTTAAGATAATTACTCTTTTCATTCTTCTAGTATTTGGATCTCCACTTATTCCCTTTAAACCTGTAAATCTTCCACTTGAAGCAGAATCTAATGAATTTGTAAACATCTCTTTTATTGATCCATTGCTTAATACAATTCCTAATAATGAAATTCCCAATGTTAACCCAGCAATCCACTCATTGTTTTTGAAATAATAAAAAGGAAAAAAATAAGTTAAATCCGGGAAGATTAATATTGCCAGACTCAATCCTGCAATTACTGCAAATATTGGGGTTAGAAAACTATTCTCTTTTTTATTTGGAAAATATTTATTAATTAGTCCAATTCCACTTGCGACTAAAAGTAAGACTCCTATATACCAAAGATCTATTAGTCTGAAGTTGTATTTCATTTCAAAACTAGTTATTGAAATAGAAAAAATTGTAGCAAGGATGAAACCAATTATTTTGCTCATTTGTTGTTCATTTCCAAATATCTTTGAAGAGTGCGGAACTATTGAAATGGAGAATAATGTAAAATAAATTAAAAAATCAAATAAAAAATACCAACGATTATATAATGTTAGAAGAATATCAATTGGATTTGCGTAAGTTATTGGAATTAGAATAAGAAAAAGATGTATCACTATGAAAATTATTCTCCTTTTTTCCGTTAACATGTTACTTTAATTTTATCAGAGTATTTATATAAAGGTTTTTGTTAAATTTTAATGTGAACCTGAAATCACTTTTGAAGGAGAAATTAACTGATTTTCAATTGAAAAATTTGAAGACTGCTTTTGATATTGTGGGTGATATTGCAATTATAGAGATTCCTGGTGAACTTGAACCTGTTGAACAGATTATCGCTGTGAATGTAATGAGATTAAATAAATCTGTTAAGACTGTAGTTAAGAAAGTTGGTGCTCATGAAGGAGAGTTTAGGTTACAAAAATATAAATTTCTTGTAGGAGAAGAGAAATATATTACGATTCATAAAGAGAGTGCTGTGAAGTTGAAAGTAGATTTGAATAAAACCTATTTTTCTGTACGTTTGAGTTCTGAAAGGTTAAGAATTGCTAAGATGATTAAACCTGGAGAAAGTATTTTAGTTGTTGGTGCTGGTTGTGGTCCTTATCCTTTAGTATTTTCTAAGAATAGTAAAACTATGAAGATTGTTGCTATTGAAAAGAATGTAGATTCTTGTCATATGTTTAGAGAAAATATTCTTCTTAATAAGGTTAAAAATATTGAAGTAATTTGTTGTGATTTTTCTGAATTTCAAAGTGAAGAAAAATTTGATAGAGTTGTTTTGGCTTTACCGTATATATCGCATGAAATTTTAGGAAAAATTGTTAAATTTTGTAAGATTGGAACTATATGCCATTTTTATGGGTTTTATCATGAAGATGAATTTTCTAAAGTGAAGGATTTGATAATCAGTTCTTTTGGGGTTGTGTCTTTTTTGGATTTGGTGAAATGTGGGCAAAAAAAACCAAGAATCTGGAGAATTTGTCAAGATTATGCTTTAATTCAGTGAAAAGTAAGATTTATATACTCTTTAGTTACTCTTTAGTGGTATTAAGGTGGTTTAGAAAATGGCTGATGATGAAGGATCTTGGTTTGCAAGAAAGGTTGGAGAATATGAACCTATTAATCTAAGAAGGCATTGGGGAAAATATAGTCTTGTTACTGCTTTGGCTGGTGCTTTTTTAATGGGAAGATGTTCAGTTGATGTTCCAGAGGATTTGTCTGGTCAAGCTGTTGAAAATATTTATCCTATTTGTAATAGTGGTGGATCAATTAGTCTTTATAATAAAATTATTAATGG
>JAGVXZ010000028.1 GCA_018303515.1 Candidatus Woesearchaeota archaeon | reverse complement strand
GTAACTTTTATAAATAAGTTATCTTTTATTTTAAAAAGTGGCATTTGAAATTTATTTAGAGACAATTAGAAATAGTTATTTATTAAGATGGTTAATTGTTTTCACATTTTTTTTAATTTTATCTAAACTCTTTATTTATATATCTGAGAAATTTCTTAGAAGATGGACAAAAAAAACTGAAACAGACTTAGATGATAAATTAATTCATATTATTGAGTCTCCTTTAGCTTTAATTCTGCTTCTAATTGGGATTAAAATTGCGTTTTCTTTTTCTGGTGCTGAGTTTGATTTTTTAGATTCCATTGATAGATTTTTAGATAGTTTAATTATTATTACAATTGGTTATTTTGCTTTTGTTGTTGCTAATCTTTTTGTAAAGTTATGGGCGGAAAAATTTGCAAAAAAAACAAGAGTGAAAATTGATGATGATTTATTACCTTTAATTCATAAAACACTAAAAGGTATTATTTTAATTATTACTTTTATGGTTCTTCTAAACAAATGGGGTGTTAATATTGCTCCAATGTTAGCTTCTTTAGGTATTGCAGGTTTAGCTTTAGGTCTTGCATTACAGAGTACATTATCTAATATCTTTAGCGGAGTTGCTTTAATTTTTGATAGAGCTTTTAAAGTTGGTGATATTGTTGAAATTGATAAAGTAATGGGTATAGTTCATGATATTGGGTTACGTTCAACAAGAATAAAAACATTTAATAATGAAATAATTGCAATTCCAAATGGACAGCTTGCAAATTGTAATATTAAGAATTTTTTACAACCAGATGCTCGTGCTAGGATCATAATCCCATTTACTGTAGCTTATGGAACAGATCATAAAAAGGTAAAGAAGATTGTTTCTGAGGTTATTAAAAAATTAGAGAATGTAGATCCAGAACATTTAGTTCACTTTGATAATATGGGTGGTTCTGCATTAGAGTTTAAAGCTTATTTTTGGGTTAAATCTTATAAACATAAATTTGAAACTAAGGAGAAGGCTATATGTGAAATTTATGATGCCTTGAACAAGTCTAAGATTGTTATTCCTTTTCCTCAAATGGATATTCATTTGAAAAAATAAAAGGTAACCTTTATATAATTTGTTATTGACCAGTAGTGTATGTTGGATGATTTAAGTATTAGGCTGGAGGGGTTTCCAAAAGAGTTTAGAGACTTTATAATTGAGGCTTCTAGTAATTATTCTGGGTTTGATGATCCTAATAAATTAGATTCTTTGGCAGATGTGATGGCTAGAGGTGAGGATGGAGATTTTTCTTATTTGAATGACCCTTCTGAACGTAAAAATGCTTATTTGCTTTTAGATGATTTTCTAACTAAAAATTCAAGTGATCTTAAAAATACTACTCCTTATCCTCATGCTCAGGCTCATTTGGCTGCTGCTGGTGCTCCATCTGATTTATCTTTTGCAACGAAAAGTGTTGAGGATTCTGGAAATAGAGAAGAAGAACTGGATATTAATGAGTTTTCTGGAGATGAAGAGGTTACTGATGAATATGATGTTAATTTATTGGAACCAAGTGATGGTGGAGATTTACCGGATTCTCAAGGTTTAGATGTAGTTTTAAATAAGATTGAGGGTTTGAGTACTCAAGCTTTTAATTTAAGAGCAACAACTGGTGAAATAATTACGAGAAATTTAAACTCAGGACTTTGGCAAACAAGAGGAATAAAGAGTGCTTTAACAGGTGTTACAAAAGGTGCCAGTATGGGTGTTGTAGGAAGTTCTAGTGTAGAATTAGAGAATTTAGTTACTTTAGGAATTTCTGGTGAGAATTTTGATTTATCAGGAACTGATAATACAATTGTGAGTGAAGTTTCTAAACCCAAATTAAGTGTCGGAACTAGTGAATCAGATACTGAAGGTGATGTAAATGTTGCTGCTCCTATTTTTAGAAATGAAAGAGATTATGAAGATGATTCTGATTATGATCCAAATGATGATACATTTGTTTCTAGAAGTAGGAGAGATTATGAAGATGATGTAAATGATGATGCACCTATTTTTAGAAATGAAGGAGATTCTGATAATTTTGTTGTTCCTAGTTCAACTGTGGTACCTAGATTCCCATCAGGTAACAGAAAAGAAAGAAGGACATTAAGATCTTTGATTTATAAAAATCTTTTGCCTTTATCTTTACTTGCTTTATTTGGTGATTTATCCTATATTATTTATAAGGCGTATACAAAACATGATCCAAGCCATGATACAAAACAAACTCAAGTTGTTGATTCTGTTAAAGAGAATAGAGATTATGAAATTCAATTTCTAGTTGATGGTCAAGAATTAGTTCCAAATGAAAGTGGAGATTATATTGTTAATAAAAATGAAAGTTTAATAATTAATTCTTTGGATGATGATGTTAAATTATTTTATAGGATGGTTCCCTTAGATTCTCAAAAAAGTAGGTCTGATGATGGAGATGAATTTTCAGACTTTTCTGATTTAATAGATGTATCGTTAGATCCGCTTTCAAAAGGAAGATATAAGTTAGAATTAAAAGACGAAACTAATAAAATTAAATCTTTTACATTTTATTTAATTAATCCTTTAGTTGCTGATAGTAGGAGTGAAGGAGAAGGTGAAGGTGAAGGAGAAGATAGAATTAAACCTAAACAAGTTAAAATACAACTAAAACCCTCTAACCCAAAAAGAACTGTCCCTCCTAAAAAGCAGATTGTAACTCCTAAAAAGTATACACTTACTTCTGATCAAAAAAGTAAAATTACAAGTCTTTATAATTCTTATAATAAAAGTCCAAGATGTGAAGGTAAAGAAATTATTAAAAGTTATAAAATTGGTTTTAATGTTAATGATCGGAGAATAGATGATTTAACTGTTGAATCTAATGAAATTAACTCTCATAGGAAGAATTGTTCTTTTTATACTAAAAAACTTGAAACTCTTGTAAGAAGTTGGGATTTAGGAGCTGATGGGAGAAAATTTATTTTACTTGAGAAATAAGATCAAAATGAATTGGAGAAAAATTTTAGCTGGGATAGGAGTGATTGGAAGTGGGTTGTTATCAGAGGGTAATGTAAATGCACAAGAGGATGAAGATAGGTACAATATTCAGTTTAAAACTGAGGATGGAGATGAAATTGAAACTGGTGATCATGTGGATAGTAGAGAAGTTTCTATTCAATCGGGAAAATATATTGTTGAAGCACCTGGGCAAATTGTTTATGCTGCTGCATTGAATAATGCTGATGATTATAGTGAACTTGCTGGTTCAAGATTAGTTGGTGAGAGTATTGTTTCAGTTAGTGATGCTGCTATCTTAGAGCCTCTTTTAAAAGATGAACCAGTAACTTTAGATTTGGCTAAGGGGCATTATTTTTTAACTTTGAAATATATTGAAAATATTTCTGGCAATCAATCATATGATACTGACGAGTTAGAAATAATTGTTAACGATAAAGTTGATCTATCTTCTGAAGGTGAAGGAGAAGATAGTTTAGGTGTTAATGATGAGACTGAAAATACTCCGAAGGATGTTTCTGAGGGTGGAGATGTTATTGAACAAGGTGATGTGAATTTAGAACAAAACGCTTATGAAAATGATTATAGAATTAAATTATTTAAAAAAGATGATTCTAAATTAGAAGATCTTGTAACAAAAATAAGTAATGATTCTGGTCGTGTTAAAGTAAAACCCGGAGAATATGTTCTTAATGCTGGAGGTCAGTTTGTTATTAGAGCAGAATTAGACAAATATTTAGAGAGAGATTCTACTTGGAAAAAGGTAGTAGATGATAGGAAGCTGAATTCAGGAGAAGTTACTAGGTTTATTCCAGAGGGGCCTAATTTTGGAGAAATGATACTTAATGATGGAGATGTTTCACTTAACTTAGGAGCTGGATTGTATACAATTATGTTAAATTATGCTATTAATGGTAGTTCTCTTGATGGAGTAGATTATGATCTTTTAAAAATTGAGGTTGAGGATGTTTCTGAGGGTGGAGATGTTATTGAACAAGGTGAAGGAAGTTTAGGTGTTAATGATAAGACTGAAACTACTCAGGAGGATGTTTCTGAGGGTGCAACTGTTACTGAACAAGATGAAACAAGAACTGATGAGATTGAAGAAGAACTTCATTTTAGTGATTTAGAATTTGGTGGAGTTGTAAAATGGGGAGGAATAGCTCCTTCAATTATGGGATTAATATATGATAAGAATACTTTTGGAAGAAAAGGTGCTGTTAGGGGTGCAATTGGAAAAGGGCTTAAAATACCTACTGACATGATTGGATTAAAAGGATATTTATTTGGACAAATTAATGGTGCAGGTGGATTAAATACTGAAGATAGTTTGAATAAAGAATATCTACCTGTTGGTGCAACTTTAAATGAGAGGTTAAGTGGTGAAATTGGTTTAGGTGTTGTAGTACCATTTAAACTTAATAAACGACAGGATGGAAATTTTGGATTTTATATCTCAGGAATTACTGGTGATATTGAAAGTGATACGAGAATAGGAAATTTAAAAATACAAAAAGAAGAAGTAATAAGGGGACATAATCGTGGTATGGATGTAGAGTTTAAATTTAATGATTTAAAACTACATTTTGCTCCTGAATTAATCGATAGTTTTGATTTAAAATTTATTGGTAGTTTTGATTTTACATCTTTTAGTATTGATCAAAGAACATATTTAATAAATAAAGAAGGAACGACTATTTATAAGAATTCACAAAAGGACTTATTAAATTCAAATAGATTTCTTGGTACAGCAATTGAATTTGATAATTTAGATATTGGTTTAGGTACAAATAGATATTTGAGAGATCTTGTGGTTTCTGGTGATGAACCCAAGGAAATAAAAGGATATAATTTTCAATTAACTGGTGGTTATAGTTTACTTGATGATAATGGAACAATTGATGGTATTTTAGTTGTGCCTTTTCCTAATCAAGAAATAGCTAAAGGTGGATTGTTTGTGAGATATTCAAAACCTATTAAGGATAGAACTAATTGGTTTGCACAATGTGGTGTTTCTTCTACTGAATATGATACCGGAAGGAATGTTCATAATGATGTAGAAGTTAATTGTGGTGTAGGAATAAGTACAGGTGAGAAAGGTTTAGAAGATAGACTTAAATTTAAATGAATAAGAGTAAATTTATAAATAACTTAACTTTTAAATGAATTATGTTTATAATCTCTTTTTTAGGGCAATATTTAGGATATTTAATTGCTTATTTTACACAAGATGAATTAAAACAAGGAAATATTTATTTTAGATTAATTGAAATTGTTTGTTTATCTTCTTTATTCTTTTTTAATTCTGATCTGGTTTTATGGTTCTTTTTAATTGGATTTGTTTTAGGTTTTTTATTTAACTCTGAATATATTTTCTTTCCTGTTTTTAGTAATTTCATTTCATTGTTTATTATTTTTATTTATGGATTAGCTTATGGAACTTTGAATTTTAAGAAATTAAATAAACTGAACTGGAATATTTTGTTAATAATTCCTTTGTTTATTTTGTCTATTAAATTTAATTTAATCTCTTTAGGATTAGGTGGTGTTTTAGGTTCTATTATACATAAGTTTAAAAGTTTTTTTTAGTACCTAATATCTATGCTTTACATTATTGGTTTAGGATTAGGAGATGAGATGGATATTACCATGAGGGCATGGTATATAATCAGAAACTCAGATTTAGTGTTTTTAGATTCTTATACTTCTGTTTTAAATGTAAATTCCAAGGCGTTAGAAGAGTTTTATGGAAAGGAGATTATTTTAGCAGATAGAAAATTAGTAGAAACACAATCAGATAAGATTTTAGACCCTGCTAAAAAACAGAATGTTGCTTTATTAGTTGTTGGTGATCCAATGTTTGCAACTACACATTCGGATCTAGTTTTAAGAGCAAGAGATTTTAATGTTAAAGTAAAAATTATTCATAATACTTCTGTGTTTAATACAATTGCTGATACAGGATTATCATTATATAATTTTGGAAAAGTAGCTTCTATTCCTTTTACAGATGATAAGTGGGAAGTGAACACTCCATATAATGTATTAAAAGAGAATAAAGACTTACATACTTTGTTCCTATTTGATTTAAGACCCGAGAAGAATGAGTTTATGACCATAAACCAGGCTATTAAATTTTTAGAAGATTGTGAAAGAAGATTGGCTGGTGGATTGATACATGATGATCTATTTTTGGTAGCATGTTCTTCTTTAGGAACTGATAATCAGCAGATTAAGGCTGGAATATTGAAAGAACTAAAAACAATGAAATTTAGAAAATTTCCACAGTGTCTGATAATTCCTGGTAAGATGCATTTTGTTGAAGAACAAATGTTAGAGCTTTTTAAGTAAATCTATATTTGGGATTGAAATTAATTCTTTTTTCTTTGTTAAAATTGTAACTTCAAAGATTGAAATCCTTTTTATTTTTCCTTCAATGTCATTTATTTTAATGGTCTCTTCTAGTTTTATTCTTTTAAATAATTTTAAGTAAATTCCTACAACTATGTTAGGTAGTAGATCTTTAAAACTAAGAAGAATAAGTGATAAAATTAGAATTGAGAAAATAATAACACTTTTTTTAATATTAATTTCTTGTTGATCAAGAATTAAATTTATTGTAATAAGATATATAACAATTCTTGTTAAGTTAGGCAAGATCTTATCAAGGGAAGATACTTTTTTAAATTTATTTTTTATTAGTTTGTGTGAGTTTGTTTCTCTGATTATTCTTTTTATTAAATTAGAAGATAATCTAGCAATTATTATTCCCATAACTAATGTAAAAAAACTGATTAATATTGTCATTATTCTTCAAGTAGTACTTTAATAATTGATGCAAAGGCTGGCCTTGTGATAAAAACTCCAATTGTTACACCTGCAATTGTAACTAAAGCAAAGCCTGTTAATAATCCCGCTCCTGTTCTTAATAGTGGTAACATTGCGGCTACAGTTGTTGCGTATGCAATTAAAATTATAAAAAATGCGTTTTTAATTCTATTTTTCCAATTTCCTGCTGATTGTGATTTTGAAAGAACCTCATCTGTAATTACAATTTGGTCATCTACCCCTGTTCCAACTGATGCAATAATTCCTGCAATAGCAGCTAAATCTAAATTATATTTGAATAATGCAGAAAGTCCTAATATAAGATATATCTCTGATAAAACAACTAGCACTATTGGAATTGCAATTTTCAATTTCCTATATCTTATAAAAATAACTAAACCGACTGCAAGTGCGGCTAAAATCCCAACCAGGATAGCATTATTCAGGAAGGATTTTCCTAATGTAGGTGAGATATAATCTAATTTTATTATCTCTAATTTTGTGGGTAATGATCCTGTAATTAAAACTGTTTGTAATTTATCTCTATTTTTAATTGCATTATTTATTGCTTCTGCTTCTGTAACTCCTAAACCTGGACCAGAGATAGTAATTCTTGTTGCTTTTTGTCCTTTTAAACTCTCTGAGATTTGTAAAGAATCAACTTGTTTACCATCCAAATAAAAATCAATATTTTTTTCTAATACTCTTGAACCACCTTCAGATGTAATAATCTCTAAATTTTTTGTTATCTCTGCATGTTTTTGCGCAGCATCATTTGATAAGGAAATTTCAAATTCAAATTGACATCCGAAACCTCCCGCACTGGGGTTACATTGTGAGATTCTAGAACATGTACCATCATTTCTGCATACAAAAGTTATATCTTGTTTTCCACCTTTGAATACAACTTCATTTCCAATCTTTGCTTCAAAATTTCCCTGAGAACCAATAAGATCTTTAACTTCTTCTTTTGTTGCACCTGCAATCTCAATTAAAATATATTTTTCTCCTGTTAAGTCCTTTGCTTCTTTAATTTTTAAATCAGATAGACCATAGACATTAAGTCTATTCTCCATTGTATCAATTATATCTTTTATTTCCTGATCTGTAATTTCTTTTTCTGGTTTAAGAAGAACTTGTGTTCCACCTTGTAATTCTAATCCTTTTCTTATATTTGAAGTTGAAGCTTCAGTAACTGTAATCCCTAAATCTTTTTCATCTTTAAGTAATGTGTATGTACCTTTATTTGTTTTTATTTCAATTGTTTCTCCTTCTTTTATTTTAGAAATTTCTGTTGCATAATCTTTAAGATTTAGAATCTTGTTCTTGTTAATTTCAATTATTTTTTCTCTTTTGACTGGTTGTATATTTGATTCAGGATTCTCCATCCCATAAATCTCAGCAGTAGAATTTTTTTCAACAAAACTAATAGATACTCCATTAGATTCAAATTGATGTCCAATTGCAATAAACGAACTAAGCAGAACGAATAATAAAATCATTACTCTTGGTTGTTTTAATATTTTTCTTAGTTTCATTTTCTTGTTACATACCAATATAATAGGCCAGTGTTTGTAAGATATGTTGTTAAAATATCAATAAATAAGCCAATGATTAAAATCATAAACATTTGTTGTAGTGTTGGGTTTGTGGTGAAGATTAATGCAACAACTAATACTGCAATTGTTGTACCACTCATTGTTAATCCTGTTTTTGATGCATTTATCATTCTTTGGAAAGGAGTTCCAATTTTTGTTTTTAATGTTTTTGTTGTAAGCAATATATCCGAATCTACTGAATAACCAATTAGGAATAGGAATGCTACAATCCCAGCAGTTGATAGTTGAATTTTAAATAAATTTATTATTGCTAAAGTAATAACAATGTCTGAAAAAGCTGCAAGAATTACTGCAAATGAAGGTACAAATTTTCTAAATGAAATAAAAATTACAATCCCCATGAGAACAAATGCAAAAATTAATGCTTTGATTAAATCACTATAAAATGTTTCTCCTAATGAAGGTCCTGTTTCCTGAATACTAAAGTTATCTGAATTTAATTTAATTTCTAATTTTTTTTCTAAAAATGAAGTTAACTCTTTTTCGTCCATTTCTGAAACCTGAATATTTATTCCTACTTGTTCTTGTGAGAGAGGATCTGTTAATCTTCTTACTATTGCTTCCTTTGGAAATGAATCTTCTAATTGTTTGATATCTATTTCTACTTGTGTATCAATAGTAGCTGAAATTCCACCTTTGATTGAAACATCTTTGTAATGAATACTCCCATTCTTTGAAAAATGTAATCCAATAAGGCCTAATGAAATCACAAGCAAAATTAATGGAATCAACAATAATTTTTTATGGTGCTCTATATAAAAGATCTCAATTTTATCTAAATTCATTAAAATCTTAAGAATTTATATTATTTTTAAACTTTTGGATGTTTTTATAATTCTTTAACTATTCTCCTTTTTGAAAAATTCAATTATTCTTGGAATTGGATCTTTACTTATTCTAAGATTCTCTTCTTTTTTAAATGCTTTAAAATATGAATCCCATGTGTATCTTGAATCCAGATAAATTATAACTCCTTTATCTGTTTCTGATCTTATACATCTTCCGGCGTTTTGTTTTGTTTTAATTAAAGCGGGAAGAATATAACCATAATCCCAACCTTTTTTAAATTTTAATTCATAGTATTTAATTAATTCCTGAGTTTTTAAGTCAGGTTTGCCTAATGGTAATCCTACGACCACTACTCCTTTTAAAAAATCCCCTGCTAAATCAAGTCCTTCTCCAAAGTTCCCTGAGGAGACTCCAATTAATACTGCTCCTGTATCTTTATAAGATTTGAATTTCTCTATTAAATCTAATTTTTCTTCTTTTGAGATTCCTGGCATTTCAAGAAAAGTAGTTTTTTCACAAAGTGTTTCAAAGTGAATATAAATGTCATCTCTTATTTTATAGCTTGGAAAAAATATTGTACTGTTGCCCGGAATTTTATTTACAATTTCTGCACAATGGTTTGCAATCTTTTTATACATCTCTTCTGATCTTGCTGTAAATTTTGTTGTAGTATCCGGGACTATTATTGTTAGCTTATTTTTTGAGGGAAATGGATTTTCAAATTCTTTTATTTCTGTTTCAAAACCAAATAAATCTTTATACATATTTGTTGGTGAAAGTGTACCGGACATGCAAATTAAAGAGTATGAGTCTCCTGCTAATTCTTTCATAATTAAAGATGGATCAAGGCAATCGTAAGATACTGTAACGAAGGGTTTACCTTTCCTATCAAAGTCTCTTGTTAAATATCTTATAAAACCCTCTTCTTCACCTAACCACCATTTCATAAAACTTGAAACTGAACTTGAGAATGATTTCTTTTTAGATTCTTTAGATTTCTCTCCTATCCATTCAAAATTATCTCTTAGTTCATCATAATCACCAATCTTTTTTATCTCATTAAGAAAATCCTCTTTTGTGATGAGTAATTCTTCCTGTTTAAACTCTAATCTCTTTGAGAGTCTGAAAAGAATTTCTGCAATATCTCTTAAATCCTCTCCTATTTCTTTATTACCTTCAGTTATTGCTTCTTTTGCCGCTTGTTCCAATGTAAATGTGGTTAGTTTTATTGATAAGACGTCCCTACATTTATCTGGAAGTCTATGTGCTTCATCAAATATTAAAATGGTATTACTCAGTTTCTGATTGGTTTTTTTAAGTAAGTGTTCTCTAATTCCCGGGTCTAAGATATGTAAATAGTCAAGTATTATTACGTCTGCTCTTTGTGCATGAATACATGAGACTTCATAAGGACATAAATCTGATTCTTCTGCAATTGATTTCAATTCTTCTGTATGGCATATTACATTATTTAATGATTCTAACGTTAATTTTGTTTTTATTGAAATTTCACCATTTTTTGTGAGATTAGTATAAAAATCACAGGTTTTATTTTTAATTGAGTGTTTACAATATTCGTTAAATTCACTATTTAGTAATGTTGAAACTCCTGGTTGTAGACACATATTCTTTTTTCCAACTAAATCTACAACGTTTAATTTTGTTCCAAACTTGTTCTGTATCTCTTTTAAGGTATCAATTGCAATTTTATGTTGTGTGTGCATTGGTGTTAAGAAAAAAACTGTGAGTTTATTTTGTATTGCAAATGATAAAGCGCTTGAAATTGCAGCAGCAGTTTTTCCTAAACCAGTTGGAGCATGAGCAATTAAGTTTTTTTGATTTTCTAATACTTCCTGAATTGATTCTATCAACTCTTTTTGTGAATCCCTCACTCTTTCATGTGGAAATAAAAGTTCCATGATGGACAGATATATTTATTGTTTATATTCTTTGTTATAAATTTATTTTTTTTACAAAAGAATTAAATACCTCTTAATCTAAAATCAATTTGTGGAAAAGATACAAAAAGAAAACCTATTGAAGATTCTCAAATTAGCAAGAATTGCAATAAAAAAGGGTGATGTGAAAACACTTAGAAATTTAAGTGACTGGACCGTTCATGATGCTTCAATTTATCAGAGTGATATTTATGTTCTTGTTGCTGTTATTATTTATTCTTTGTCAAAGATTTATTCTCGTGAGAATTATGAAACCTATAAATCATATCATCTTTACTGTGAGGATTGTACAGGCTCTCTTGAAAAGGCAAGAGTTTTTTTAGAAAAAGATGATCTTGTTTCTTTTGAAAATCAATTAAAATCTTTTTTAAATAAGATTAATAAGCTTGATAAAAAATTTAAATCTCATGTTAAGGATATTTTTGAAAGGGCGAAAATTCATAAAGCTTCCAGGTTACATGAGCATGGAATATCCCTAGGAAGAACTGCTGAGTTTTTAGAAATTTCACAGTTTGAACTTATGAATTATGTTGGAACAACTGGGATTTCTGATGTAAAAGAAAATATAACCCTTTCTGTAAAAGAAAGATTAAATAATGTGAGGAATGTGTTTAAATGAAATTTATTGTTTTTGATACAGGTTCAATAATCTCTCTTGCAATGAATGAGTTATTGTGGACTTTACCTTTATTGAAAAAAAGATTTAAAGGTGAATTTTATATCCCTCATTCTGTTAAACTTGAGTTAGTAGATAAACCTATGGAAATTAAACGATTTAAATTTGAAGCAATAAATATTCTCAAACTAATTCAAGAAGGGGTATTAAAAGTTCATGAAAAAATAAATATCGAAGAAGAATTTAATTTAGTGAATTCAATTTTTTTTATTAAAGGTAATCCTTTAAAACTAATTCAAATGGGTGAAATGGAAGCATTAGTTCTTGCAAAGAGATTAAATGCAAGTTTATATTTTGTAGATGAGAGAACAATGAGATTATTTGTGGAGGATTCTAATTCTTTAAGAAGACTTCTCGAAAGAAAATTTCATGATAGAGTGAGTGTTAATAGAAGTAAACTTGATATTTTTAAGAAAAAATTTTCAAGTCTCTCTGTTGCAAGGTCAACTGAATTGATGAGTGTGGCTTATGAGATGGATATTTTTAAAGATTATACTGTTGTTTCTAAAAATGATTTCCTTGACGGTATATTATGGGGTTTAAAGTTAAGGGGAGTTAGTATTTCTTCAGAGGAAATTAATGAAATGATTTCTTTAATTAAATAGTTTTTTTTTAAATTTTGTTATTCAGAATATTTATTTTAATTAGTGAGATATTTTGTTTTTTTGCGAAAAAATCTAATTTTTATTTTATTTCTTCAAATATGTAATCTTCTTGAAAACGAATAATTTTAAATAATCTTTTGATGCTTTTTAGTTCATTGGGAGCGTGGGGTAACCCGGCATCCTAACCGGCTCCAGAGTCTGGAGAGCTGAGCTGAAAGCTATGACAGAAGATACCGGTTGATCCCGGTTCAAATCCGGGCGTTCCCATTTGTTTCTTATTAGTAATAACAAATCGAAAGCTTTATAAATTTTATTGTGTAACGATAGAAAGGTGGTTACATAACAAAATGAAATGGACTTATTTAACTCTTGCAATTGTATTTTTGAGTTCTTTAGCTTTTATTTCTTTAGCTGATAATGATATATCAATCAATCCAGGAAATCCTAGTCCTAATGATGTTTTAACTTGTTCTATTAGTGGAGAAGAACAAGGTTTTGATTTTGTATGGTTTAAAAATGATGATGGTAGAGAAAATATTGATAATGCGATAGGTCTTGGAAATCCATTAAATCTTGAGAATTTAGATATAAATCCGGGTGATTTTATTAAATGTGTTGTTTGGTTACCTGATGTTATTGGTCATGATCAACCCCTAGGTAGAGATACTGTGATGGTTTTAGAGCCTAATGAACCTCCAGTTGTACAAATAATTCAACCAGTTCCATTTTCAGTTTTTAAAGTTGGAGAAGAAATAAGGTTTGAAAGTGTAGTTGGTGATCCTGATGGAGATAGGGTGAGTTTTAGTATCAATTATGGGGATGGAACTACATCAAGGAGATTGGTTGATACTCATACTTATAATGCTCCTGGGGAATATAATATAGTTGCAATTGCAGAAGATCCAAGTGGTGCACAATTTGAAGATTCAATTAGTATTAGAATTAATCCTAGGGTTCAAGTGAATGAAAATGCTCTTCCAACTGTAGAAATAGTTTCTCCTGAAGAAGGATCTCAATTTGAAATTGGACAAAATGTTCCTTTTGAAGCTAGAGCTAATGATCCTGATGGTGATGAATTAGAAATTATTTGGGATTTTGATGATAATTTGGGTGCTCCAGGTGCTGAGAATGTTGGTCATGTATATAACAATGTAGGAATAAAGAGAGTTGTAGTAACTGTGAGAGATGGAAATGGAGGAGTTGCAACTGATGATGTAACTATTACAATAATTCCTGAACAAGAAATAAAGAATCAACCTCCTGTAATTTTTGTAGATTCTCCTAAAGATGTTTGTTTGAATGAATTAACAGTTTTTGATGCTACAAGAACAACTGATGATATAACTGATTTTGGTGATTTAAAATTTATTTGGGATGTTAATGCTGATGGAACTAATGATATGGTTGGGTTTGGAAATGATGTTCTTTTAGGTGGTGTTTCACCTGCAAAGCCTAGTTTTAGATTTAATACTCTTGGTTTAAAGAATATTTTCTTATCTGTATTTGATACTGATGGTGCAAGTGCGAGTAGGAA
>JAGVXZ010000027.1 GCA_018303515.1 Candidatus Woesearchaeota archaeon | reverse complement strand
TAATAAATGATCAAGTAGAATCATTATTAAGACAAGTTGAAACAGATCAAATTGAAAAATTAAAAAAATTTATTCAGTATTATGGAGAAACGGATCCTGAGGAAGAGTTAAAGAATAAAATTCTAAAAGAGATAGAAAAAGAAACTTCAAAAATTTTAGAAGAGAAGATAAAAAAAAGACTAATCGAAGTTTTAAAAGAATCATTTGAAAGTGCAACAGAAAGTAATTATGAAGAAGTGTTCATATTTACTGCCTCAAAAATAAGATTTGTACTAGAAGATTTAAACAAGTTAGAATATAATGAAACAAGTAATGAAATAAGGAATAGAACATTAAACAGTATTTGTAATGGAATTAAAGAATACTTTGCAAAGATATTCAAAAATACATTATTAGATCTATCGATCCCCGCATATGGAGATATTCTTGGGTATGCAGATTTAGTAGAAATTACAGAAACAATACCACCATCTGAACAAATTCCAGAAAATTCGATATTCAAAATTAATTCATTTTATGTGAAAACCTCAAAGAACATATACAAATCAAAAGTAAATGTAACTATAAAGATAGTAAAGAAAGAAACAATTAAAATTTATGTTAACGGAGAATTAGGTGAAGAAATAGAGTTCAAGGGTGTAGGTTTAGAAGATGTAGACAAACTAATAAAAACAAAATTGTCGCAATATGAAGAAGTATTAGAGAATATTAAATTTATTTACCCAGATCTAGAGGAGATTGAATTTAAACTAAAATGAAAAAACTAGAAATAGAGATCGACAAGAAGACACTATTAGAATTACAAGAAGGAGGAACAACAAAATTATCTAAGATAATATTAGAAACTGAAAGAAAAATAGAATTAACAAAGGCAAAAGAAATAAAAGAAGAGGTATCAAAACAAATTAGGGGGATTGGGGAAGGTTCAATTACGCAAACAGTTCCGATTATAAAGGAAATAACCCTTGGAGCTACTCACTATTTTTATCACAAAAAAGTTATTGTTAATCTCACTGTAGTTTCAAAAAAATTAATTTTAGTAACAATTTATCCTTCAAAAGAACTTAAATTTGGAACTGAACTAAAAGAGGCAATGCAAAAAGCAGCAACAATCGTAACAACAGATTATGATAAAAATGATGTATGGATGAATTGCGACCCAGGCAGTTATCTAATCTCCATAAAGGAATGGAATAATTTCTCAAGAATAGGTTTTAGTTTTGAAAGACTAATTGAAATTGCAGATCCAGAAATAAAAAATCCTGTAAAAATTTATTTTGAAGAAAAAGCTATTGATTTTAATAAAACAAAAACAATAGAAGTAGAAGAAACACAAATAGAAAGTGAAGAAGAAGAATGGCTCACAAAAAGAATTAAAGAACTATTGAAAGATAGAATCAAGAAAATAAAATATGAGATCCACAACACAACTATCAAAGAGGATATACCAAAAATAATAACTGATTATTCAGATCAATTTTTTACAATACACCATGGAACAGTAATTCTTGATGCTACCTTTATAGGAAAGAAGTATGATAAGGAATATGTTCTACTAATCTACGCACCAACAAATAAAAATCAAATCAGAGATCTAGCACCAGTAATGGGTGATTTAGTTGACATAACGGGACTTGATTTTAATAAACCATGGAAAGACGCAGAACCAGGGTATGTAATATTAACCATGAACGATTGGGAAAGAATTGTCAAAGATTTTAATAAATACTATTGGGATATTTACAACTATGGAGATGAAAAAACAAGAATAAAATGTAAAATTATTCAAATGGAAGTGAATAAAGAAACAGTTAATACTGAAACTCAAAAAGAATGGGTCCAAGATTTATTGAAATTAGAAAGAGAAATAATTGATAAAGAATATCATAAAAAATATCCAGAATTCTTCAAAGAAGAAGATTTAGTACCAAAATTTAAAGAAAAGCCCGCAATTTATGCAACAAATTTATTAAATGAAACAAAAAAAGCCTTAAATTTATTTAATTTAATAAGAAAAGAAGAAACAAAAAAATATAAAGATAGATTTGTAGAAATAATCAACAAAGGACTTGAATCAAAGGGTGATAGTTTAAGAATTTATATTCCTGATCTAAGAAGTATTTTTAACAGTAAAAAACAAGAGATTGTATCACAAGACCATCACTCAAAAGAAAAATCGGGTACAATCATTAAGATTACCAGCATAGGATTAGAAAGAAATGAAGAAATGATAGCAGGGTGTAAAGCAAGAGTAATTACAGCAGGTTAAAACTCAAACAATTCTTTCTGTCCTTTCTTCTTAACATTATTTAATTTAGACAAAACAGAATCAACTCTAGTTTCACTAAACTCATGCCTATCAACCAACAATCCCTTCAATTTACTCTCATCAACAGGGCCAAACTTAAAATTATATTTTCTTAATACTGGAATGTTCTCAAATACATCATAAACTTCCTTCCAATCAAAATCAACATTTAAAGAATCAAACATAGAATCATAATCATTTGTATTTTTAACTAATTTCAAAGCTTTCTTAGACCCAATTCCATAAACACCCTTTGGATTAAAATCAGTTCCAACAAGAATACTTAAAATTATCAATTTTTCATGATCCAAACCTGTCTCTTCAAGAACATCACTTAACTTTATCATTTCAGGAGTTATTTTACGTACAGCACCAGAACCTGTTTTACGAGATCCAGCTAAAGTTAAATTCCGCACTAAAATAGGTGCTCCAAAAAGCAAAGCATCAGCATCTTGAGAAGCTACAGCATAAGCATCACCCTTACTACAAATATAAGCACATTGAGCTTCAGCTTCAGAAGGAGCTTCAATATAAGGAATTCCTAAAGCATTTAATAATTCTTTGCTCTCATCTAACATATCGGGAGACAAATACAATACTTGCTGAGAATACTTATACATTGAATCTAAATCTTCTTCATCAACAGCAATTTCATATTTTTCTTTTGCTTTTAATTTTCTCTCTAATCTTAATTCTCTTTCTTTACTTTTAAGTTCGGGAGCTTCTCCATCAAAAACATAAATAGGTTTTATTCCTTTTTCTAATAAACTAACTGAACGATTAAACAATCCTTGTAAATGAGAAGTAATATTACCAGCAGAATCCATTAAAGGAGTTCCATCTCTTTGTCTTATTGATGCTAAAAACTGAAAAACTACATTCATAAAATCAATAACAATAATTTTTCCTTTTAGATCATCCAGAGAAATTTCTTTCTTAGGAAATAATCCTGCAATATTAACTCCCATTATGCTCTAGACACCGCAAAAATAAACGAAAGTTTATAATCAAATTTATTTAAATTATAATTCCTTTGATCTACAATTCCTACTATATTTGCAACAAAGTTCATTTTCAAATTATCAAATAACTTCTGAGTTGTGTCCTTATCACCTTTATAAATTCTATGCGAAGATCTATAAACTAAAGGAAAACTATTTCTTTCAATCTTATATAATACATGAAAAGAAGTACTCACATCAGTTTCAGAATAATGATGAGCAGGAGTATTATCATAAACAATCGAAATTGAACACGCAAAAAAACTAGGATTAAGTAATATTTGTTTAACAGTAGTATAAAAATCGTCTAAACTTCCAAGACTATTTTTTGACCTTAAATCGAAATCTTCTCTCATAAGAGTAATCAAAAAACCTAGATTTAAATAGTTTCTTGTGACATATCATCCTAATGGAAAATTGGGTAAAAGCTGGTAAAATTGCAGCAGAATCAAGAGAATACGCAGCTTCATTAATAAAACCAAATATTTCTTTACTAGAGATCTCAGAAAAAGTAGAAAAATTCATAAAAGATAAAGGAGCAGAAGAAGGATTTCCATCACCACAATTATCAATTAATAACATAGCCGCACATTATATTGCATTTCCAAATGATAAAACAATAATTCAAAAGGGTGATGTTGTAAAAGTTGATATTGGAATCCATTTTGAAGGCTGTGTTGGAGACAATGCAACAACAGTTGAAGCAGGAACAAATAAATTTTCGAAATTAATAGAAGCAACACATAAAGCAAGGGACAATGCAATAAAAGAAGTAAAAGAAGGTATACAAGTTTGTAAAATTGGAGAAGCAATAGAAGAAACTGCAAAGAGTTATGGATTCAAAGTAATAACAAACCTATCAGGACATAATCTAAAACCATACATTATTCATGGTGGAATTACAATTCCAAATTATAATAATGGTGACAAAACAAAATTAAAAAATAATGAGGTGATTGCAATTGAACCATTTTTAATCGAAAATGGAAGTGGATTAATCAAAGAAGGGAAAAGCTCATCAATTTACAGATTAGATTCAAATAGAATACCAAGAGACATATTTCAAAGACAATTGATACAATATATTATAACAAAATATCAGACACTCCCATTTTCAACAAGACAACTAGCAAAAGTATTTCCATTATCAAGATTACAAATTGCATTAGCATTATTAAAAAGACAAAGAATTATTTCTGAATATGCACAATTGCCTGAACAATCAGGTGCAATAGTAGCACAAGCAGAAAACACAATAATTGTAAAACAAGATCATGCCGAAATTACAACTAAAATTTAAATTATTCTACACACTATTAATCTTATTAATTCCAAACTGAAACATTGTAGCAACAATTAATTTATCCAAAAAATATTAATTTAAAAAAGAAGATAAGAATATTCTATTCATATTAAATCCTAAACTTTAAATTAAAATGTTTGAATCGCCAAAGAATCACACATAGCATCATAAGGTTCACCATAGAATTCTACACATCTTTCCTTAACTTCATCAGCATTACTCAAGGGATGAGAAACCATATAACCAATAGAGAACAAAACTGTAGCAACAACAATACCTACAAGACCCCTATTAAAATTATGTGCAAACCTTTCATTTCTTTCACACAAATCAAATAGATTTTGATTCTTATGTGCAGATTTAATTAATTCAGGAATTGTAATCCCAAGTCTACGTGCTTCATCAACATAATCTTTAACTTCATATCCTTGCTGTCTAGCATGTAATCTAAGTAAATAAAGATCATTGATATTAAATATTTCAACCATAGAATTAATCGAATAATAAAATTTATAAATCTAACCCATCTACTTGAAACTAACCAAAATAATTTGTCTCTTCTCTAATAGCACCAGATCTCGCAGTACTAATATACTGAGCTTCAATTTCTTCATATTTTTTAATATCTTCAGTTGTAATAGAAGCCCTGACTTTTTCTAAAGCCTTATCAAAATGTTTCATGCTTACTATACTTGCAGTCATATCTTCTCTCAATGCTAACATTGCGGATTCACGACAAACAGCTTCAACATCAGCCCCAACATAATTTTCAGTTTTTTCAGCAAGGATATGTAAATCAACATCCTTATCTAATGGCATATCTTTTGTATGTATCTCAAATATTTTAATACGGGAATCTCTATCTGGTACATCAGCTCTTATAATTCTATCAAATCTCCCTGGTCTTAATAATGCAGGATCTAAAATATCAGGTCTGTTAGTTGCACCAATAACCACAACATCATTCAACTCCTCTAAACCATCAATTTCAGTAAGTAACTGATTCACAACCCTCTCAGTAACATTACTATCATTTGATCTTCCTCTACGTGGAGCAAGAGCATCAATTTCATCAAAGAAAATAATTGTAGGTGAAGCTTGTCTTGCTTTTTGAAAAATTTTACGTACTCCTTTTTCACTATCACCAACCCATTTTGACAAAAGTTCAGCACCTTTTACAGAAATAAAATTTGCTTCTGACTCATTAGCAACTGCTTTAGCTAATAATGTTTTTCCTGTACCAGGTGGACCATACAATAATATTCCTTTAGGAGCACGAACACCTAACCTCTTAAAAACTTCAGGATGTTTCAAAGGCCACTCAACAGCCTCAATCAATTCTTGTTTTAATTTTTCAAGACCACCAATATCCTCCCACTTGGTATCTGGTGCTTCAACCAAAACTTCTCTTAAAGCAGAAGGCCTTACTAATCTTAATCCATCTTTAAAATCTGCTTGAGTTAATATTAATTTTTCTAAGATTTCATTACCAATCGGAGTATCTTTTTGAAAACGTAATTCAGGTAGCAATTTCCTTAAAACTACCATAGCAGCTTCTTTACATAATGCTTCTAAATCAGCCCCAACAAAACCATGAGTAACCCTCGCCAACTCTTCTAAATCAACATCTTTAGTCAAAGGCATATTTCTAGTATGAATTTTCATAATCTGCAAACGCCCTTCAAATTTAGGGACACCAATTTCAACCTCTCTATCAAATCTTCCGGGCCTACGTAAAGCAGGATCTAAAGCATTAGGTCTATTAGTTGCAGCTATAACAACTACCTTTCCCCTTGATTTTAAACCATCCATTGTTGCCAATAATTGTGCTACAACTCTTCTTTCAACTTCACCATAAGCTTCTTCTCTTTTTGAAGCTACAGCATCAATTTCATCAATAAAAATAATTGCGGGGGAATTCTTTTCTGCTTCTTCAAATATTTCTCTTATTTTTCTTTCAGCCTCACCAACGTATTTACTCATTACTTGCGGAGCATCTAAATGAATAAAATGAGAATTAGTTTCATTGGCAACTGCTTTAGCCAATAAAGTCTTTCCTGTTCCTGGAGGACCATGTAACAAAACACCTTTTGGAGGTTGAATTCCCAATCTTTCAAAAAGCTCTGGATGTTTTAATGGTAATTCTACCATTTCTCTTATTTTTTTAACCTCATCACTTAATCCACCAATATCCTCATAAGTTACTTCAACAATTTTATCTTCGATAACATCAACAGATTTAGGATTAACTTTAACAACAGTATTTTCTCCAATAATTACAGATTGATTAGGATTAGTATTAATAACTAAAAATCTTAATGAACTTCCAAATCCAAATCCACCCATCTCATTCTCAAAAATATCAAATATTTCTTCAAATGGTGAACCACTCATAGTAGATCTTCTTCTTCTTGTTCCACCTAATGCAATTTGATCACCTTTAACAGCAGCACGACCAAGCAAACCTTTTTTAAAAAAGACAGGATCAGCTTGAACAGTAACCCCTTGTTGAGCAGGCGCAATAGTTACTGTTTTTGCTTCTTTAATATCTGCCCTTGATACTTTTACATATTCCCCTAATCCAGTTTTAGCATTTCTTCTAAGAATTCCATCCATTCGAATTACAGGAGAACCAACATCAGTAGGATAAGCTCTATCAACAATTCCAACTGTCTTCCTTCCCCCTTCAATTTCAACTATATCACCTGGTCTTACCCCTATATCACGCATAGTTTGAGAATCAATTCTAACAATTCCTTTGTAAGCTTCCTCTTGCAAAGCTTCCCTTACTTTCAACTTTGTCTCTTTCTTCTCACTAGTTTCCATCTTTATAAATTTCCTCTGAAAAATACATCACGATTTTATCTGGCCCCTCTATTGACATTTTAACGGTTTTTTTATTTTGGCTTTCATGTTCAAAATATCTTATAATCTGCCTAGGGATACTAACACAATATGAATTCCCCACAAATCTTAATTTCACTCCAAAATCTTTATTTTTTAGTTTTTTAAATTTCTCATACTCCTTTATATCTAATGGATGATATATTACCTTTTCACATTGAGGACATTCAAGAGTCCTTATTTGAAATCCTTCTCTATTAATACTACCCAAATTAGTCAAAGCCGTACAAGAATTACATAATATGGGGTGATTAAATAGATCCATTGTATACACAAATAAGATACACGAATTATATAAACCTTTCCTTTATACGACAGAGAATTAAGAGAAAAATATTAAGTGTAAAAAATAAAAATTTAAAGGATTTTTTTTCGAAACAATTCAGACAATACATATAAACCCCAAAAAATTCAAAATAGCATGCATAGGATAACTACTGGATCAGAATTTCTTAATGAAATTCTTCACGGGTACCCAAGTAATCAATTAACTTTGATTTATGGAAAACCAAGTACAGGAAAAACAACTTTAGCATTACTAGCAATACAAGGGCAAACAAAATATAATAAAAAGGTAATCTACATTGATACAGAAAATGGTTTCTCATTAGAAAGATTAAAACAACTTAATCATAAAATAAATGATTATCTGAAAAATATAATTGTACTAAAACCAAATTCATGGGAAGAACAAGAAAAAATAATTCTAAACTTACCAAAAAAAGCATCTTTAATTATTATAGATACAATTGGAAATTTTTATAGGAAAGAAAAAAATAAAACTAAAGCAAACGAATCTTTAATTAAACAATTGACAAAACTAAAAGAGATCAATAATACGAATATTCCCATAATAATTATAAATCAGGTTTACACGGATATGGAGGGGGAAACAATTCCAGTATCAAGAAATATAATAACTAATTTTTCTAAAAATATTATAAAATTAGAAAAGAATTCCAAAAGAATATTAGTACATAACAAAAAAGAGTTTGATTTCAAAATTGAAGAAGAGGGTATAATCAAATCGTGAAATTATTTCGTTTTTTTCTTAAGAACTTTAGGTTCTTTTGGAACAAGAGCTTCTATGTGCCTGCATTTAGGAAAAGAAGGACAAGCAAAGAAAGCACCATTAAGTGACTTTCTAATTATTAACTCAGTACTACACTTAGGGCATTTTCTTTTTTCTTTAAGTATTTTTGGATCAATAACTTTTGTAGGACATTCTAAATTAATACAGGTCTCATTTGGTCTTGATCTCACTTTAATCAACAATACTTTAGGATGTTTACATTCATCACATAATTTTCCAGGTACAGGACGAATCAACCCACTTGAAGGTAACTTAAATGTTGCATCACATCCTTCCTCATATCTATCGCAGGAGATAAAAAATCCAAATTTACCTTTTCTTATACGTAAAGCACCTTTCTTACATTTTATACATTCTCCAACATAACTTTGTTTATCTAATGTTTCTTTGTAAGCCACACCTAATTTTTTACCAATTTTAATTTCATTTTCTTTAAAATGTTTAAGAGCTTTAGTTAAAAATTTTTGAGCTTCTGCTTCAATGATAATACCTTTTTTCTTTCCATCAAGAATATGGTTCATTTCATCTTCAAAATTTCTTGTTAATTCTTCATCTAAAATTTCAGGACAATATTTTAATAAAGTCTCACAAGTTCTCATTCCTAATTCTGTTACCATCATTGACTTTTCTTCAACATAATTTCTACCAAATAAACTATCAACGATTGTTGCTCTTGTCGCCTTAGTTCCCAATCCTTTTTTCTCAAGTTCTTTAATTATTGAAGCTTGGGTATATCTTTTTGGAGGTTGAGTTTCTTTAGTTTCAAAGTTTATCTTTTTTACTTTAACCACATCACCTTTAACAAGTTCAGGAAGTTCCTCATCCTTTAATCTCAAAAATCTCCCATATAATATGTGCCACCCCTTCTTAACAGTCCTTGTCCCAGAACCAATAAACAATTCTTTATTAATATCATAAACTATTTTCATAGTTTCTCTTGTTGCTGGATCTCCAAAACAAGCAAAAAACCGATGGCAAATTAATTCATACAAATCTTTATTTTTTCCAGAAATAGTTTTAGGAACCATTCCTGTAGGATAAATAGCTGGATGTGCCGAATCTTGTTTAGGCCCTTCATTAGGTATCAATTTAGTTTTAGAAAGAAGAATTTTAGTTTGATTTGGAAAAGTTTTACTCAAACCCTTCAAGATTTTCTCGAATCCTATTTTAAAAGGTAATTTTTGTGAAGAAGTTCTTGGATATGAAATATAAGACTTAGTATAAAGATCTTGTGCAATCTCCATTGTCCTTTTCGGATTTAATCCCAAAATAGAGTGTGCATCAGTTTGTAAAGAAGTTAAATCAAATGGGAATGGAGGATTTTGTTTTACTTGTGAAGTATTAACATCAATAACTTCAGCTTTTTTTTCATTTATTACATTACCATAAGCTTTCTTTGCTAATTTCTCATCCCAAAATTTATCTTCTTTATGCTTACCCACTAAACTATTATTCTTATGTTCACCTTCGAAATTTAATTCCCAATAGGGTTTAGAAATAAACTTAATAATTTCTTTTTCTTTATCATAAAGAATTCTTAATGTGGGACCTTGAACACGCCCAGAACTTAAAATTTTAAATCCACCTTCTGAATTTTTAATTGCTAAAGTTAAAGCTCTGGATAAATTAATTCCCCAATACCAATCCATTACATGACGAGTCACTCCAGCCTCAGCCATTTTCTTATCAGTTTTAATTGCAGCATTATCATAAGCTTCAAGTAGATCCTCAGCAGTTGTAGTAGAGAATTTCATTCTTTTCGCATCTGTTTTTCCACAAATAAATTTCAAAACCCTATTAGCGATTACTTCCCCTTCAATATCATAATCACATCCAATTACAAAAGAGTCAGACTGTTTAGCTACTTTTTCAATTACATCATAATACTCTTTTGTATATAATGCATCTTTTCTAACTTTGAATGAGGGTTTCCATTCAACATCAAATATTGGATAAGCCCAACCTTTCTTATTTTTTTCAGTCACAGTAAATAGATGACCCACCGCAGAAACGACAAATATTTTCTTTCCTTTATACTTTAATTCATAATAAGATACCTTTCCTACTTTATATTTTTTAATCTCCTTTCCAGCTAAAGCCTTAGCTATTTTTTCTGATACAGATGGCTTTTCAGCAATTATCATTTCTACCATATAAAAAATAGTTGTGAAAGAAAATATATTTAAAAGTGTAGGTAAAGAGGAAAATAATGAATTTCAAGAAAAAGTTCTAAAATTGGGTTCTAATTTTACTAGAAACAATAAAAACCCTTCATGAAAATTAAAAATTCAGATAACTTAAAATTTAAAGTGTTGACACTAAATATCGAGAACCTTACCTTGCCTACCAACACATATTACCCTCGTATTTCCAATAATTTCTTCCACACCTTCAGCCTCATGTGCATGACTACAAAATAATATATCAGGTTTCAATTCTTTTATAGCTTTTAACAACCCTGTGCTTCCAGGTAAAGCAGAATGACTCATTTTATCCATTAAAGAATCTTTTGGAAAGATATGAGTCATAAATATTTTTTTACTAAGATAACTTATTTTTTTAGTACCATTCCTTAAAGTAGAAAATATCTCCTCTTCTTCTAAAGCATCCCATCCACAATTAGCACCAGAACAACCCACAATCCCAACATCACCATAACGTAAAGCCTGACCATGTACATGTTTAATACCATAAATTTCAGCTAACAAATCTCCAGTAACAAACCCATCATGATTTCCAGTAACCAATAATACTTTTTTCCCAGCATCAACAAAGGGGGCAATAATTCCAATTTTATGCTCGCCTTGAGATTCAACAATATCACCACATAAAAGAATAAGTTCAACATTTTCCTTTACAGCCTTATCAGCTAACTGCCTAGCAAAAATACTATTTCCATGAAAATCCCCAGCAGCTAATACCCTTACCATCTTTTAATTAATAACAAGAAAATTTAAAAGAGTTCCGCTAAAAGCTTCAAAAAAATTTAGGTATTCAGAAACTAATGTTTTTCTTCATACCTCATTGCACATAATTTACCACAAAATCTAAACACTTTTCCATCAAACTCTTCTTCAATAAATTTGTCCCCAATTAAAGTCTTCCCACACTCAGAACAATTAACTAATTCACTACCATGAGAATATCCTTCCATAAATCCTTCTTCAAGTTCATCAATTTCATCGCTCTCTTCCAGTTCCTCCAATCCCTCATCAGAATAAACATCAGGATCAAAATCCCCTTCTTCCATATCATCATGTTCATGAAATAAATCTTTATGCTCTTTAACCATTAACAATGGTTTAAACAAATTTGGATATAAATCTTTCCAAAAAACAATACATAAACTGTAATATATATACTCAAAAGCAAACCTTTAAATATACAGATCTTTACCCATTCATTGAGGGGTGAAATACTAGTCCGGGGGGGTAAAATTTGGTAAAGAAAAAAGAAATTTTTGAAGTATTTTTTAGAAGAAAACCTGCTATGATATTAGTAGCACTAAGATCAAACTTAAAGAATAGATACGGTTCAGTTTTAGCAAAAGAAGTTGACTGTACATATTCTCACGCAGTAAAGATTTTACAAGAGATGGAAAAAGCAAAGTTAGTATCATTTCAAAAACACGGCAGAATCAAAACAATAGAATTAACACAAAAAGGGAACGATGTTGCCGAATATATTGAAAAAATAAGAGAACTTCTCTAAAATTTTTCTTTTTTTCAAATTAATTTTTAATTAAATTTAGAGAGAAACATTTAAATAGAAAGAAATAAGAAATAAAATTCAAAGAGGTGGAATTGTTATGGCAAAAAAGAGGAAGAATAAACAAAATTCAAATCAGCTTATCACAGTTCTTATTATATTAATTGCGATCATCATTCTTGGAGGGATCTATGCAGGTTATATAAATTCACAAAAAAATAAAGATTTTTCAGTTGAAAGTGAAAATTTACAAACTCAAGAAGAGCCTGCACTAGAAGAAAATGTTAAAGAAATTTTTGAAAAAAAAGAATTAACAAAAGTAAAAAAAATAATAAAACCGAAGGTCTCAGTACCAACAACAGACAGATGTGGTAATGAGAAGGCTGATCTTGGAGAAACATGTTCTTCATGTCCAAATGATATTAAATGTAATGAAGGATATTCATGTATTGAATCAGAATGTAAGGAAGTTACCCTTACATTTTCAAAGGGAGTATACTGCGGACATTTAAGAGGTTCATACCAAGGAAATAATGGGATAGATTTAACCGATAGAGCAGTAAACTATGCTTCAAGTTGTAGCATTGAAGGAAGTGGACCAGAAAAAGCATTTGATGGAAAAAGAGAATTATCACAATATGTATGGATGTGTATAAACAAAGATGGATTATCACTTCCACAATTTGTTGCTGTTGAACTTGAAAAAGAATATATTATCAACCAACTAAGGATATTCCAAAAAGGCGGTAATGACTTATTTAATATAAGAGAGATTAGTCTTGAAGTTTCAATCGATTCCACAGATGGACAGAATGGTCATTGGATTCCTGTAGAAATAGGAAATAGGAATATTTTAATAAATTCACAAAAAGAATCACTAGATACATTCTTTGATCCAGTATCAGCAAAATGGGTAAGAGTACTTGTACTAAATACATGGAAAGAACCAATAACTCATTTAGCAATTGGTGAAATTTTCATATATGAATCTAAATATATTTGTGAAAGTGATTATAATTCAATAGTAAGATCAGCACCTTACTAAATTTTTCTTTTTTTATATAAATCTTTAAATCTTAAAGAAATATTCTTACCCTAATGCAGATTAAAAATTTTAAACCAAGAAAATATCAAGAAACAATTGCAAAAACTTGTGAAAATAATAATACATTAATTGTACTACCTACAGGAATGGGAAAAACAAAAACCGCAATTATTGCAACAATTGCAAGATTACAACTTTACCCTAATTCTCAAATTCTTTTTCTCACACCAACAAAACCCTTAGCAAATCAGATTCAAAAAGAATTTTTGGAATCAACAACAATTGAAAATATTACTGTTTTCACAGGTGAAGTAACTCCCACAGACAGAGAAAAAACAAGTAAAGATACAACAGTAATAATTAGTACACCACAAACAATTACAAATGATATAATAAATTCAAGAATTGATCTAAAAAAATTTTCTTTACTAATTTTAGATGAAGCACATAGATGTGTTAAAGATTATGATTACACTTGGATAGCAAACCAATTCAATAAGATTTCGAAATATCCGCGGATAATCGGTCTCACTGCATCACCAGGGTCAGAAAACCACAGAAGACGAAGATGTTAAGGAATATGTACAAGAAATTCAGATTGAATGGATAAAGGTAGATTTTCCCGAAGAACTAAAAGAAATTCAAAAATTTTTGATTGATTGTTACGAAACGAAACTCTCACAAATTAGAGTATTAAACATAACAAAAAAGAATGAATTCTCAAAAAAAGAATTACTTAACATGCTTGGAGCAATGCAAGCCAGGATGGCAAGAGGAGAAAAAGATTTTAGAATCATGAGAGGTGTTTCAATTGTTGCTGAAGCCATCAAAGTCCAACACGCACAAGAATTATTAGAAACACAGGGAGTACAATCAACTTTGATATATTTCCAAAAACTCTATCTCGAAAGTGAAACCACAAAAGTCAAATCAGTAAAAAATTTAGTAAAGGATTTAAATTTTCATTCAGCATATCTTAAATTAAACCAATTAAAAGATCACCAACACCCAAAATTAATAAAACTAAAGGAATTAATAATTCGAGAAAAAGAACTTAATCCTGAATTAAAAGCAATAGTTTTCAATCAGTATAGA
>JAGVXZ010000047.1 GCA_018303515.1 Candidatus Woesearchaeota archaeon | reverse complement strand
TGGATTAGATGCTTCGGGTTCAATGAAAGGAGATAAGATTGGAATGTGTAAAAAAGCAGGTGTTGCTTTAGCTTATAGAGCAATACAAGAAAGAGATAAGGTAGGATTAGTTGTGTTTGGTTCTGAAGTTGAAGATGTAGTTTATCCTACAAGTGATTTTGGTTTATTTTTGAAAGCTATTGTAAGAATAAGAGCAAGAAAACAAACAGATATTGCTAAAACTATTGAAAGTGCAATAAGATTATTTCCCCATGAGAATATTACAAAACATTTAGTATTAATTACTGATGCTGTTCCAACTGTAGGCTCTGATCCTGAAGGGCAGACTTTAAGTTTAGTAAGTAGGGCTAAAGATGTTGGAATTACAGTTTCTGTAATAGGAATTGGAATAAATGAAGAGGGAATTGAATTAGCTAAAAAAATAGTTGAGATTGGGGAAGGAAGATTATATGTTGTTAAGGATTTAAATAATTTAGATAGTATAGTTATTGAAGATTATTATAGTTTATAATTTCAAAGTAGAAGAGTTTATATTATTTTTTGGTTTTACATTCTTATGATAAAATTTATTTATTTTGATATTGGGAAAGTCCTAAATCCCTCTCTATTTAGAAAATGGAGAAAAGAGATTATTAAAAAATCTGGAAAAAGTATGAATGGATTAAATAAAATCTTTGAGAAAAATTGGTTCTCTTATATGAACGGTGAAATGCAAGATTCAGAATTCTGGAAATTAGTATGTAATTATTTAGAATTAGAAGAGAATTATGTTAAAGAGAAATTAAGAAAAAGATTTAAGGTGAATTGGTATCTTAAATATTTTATATGGAGAAATAAGAAAAAATATAGGTTTGGAATTATTTCAAACAATACACCTTTTACACAAAAGTTATTTGAAGATAATTTTAATTTAAATAATTTCGAAGTTTTAATTTTCTCACAAGAGGTTCACTTAGTAAAACCCGGTAAAGAGATATATCAACTTGCAATTAAAAAAACGAACATTAAACCCTCTGAGATTTTATTCATAGATGATAAAGAATCTAATGTAAATGCTGCTAAAGAATTAGGTATTAATGGATTTGTATTTGAAAATAATAAACAATTCAGAAGAGAGTTTAAGCAATATGAAAGAATTAAATAAAGAGTTTTTCTCTAAAGAGACTTTAGAAATAGCTAAAAATCTGATAGGAAAAGTAATTGAGGTTAATAATTTTAAGGCAAGAATAATTGAAGTAGAAGCTTACAAACAAGATGAAGCTTCACATGCTTTTACAAAAACTTCTAGAAGTCAATTAATGTATGAGACTTATGGTCATGTTTATGTGTATTTAATTTATGGGATTTATTATTGTTTGAACTTTACAACAGAAAAAAATGGTGTTGGAGCAGTGTTAATAAGAGCTTTAGAACCTTTAAATGTTACAGATAAAAAAATATATTCTGGTCCTGGAAAATTATGTAAGGCTTTGGGCATCAATAAAACATATAATGGATCAAAAATTGGAGAGAAAATTAAAATTTATGATGATGGAACTAAATTTGAAATTAAAAATTCTAAAAGAATTGGAATCACAAAAGCTAAAGATTTAGAATGGAGATTTTATATAAGTAGACAGGAAAGTAAACTGATTTAATAGGTAAGATTGGAGAAAAAGAGTCTGAAGTAATACGCAATATTGTTCTTGCTTATTTATCTGAAAAAGAATATCTGAAAAGTAAAGCGCAATTACTATCAAGTAATTAAAGATTTATAAAGTTTTAGATTTACCATTTAGATAAATATTGGAGAAATAAACGATGAAATTGGGAAACCCGCTAGGATATAGACATGCTTTAGATACAAGATATAGGTTTAAAAGAGCTTTTGATTGTACCATTGGAGAATTAGATAGTGCTAAAGTTCAAGCTGTTAAATTAGAGAGGTTTGATTTTGAAACTTTAATAGGAATACATGGACTAGATAATGGCATTTGATTTTAAAAAAGTAAAAGAGAGTATAGAAAGAATCTCTTCGGAAGGCTTCTTAGAACATCCGAGATTTAGAGAATTTGAACAAATAGCAAACGGATCTTTAGAGAGATGTGACTTAAAAATTGGATGGAAGTGGATGTATCAAAATGAAAATATTAGGCAAACAAATCTACGCCATTTAACAAATCTTCTTGTTTTATCAGATGGAGACATTAATGAGTGGAGAGTGATGGATCTTGGGTGTGGGGCTCCAGAGGATTATTCTGGAGATACTAATTATCATCATAAAGGCTATCTTCCTTACAAGGCAGAAGTACTAAGTGATCTTGGAGCAAAAGTGGTTGGAGTAGATTTCAGGCAAAATTCTAATGCTTCATATGAACATAGGGTTGTAAACTTTGGAGAATTCTATAATCAATATGATGGTGGAGATTTGGGTAATGAAGATCGTGCTAAAGAAAAATTAAATGGAAACTTTGATTTGGTTATCGCTAACAAAAGATAGTGATGGTTATGATACTCTTGCTTATTTGTTGGGAGTTTGTGCAAAACCTAGCCAAGTACAGTTTTTTGATCCACTTTTTATTCCATATTTAAGTCGTGGAACAAAAGATAGATTTATTCGAAGATTAAGAAAGTCAGGTATTAATCTAATGGTTGTTAGAGGTAATTCTATTGGAATTAAAGAGTAAATTTCTAAAAATGTAAGTTTTTTATAGTAAGATCTCTTCTTTTGATTATGTTTACAAAAGAAGAAGAAAAAGATATTTACAATTACTGGTACAATAATCTAAAAGGTTTTAAATTTACACATACAACTTCAAGCATAATTGCTGAAGAAATTTTAAAAAAAGGTTTAGATCCAAGAAAAAGATTGGACATATTTAAAGATGCTATTATATTAAATGGTTTATTAAGAAAGTATGCATTATTCAGAACTGATTCTTTGGATCCTTATGTTCTTGAAAGAAATTACTTCTTTGTCTCCCCGATGAAAGTATATGTTCATTATAAAATCCCCGAAGTTTTAATGCATCTCTTAGATTTTGCAATACCCTCAATTAAAAAACTTGAGATTGTCTTACCAACAAACGGAAATTTTGATCTTTTTGAAAAAACCATGAAAGAATCAGGAATAAAAATTTATACAACAAAGGATAACTATGAGAGCATTAACTTTGATGAGTTCAGAAGAGATCTTAATGAAATAAAAGTTTTAACTATACAAATAAAACAATTTGAAGAAAATTCTACTAGTGTTACTTTATTTATCAATAATGAAGCTATTCTAAATTTACTTCCAGAAACATTAAGAAGAATTTTAACAGATTTTGAATACTTCAAATCGACAATTTTCTTATGGCCTAATGATAAACCCAAAGATGTACACAAGTATGTTGAAGATATTTTAAGAAATAATGAAATAATTGTCACAAAAAAAATTAATAAGAAATATATTACAATGGCCATATCCGAGCAATAGTTACTGGACATTTTATTTTTTCTCTGTCTGTAATGAATTCTCTTTCATAACATTCTGCTCTGAAACAGAAGTTATTTTGATATCCAACAACAAGAGGTTTCTGAAGTTCCTCAGCTAATCTTATAGGACGCCAAATGTGCCATTCAGTTTGTACGCTATCTGGGAAAATAGGATCTTGATAACCATCACAAACATAATCACAAAGGTAGACAATTGCATCAACACTTTTATTTGCAGAAAATTTCTCAAATGGTTCAATTACTCTTCTTGTTTTTTCAGCTTTAGCAGTTTTATCCAAACTGCCATTATAAAATGATTGTCCAGATCTATCAGGTGCAATAGTAACAAGAACATTATCTGTACCAAGACGTGCTTGCAATTCAGCTATATAGGGGTGCCTGTTTGAAATTTTATGAGAAAGATGAATGTACAATGATGCAGCACTTTCTGGAATCGCACCAAAGAAACCATCCCTTGCAACAGCTTTTCTAGAAGTAAATTCTCTTTCTTCTTTTTCTGCTATCCCTTTAAGCAAAGTTTGCAAAGTACGGAATGCCTCTTCTTGATTTTGTTCTAGCATTTTATTAATCCTCCATCCATCTAGTAAATTTTTGTTTATCTAAATCCATAAAATTGAAATTTCTTACACCACATTCTTCTAACTCTTTTAGTCTTGTCTGTGATAATGGATTAAAAAAGAAGTATCCTACAATTGTTTTTTCAGGAACACTTCTCCTTACAGCAATTGCAAAACTAGCCCCCATTTCAGAATCCCTATTCTCTTCTACAAGTATCGCGTCCAGAGATCTCTCAGAAGCATAGCTTGGCTGAAAATCATCTTGGGAGAATATCTCAACCTCATAATCAAATGCTTTGTAAATTAGCTCAAGAACCTTGTAAATTGCTCTGTCTTCGTTTTTTATAATACCAAGTTTCATTTTAACAAAACCTCCAATACTTTATTCCAATCTTTTCTTTCACCTTCAATAAATGGAGCATGAAAAATCCCCACTCTAGAATCATTTACTCTATAAATATATGAATCAGAATCATGCCAATATGCCCCACTAATCGGATCGATAGCCGCAGAAATTGGATGATTATGATGATTAATGTCAGTAACAACACCAATATAAGGGACCCCATTCTTTGCAGCAAGAAATGCTAAAGGAAATCCAAAGGGCAATAAGTCAAAAATATATTTCATACCCTCAGGCCCCATTGTTTCTCTATTGCCTTTAGGCATCATTAAATCTGTAAGTAAAACTCCATAAGATCCTTCTCCCAAAAGAAGTTTTTCTCCTTCAGCATAATTTCTTGCTAGTGTAAGTTTATGGTCTTTAAATTGTTCTAAAGCACTTTCTCTATGTCTTTCAGTATCTTCAATAATTAAGATATCTAATTTGTCTTCCATTCTTTTATTTAGAGATTTAAGAAAACTTAAAAAAGTATCTAAATTAGAATACTACAATCAACTGGATATTTAGAAAGCTTTTTAATCATTAATTTGGTCTTTTTTTTTACTGGCCCCGTAGCTCAGTTTGGATAGAGCGCTTCCCTCCTAAGGAAGAGGTCGAGGGTTCGAATCCCTTCGGGGCCGTATTTTTTACAAATTAATTAAATGAAAACCCTATATATACTTATTATAGACCTAACTTCTGAAAAATTAGTAAAATTTATGGGAAAATTATATAAACGGACTGATTTTAATTTATGTTAAGATGAAGGTTCAATTAACTTTTGATACTGAATTAGAAAAAATAGATGATTTAATTAAACTGAGGGACTGGGTGCAGGATTTAATTAGTAAGAAAGATAAAAACGTGAATGGAGCAACACAAGAAATAAAACCAATTCAAGCTAGTACACCTATTCAAACATCTCAGCCTACAAACAAAGCAAGAACTACTGGTGGATCAAGTGTTGTACCTTATGAGGATATGTCTGGAATTCTTTCAAGAATAGCTTCAGGTGAAAGAATAAGATAAATTTATCTACCATTGAAATTATTTTCTTTTTATGGAAGTAAGAATACAGAAATATCTTTCTGAAGCAGGAATTTGTTCTAGAAGAAAAGGTGAAGAATACATTACCCAAGGTTTAATTAAGATAAATGGAAAAGTGATTACTGAACTTGGAACTAAAATTGATACCTCTAAAGATAAAATCGAATTAAATAAAAAAATAATTATTGCTAAAAATAAATCTGTATATATTATGTTAAACAAACCTGTTGGCATTGTTACTACATGTGCCAAATATGATGAAAGATCGGTTCTGGATTTAATTAAAATTAAAGAAAGAGTTTATCCTGTTGGAAGGTTAGATAAAGATTCTGAAGGATTATTATTACTAACTAATGATGGAGTTGTAGCTTATAGATTAACACACCCAAAATTTGAACACGAAAAAGAATATGAAGTTACACTTAATAAAAATTATACTAAAGAACAGATTTCAAAATTAAGTCAGGGTGTTAAATTATTTGGAGAAAATACAAATCCTACGAGAATAAAGAGAGTTAATAAAAATAAATTTACAATCATTTTAACTGAAGGAAAGAATAGACACATAAGAAGAGTTTGTAGGAAAGTTGGATTAGAAGTTGTAAAATTAAAAAGGGTAAGGATTGTTAATTTAAGAGTTGGAGATTTAAAAGTAGGAGAATATAGAGAATTAACTAAAGTAGAATTATCTAACCTTATAAAATCTCTCGGCATATCTACAACCATGATGCAATCCTGAAATTAAACTTCTATAATATA
>JAGVXZ010000043.1 GCA_018303515.1 Candidatus Woesearchaeota archaeon | reverse complement strand
AATATGGAAGTGGAGGATAATGGTTTTTTGATTTTAAAAACTAAAGACAATAAAATTGCAAATATTCATACTAGTGCAACAGAGTGGACAAACAAATTCCTTTTTGAAATTTATGGTACGAGGGGTGCTTTAATTATAAATGGATTACATAAAAATTATGGAATTCAAAAATTACAAATTATTAAATTAATTGAAGATTCTAAACGAGAAAAATATTTTAGATTCTCTCAAGAAGAAAGAGTTGGTTCTGATGAAGATGAATCTTGGACGAATGAAATAAGAGAGTTTGTTAATTGTATTAGACATAATGGTTTTGTTTTAGGTGATCTTAATGATGCTCTTAAAGCTATACTTGTTGTAGAAAAAGTGTATAAGATACAATTGAAAAATAATGGAGGATATGAAAATGGAAATATTTGCTGATACGGCTGATTTGGGAGAGTTAAATGAATTAATAAGTTTAGGTGTTGTTGATGGGTGTACAACTAATCCCATTATTATGGCTAAAGCCGGAAATAAAAATGCTAATTCTCAGATGCAACAGATTTTGAAGTTAATAGATGGGCCGGTTAGTCTTGAAGTAACTACAAATGATTTAGAATTAATGTTGTCTCAAGCAAGAAATTACGCAAAGATGGGAAATAATGTTGTGGTTAAATTGCCTATGAATATTGAGGGATTAAAAGCTGTGGCTATTTTATCTAAAGAAAATATAAAAACTAATGTTACTGCTTGTATGTCAACTAAGCAAGCTGTTATAGCTGCAAAGGCTGGTGCAACTTATGTTAGTTTATTTTGGGCAAGAATTGCGGATATGGGTTATGATGCAAAGAAAATAGTAACTGAAACAGCAGAGATATTTCGTTTACATAACTTTAGATCAAAAATTATTATAGGTAGTTTTAGACAGGTCTCACAAATAAATGATGCTTTACTTACTGGTGCTCATGTTCTAACAATTCCAACTAATCTTTTAAATGAGATGGTTTGGAATCCTAGAACTGAAAGTACAATACAAGAGTTTATAGATAAGTGGGATAATTTCCAAAAAACTCAATAGACATCTTAAAAATTAGTTTTTACCACTTAAAATCTTTGTCTGTTGGCTTAATCCTTCTTAGATTATAAATATCACTGTTTATGATTTGTGAAGAATTAGTTTTTATCTTTTGAAAATCATCGTGAATAGAACTTAAAATTTTGCCACTTAATTTACCAAAATAACCTGATGCAAGAAGGGCTATTAATTCTGCAGTTTTTTCTGGAGAAGCTCCACCACTCGATTTTTGAATAAGTGACTTTTCATAAAATTCTTTACCTACTTTGTCCGGACTAGTTTTAAGTACTTTATCTAACAACTGAGTATTAACTGCACCTGGAGCAATAGCATTTACAGTGATTCCAAATTCAATTAGTTCAGAAGCTAGACTTTCTGTGAATCTTATTATTGCTCCTTTTGATGCACTGTAGGAAGTGAAATTTGGGAATGGGCCATCTCCTCCACCAGAGAAGTTTATTATTGTTCCATTGTTTGATTTTTTCATAAATGGGATTATAAGTCGACACATATTTACAGTACCATAGACATTTATTTTAAAAGTTTCTTCCCATTCATTTGCCTTTGTAGTTTCTAATCTTCCAATTGGACCATATACACCTGCGGCATTTATTAGTACATCTACTTTCTTATTTAATTTTGAATTAATAAAAGATTCTATTTTAGAAAAATGAGTATGATTAGAAACATCTGCTTGAAGGATATGTATTGATTTTGAGTATTTTGAAAATTCTTCTTTCGTATTTTTTAGGTGTTCTATATTGCGTGATATTAAAGTAACTAAGTCTCCAAGTTGTAGGAATTTGTGTGAGATGATTTTTCCAATACCTCCACTTCCTCCTGTAATAATAATATGTTTTTGATCTATTTTTGGTTTCATCTACCAACTCCTAAGTAATTAAATCCACAAGATTTAATTTCCTTTTCTTGTTTGACAAAAAAATTACGTGCATCAAAATATAAATGTGGTGCTTTTGTTTCTTCTTGTAACTTTTTAAAATTTATTTCTTTAAGATCATTCCATGGTGTAATTATGATAATTGCTTGGCTACCATTAACTGCTTTGTATGGGTCTTTATAGTAAGTATATTTAATATTTTTTAATGCAATTTGTAATTCTTTCTCTTTAATGAATGGATCACAGATACTGATATCTATTCCACTTTTGTATGTTTCTTTAATTAGTTCTGTCGCTAATGATCTTCTTAATGTGCTAGTGCCTGATTTATATGTAATTCCAAAGAATGTGATTTTTTGATTATCCCATTTATTTAGCAGTTTAATTAATCTATTTAGTATGGTTTTTTTTCTTAGTTGATTTTTTAGATAAACAGCTTTAATGACTGGTAATTTTAGATTACTTAATTTTCCTTGTTGTAGTAAATATTGAAGATCTCTTCCTAAAGTACCACCAGAAAAACCTATACTTGCATCTAGATAAGCTTTTGGACCAATTCTAGAGTCAAATCGTAATGCAGTGCTGACGTCTACTACATCTGCACCAATAGCTTCACACACGTCTGCTATATCATAGATAAAACTTAATGATGTTGCTAGAAATGAATTTCTTGCATGTTTTACCATTTCTGCTGAAACAGGTGACATTGGTTGGATGACACATTTCAGTTCTTTAAAAATTAATCTTATTTTTTCTATGGCTTCTGAATTGTATGATCCAACTATAACAAATTTTTGATTATTAAAACTCTCTACTGCCTCACCCAAGATTAAATTCTCTGGTAGGTAAGCAAATTGGAATTCTAGATTAGGACGATTTTCTTGGATATATTTTATAATATTATCTGAGGATTTAACAGGAAGTTGGCTAGATATGATAATAAGAGAATTATTTTGAATTAATGGGAGTAATTTTTTGATTGTTTCTATTATTACTCCAAATTTTGCTTTATCGTTTTTTATGACTGGTGTGTCTATGGTTATCCAAACGACATTACATTTTTTTATAGTCTCATAATCTGAATAGAAATTTAGTCTTTTAGATTCTAGATTTTTTTTGAGAAGTTTTTTTAAATTAGGTTCTTCTAATGGAGGGTTACCTTCATTCAATTTATTAATCACTTCTAAATTTTCGTCTATTCCATATACTTTATTACCTAATTCTGATAAGCATACTGAATATACTTCTCCTAAATGCCATAGGCCTATAATAGCAATATCCATTAAATCTAGGTGTATTTAGGCTCTATAAATAGTTTTTGTTAAGCTTTGCTGAATTTTTTTTAAGTATTATAATTCAATAGTTCTTAGTGGGGACTAGAAGAGGAAAACAAATGAAGCGAAATAATATTCGGATACTACAGCTCTTTTATTCTGTAGAAAGTTTTATATTTTAACTCCATTGACTTTATTTTTGAAATAATATGAATTATATCTTACTTATTTGCACACTTATTTCTTTTTCTATAGTTTATACTTTTACACCGTGGTTTATTAGATATTTGCAAAAAATCGGGTTAGTGGTTCAAGATCAAAATAAGAAGAATAAGCCACTTGTTCCTCTTTCAGGTGGTTTAATTGTTTTTGGAGGAATTGTTTCCGGATTATTGTTTTTTGTGTTTGTTAGAACATTTTTTCAGTTTTCTTTAATGGGGTTTGATGAGTTTTCTTTAACTCTAATTTTTGCTGCAATGTTATCTATATTTTTAATTACTTTAGTTGGTTTCTTAGATGATTTAGTAATAAAATCTGATAAAAGCACTTCTGTTGGGTTGAAGCAGTGGCAAAAACCTCTTTTGACTTTAGTAGCTGCTGTTCCTTTAATGGCAGTTAAAGCAGGTACTACTACAATGACTTTTCCATTTTATGGTTTTGTGGATGTAGGGTTATTGTATCCCTTACTTTTTGTTCCTTTAGGAGTTGTTGGTGCGGCAAATATGATTAATATGTTAGCTGGTTTTAATGGGCAGGAAACAGGTATGGGTTTGGTTTATACTGGAATGTTAGGATTTTATGGAATTTATCATGATGAGTTGCTTGCTTCATTGATTTCATTTGTTGTGTTTGGTGCTCTGTTAGGATTTTATATGTTTAATAAAACTCCTGCTAAAATTTTACCAGGTGATTCTTTGACTTATTTACTTGGAGGTGTTTTAGCTTCAATTATAATTATTGGGAATTTTGAAAAAGCAGGTCTAGTAATTGCAATTCCATTTTTTGTTGAGTTTATCTTAAAGTGGAGAGGTGATTTTAAAGAACAAAGTTATGGAAAGTTTGAAAATGGAAAGTTATATCCATTAACAGATAAGATTTATTCAATACCTCATATATTTATTCGTAATGGGAGGGTTACCGAGAAGCAGTTGAATTTAATAATGATTTTAATTCAGTTATTTTTTGCTTCTCTTATTTGGTTGATATGAAATTATCTATTTTAATTCCTGCTTATAATGAAGAAAAGAGAATTTTAAATACTTTGAAAAAGTATTATAGTTTTTTTAGTGAAAAGTTTAATAAAGAAGAATTTGAAATTTTTGTAATTATAAATGGTTGTACTGATAAAACTGAAAATGTTGTTAAAAGGTTTGGAAAAGTAAGATATGTGAATATTGGAAAGGTTAATGCAAAAGGTGAAGCATTAATTCAAGGTTTTAAGTTAGCCGATGCAGATTATATTGGATTTGTAGATGCAGATTGTGCAACTCCTCCAGAATCTTTTTATGAACTTTATGAGAATATTGGGCCTTATGATGGAATAATTTCTTCACGTTGGATTACTGGTGCAATTGTTTCACCTAGACAACCATTAGTGAGGAGAATTGCTTCACGTTGTTTTAATATTCTTGTTCGTGGTTTATTTGGGATTGGTTTAAGAGATACTCAGTGTGGTGCTAAACTTTTTAAGAAAGATATTGTGAAGGATGTTATTGGAGAAATTAATACTACTCGTTGGGCATTTGATATTGATTTATTATACTTAATGAAGAGAAAAGGTTGTAGGGTGAAAGAAATTCCTACTGTTTGGCATGATGATCCCAATTCTAAATTAAATGTTAAAAGGGTTTCAATTGAAATGTTCCTGGCAGTTATAAGATTGAGATTATTTTATTCTCCTTTCAAATTTATTGTTGAAATTTATAATAAAGTTGTTGGTAATTTGAAATGATAAAGAAAGGAATAAATTTGTATAAAAATAATGATCTTGTAAGGGATAATGTAATTTTATTTATTTCAACTCTTATACTAAATATTTTTGGTTTTCTTTTTCATTTTTATTTAGGTAGGGCTTTAGGTCCTAAGGATTATGGTATTCTGGGGGTTTTGTTAGCATTTTCATATTTTTTAAATGTATTTCTACAATCTTTACAATCTACTTTTGCTAAATTTGTTGCGGAATATGATTCGCAAAATTCTTTTGGTAAAATTTGTTATGCTTTTAGAAGAGCTTTGAGAAAATTATTTATAATTGGAATTATTCTGGCTTTTGTTTTTATTTTACTTGTGCCTTATATTGGGAAGTTTTTACATATTACTGATTTAAATTTACTTTATCTTTTAACAATCTTAATTATATCCACTCTTTTACTTGCTGTTGTACGTGGTGTGATGCAAGGTCTTCAAAAGTTTAAAGTCTTGGGATTAAATCTTACTCTGGAAGGCATTGTTAAATTCTTTGGTGCGGTTTTATTTGTGAGTTTAGGCTGGAAAATATATGGTGCGATTTTTGCTTTTGTATTGAGTCTAACTCTTGGAGTTATCTTTGGAATATTAGCTTTAAGAAAATATCTCCTTTGGGAAAATTGTGAGTTCTTTGAGACAAAAGAGATCTATAAATATTCCTTTCCTGTATTGTTTATGATTTTGTTTTTAACTGCTTTTTTTTCTTTAGATATTATGCTAGTAAAACATTATTTCTCTGAAGTGGATGCGGGATTCTATTCTGCTTTGTCCATCTTAGGAAAAATTATTTTCTTTGGTTCGGTGTCTATTAGTCAGGTAATGTTTCCTAAAGTTTCTGCTTTAATTGCAAAAGGTAAAAAACATAAAACTCTTTATTTTAAGTCTCTTGGTGCTTTTCTTTTAATGGTTATACCCTTAATGATTCTGTATTTAGTTTTTCCAAGATCTATAATCAATATTGTTTTTGGAAATGAGTATTTAGGATTAGTTCCAGTTTTAGGTGTTTTTGCGATTTTTATTGTTCTTTTTGGAGTTGTTTATTTGTCTTCGTTTTATCTTGTAGCTCAGAAAAAATACCGTTTTATACCTCTGTTATTTTTATTTAATCTTTTAGAAATAATTGGTATTTCTTATTTTCATTCTTCTTTACTGCAAGTGGTTTATGTTTTAATTGGTGTAATGGCTTGTTTATCTATTTTACTCTTAGTTTATATTCTAAATAAAAATGAATCTTAAATTAGGAAAACTCTTATATTTGAATTATCATTAAAATTGAATATGAATAAGAAAGTTGTTGTCATTGTCCCTACTAGAAATAGTATTAGGACAATTGTTAAATGTTTAAAATCTGTTGTAGATCAAAGTTATCCTTGTGAATTGTATGTAGTAGATAATAATAGTTCAGATGGAACACTTGAAATTGCTAAAAAGTTTACTAAGAAGGTTTTTACTAAAGGTCCCGAAAGAAGTGCTCAAAGAAATTATGCAGCTCAAAAAAGTAAATCGGATTACATTTTGGTTATAGATTCTGATATGATTTTAACTAAAAATGTGGTTAGAGATTGTGTTAATTTAATGAATGAGTTTGATGCATTAGTTATTGAAGAAAAATTTAATGGTGAAGGTTTTTGGACTAAATGTAAGTGTTTAGAGAAGTCCACTTATTTTGGTACTGGTGATGGTGAAGCTGCCAGATTTTTTAATCGTAAAGTGTTTTTTGAAGCTGGAATGTATGATGAAGGATTGATTGGAACTGAGGATATTGATATACATAAAAAAATGAAAAGGTTAGGTAAAAAAATAGGTTATGCAAATGAATTAATATTTCATGAAGATGATAGATTGTCTTTAAGAGATGTTTTGAAAAAAAGAGTTTATTATGCTTTGACTTTGGATAAATATTTGAAACAAAATGAAGAGGAATCTCAATCTGAGAAAAAATTTATTCGGAAAGCTTATATTAAAAATTGGAGAAAATTAGCTTTAGATCCAAGACATACATTTGGAATGTTTTTTATGAGAATTTTAGAAGGTTTTGCTGTTTATTATGGGTTATGGAAGAGTAAAAATGCAGAGGATGCTGCAAAGGATGTTGATATTATTTATTCTGCGAAAAAATAACCTATTCTTCTTTTGACATAATCTTTAAATATCGTAGTTTTTTGTTGTTTTCTAATGGTTTATGTGTTAGGAATGACTAATGGGAATAATTCTACTGCTGCTTTAATGAGAGATGGTATAGTTGTTGCTTGTGCAAGTGAAGAGAGATTTTTACGTAAGAAAAATTTTTATGGATATCCAGAAAAAGCAATAGAATATTGTTTGAAAGAAGCTAAAATAGATTCCTCTTTTTTGGATAAGGTGGATGCAAGACATACTTTACGAAACTCAGATTTACAATATTTAAATTTAGGGAATTATTTGGTGTGGAAGAAATGAGATTTTTAATTTTAAATTTTCGTGATATTAAACATCCACATGCTGGTGGATCTGAGAGAAACGGTCATATTTTATCTAAACAATTGGTTGAGAAAGGACATGAAGTAACATTCTTTTGTTCTGCTTATTCTGGTTTGAAAAGTGAAGAAATTTTTGAGGGTGTGAAATATATTCGTAAAGGTAATTTGTATACTGTTTATTTGTGGTGTTTTTGGTTATATTTATTTAAATTTAGGAAAAAGATAGATTGTATTTTAGAGGGGATTAATGGTATTCCCTGGTTTACAATTTTTTATTCTCGGAAACCACGTGCTTTACTTTTACATCATGTACATCAAAAAGTTTTTTTTTATCAATTACCTTGGTACGTAGCGATTTTCGCGTCACTTGCAGAAAAATCTTTGATTTTGTTTTATAGGTGGACTACTGTTTTAACGGTTTCTCCTCAAATGGTAAATGAATTAGTAAGGTTTGGTCTTTTACGAAAAAATATTAATCTTGTTTATAATGGTATTGATGAAGGTTTTAAAGTTTTGAATAAACAAAAAACACCATTACTTGTGTCTGTAGGTAGAGTGAGGGCTTATAAGAGATTAGATCTTTTAATAAATGCTTTTGAAAAAGTTTTAGTTGAAATTCCTACTTCTAAATTAATTATTATTGGGGCAGGTGATGATTTAGAAAATATTAGAGAGCTTGTTAAAGAAAAAAATTTAGAAGCTTCTATAAATTTAACTGGTTTTATTTCTGATGAAGAGAAAAAGAAGATTTTAGGCGAATCATGGGTTTATTGTATTACTTCTTCTGAAGAAGGATGGGGTATTGGGGTTATTGAAGCTAATGCTTCTGGTTGTCCTACTGTTGCTTTTTCTGTAGGTGGTTTGAAGGACTCTGTTAAAGATGGTTCAACGGGATATTTAGTTCCATTTGGTGATGTTTCTTTATTTTCTTCTAAAGTAGTTTCATTATTGAAGGATGCAAAGTTACGTTCTAAAATGAGTAAAGAGTGTATTAATTGGTCTAAACAGTTTACTTGGTTAAATTGGACTAATAAAATAGAAGAAGTTTTACTTGAGGAATATAAAAGAAAAAATTAAAGTTCTTTTAATCTTTTATCTAACTCTTCATAATTGATTTTGAATAAACCTACAAATGGAATTTTGTTTTCTACTAGTGGGGGATATATTTTTACTATTGGGAATATATTTGGATGTTGATAAGGATAAATTAATTTCCATTGCTCTTGGGGTGATGGGTTAACGTAGAAACTTACGATAATATATTCTGGTTTTATTTCTTTAAAATATTCTAATACTTCTTTTTCATTATTACCTGGCCATCCTAACGTTTTTCTATTGCTAGAGTATTGTACTTCTGCTTGTGTTGTTACAGTTGCAATTATTGCATCTTTATTTGTTGTTTCTTTAATTATTTTTCCCGTATCTACAAATTGGTTGAATGATGGAAGTTTTGCTTGAATAACTTGATTATTATGTTGAATATTTGTATATGCTCCTATGACTAAAACGATTAGAATGAAAATTAATGCCAGATATTTATTCATAGGTTTAAAGTAATTGTAAATCCAATTTAGTGCATAACCAATAAGTAATGCTCCTAAAATGACTATTGGCATTATCCATCTTGGTTCCGCACAAGTTTTATTTGCAAACGTGAAAAATAAAATTGTAGATAAGAAGAAAATTGCTAAGAAAATTTCACCTTTGTATTCTTCGTCTTTAATATTTTTAATAACTTTATCTATTATTATAATAAATCTTAAAGTTAAAATTAATCCTAGAATCATAAATACAAACCAAACCCATTCTAAATTTGTTTGTAACATCATAAAACATGCAGAAGTAATTGGATCATCAGCAGATTCTTCTGTTACTGCACGAAGTCTTGATTCTAACCATGGTGCAGGATGATTAAAATTAATCATCCCGTATGTAAAATAGGGGATTGCAAATAGTATTGCAGGAATTATAATATAAAGAAGTTTCTTTTGTTTTAGAATATTTCTTTTTTCTTTTAATAGAATATAGATTAAAAATGCAGGAACAAATGTTAAAGCAGTCTCTCTAATTGAGTATGCAATTGAAAATAATGCTCCTGTGATAATTAGATTTCTTTTTATATTCTCTTCTTTAACATAACCTTTGTAGAAGAAATATACTGTTGAAATTATTGCTAAAGTATAAGGAATATCTGTATGGACTCTGCTTGTATTGAAGAGTAAATTCCATGCTACTCCTGTGACTACTGCTGCAATTAATCCTGCTTCTTTATTAAATAATTCTTTTCCTAGTAAGTAAACAATGAAAACTAATAAAAGAGATGGAATTAGTAGTAACAGGAATCTTATTGATGTTTCGCTTAATCCTATCTTAAATAAAAGGGCTAAAAGGGCTATAAATAATGGTGGTCTTAGAGCTTCTGCATTCCAATCTGGTTCTCCAAATGCCCAGTATTTTGCTGTATTTAGATAAGTTGATTCATCCCACCAATAACTTTGATTTACATTTATTGAGAACAAATCTAATCTTAATAAAAATGATCCAAAGAGTATTAGAATGAGTATTATTAAATATTTATTTTCCTTTATATATTTTATTCTATCTTCTATTACTTCTCCCATAAAAATTTGATTTTTGTTATGTTTAAATAGCTTTAGAATTTTCTTTAGAATGATAATTTAAGATTTATATAGGGGATTTGTTTTTTGATTAATTCTCTTGGTTATATTCTATTCCGAAATAGTTTTTAATTTATTGGTTTTGTTTTTGTTATGTTTGAAGAAGTAGTTAATAGATTAGAGGAGAATAGAATTCAGCCTATGGCTTCAAAAGACACAGTTGAATTTTTATCTCTATTTTGTGAGGATTTTATGCCATTGAATGCATTAGAAATTGGAACTTTATATGGTTATTCTGCTTTATTTTTATCTAAACATTCTAAGGAATTAACTTGTATTGAGTTAGATCATTTTAATTCTATTCAAGCTAAGAATAATTTTTTAAATGCTGGAGTTTCCAATATTAAACTTCTTGAAGGTGATGCTCTTAAAATTTTAAAAAAGTTAGAGAATAAATATGATTTAATTTTTATTGATTTGGCTAAAAAATATTATTTAGATGTTTTGAAATTATGTTTACCTTTACTTTCTCCTAGAGGGGTAATTTTTGTGGATAATACAATTTCCCATAAGGATAAGTTAAAAGATTTCTTCTTTTTTGTAGAAAAAAGTGATTTGTTTTATTTCGAGTTAGAAATTGGAAAAGGTTTGATGATTATCTCAAAAGTTTAGTTGTTTCTACTCTCTCCCAACCATCTCCATATTCCTTTTTAAAAATGTAATGTTCTACCTTAACTAATATCCAAATGTATAATCTTATGAAAAATAAAAATAAAGTCCAGATATATTCTTTAATATTTTTTGGGTATTGTAATGCCCATAATGTTCCCTTTCTAACTTCATTTGTAAATGATTTAACTTTTGGAAAGAAAGGAGCATATCTCTCTAAAGTTTCATGTGCTTTAGCTGTTCTAACTCTTTGTTTTATGAAATCTTTTAATAAAGTGGGATTTTGGACATAAACTAAAGCTTTTTCTGCATATCTAATTCTATAACCTTTTTTTGTAACTAGATATGGAATAATTGTGTCTTCTGCAACATTTAATGGTACATTTCTTGTAATATTGTTTTTGAAAGCAAAGAGATAACCAGAACATTCAAGGAATCTATTTTTTTTGTCTAACTCTTTTCTTATGTTGTGTGCTCCTGCATCAAAAAGTAGGTGTGACCAAAAACCAAGTATCTTGTTTTTTTTGTTTAATGAAACAGGCCTTCCTGTAACACATCCTACTGATTTATCTTTGAATTTTTCTACTATTTCTTTTATTGCGTTTTTACTAACGCAGGTGTCACCATCTGTAAAAATCCAGATTCTTCCTTTTAATATTTTAAATACTAAATTTAGTGCATAACTTTTTCCTTTTCCAGGATCTTTAAAATATTTGATTTCTTTATATTCTTTAGATATTTGCTTTACTACTTCTTCTGTTGCTTTGTCAGGTGCAACAACAATTAATTCAAATTCTTCCTTGATTTCATTTTCTAAAATTGATTTAATTGACTTCCCTACAATTTCTGCTTCATTGAATGATGTAATTACTATTGAGATCATAATTTCTCATCTCCGAGTAAAATTTATAAATCTTTGTGAAGAAATTTTGGTAACATGTTGTTATTAGCTTTAATTCGATCTTTTAGTTCTTCTAATCTTTTGTGATCACCCATATCTTCTAAAAATTCTTCTGTATAATAGGCATAAATTTTTTCATTAGTTTCTTGTAATTGTGGGATAATTTCCTTTTCAAAAGAAATGTTCTTGTGTGGAATATTCTCAATAATTTTTGAATTAACTATATATGCTCCTGCGTTACTTATTTTTGTAGGTGGTGTTTCTTTATGTGGTTTAGTCCAGATTTTAATTACTTTATTATTTTCATCAGTTTCTATTAAATCACTTTCCATTGGATGTGTTGATTTTTGTGTGATTATCGTAACTAGTGAGTTTTTTGATTCATGAAATTCTAATGCTTTTTTTAAATTAATATTGCATAATATGTCTCCATTAAGTAAAAAGAAATCCCTTTTTCCAATTAATTTTTCTGCTAATTTTAATGGCCCTCCAGTTCCTAATGGTTCTTTTTCAATAGAATAATTTATTTTTATGTTGAACTTTGAACCATCTCCAAAATGTTTTTCTATTGCTTTATGTAAATGGCCTGAACAAATAATTATTTCTTCTATTCCTTGATTTTTCCCCCATTCTATTAAATATTCTAATATTGGTTTTTTATTTATTGTTAACATTACTTTTGGAAGATTATATGTCAATGGATATAATCTTGTTCCTTTTCCACCGACAAGTAAAACTAGTTTCATTTTATTCTCCCATTTGATGTAATCTTTGTAATTTGATTGGCATATGTATTGCGCCAAAATTTCTTAATTTCTCTATTATATTTTGTCTATTTTTTATTTCTGTGATAAATATTGCACATCCTCCTCTACCAGCACCACTTATTTTTCCTGCTATAGCACCATTATTGACTGCTTCCTGGTATATAAAATTAGATTTAGAAGTAGTTGTTTTTGGGTCTATTGAATTTTTATGATAATGTTCTTTTCTGATTAAATCTGCAAATTTGTAGATATTTCCATTAAGCAGCGCATCACGAGTTTTTAGAACATTTTCTCTTCTTTTCAACATTGTATTTAATTTATCTTTATCATTTTGAAAATTCTTTTCTTGTTCTTTATGCTGTGATCCACTATCACTTAATCTAGGTTCAAGATAAAATAATAAAAGATGCTTTTCTAACCAGTTCATTAAATCTTCATGTAACCATAATGGTTCTAAAAAAACATTATTTTTTCTAAACTCAAGATAATTAACTCCTCCTCCAAAAGCAGCTGCCCATTGATCTTGGTAGCCACCACCAATTCCAAGGATTTTTCTTTCAATTTTATATGATAGTTCTGCAATTTCTTCTGGAATTAATATTTTACCATTCATTTTCATTAAAGATTTTATTAAGGCAACAAGTAGTGAAGAAGATCCGCCTAATCCACTCCTTTCCGGAACATTAGTTATTATTGTAAGGTTCCCTTTAAAATTAGGTGATATTCTTTTTATTGTTGTAGTTATTAGTTTTAAATTATCATCTTTTGTATTCAAATCAGTTATTTTGTAATTCACATTTGTTTTCGAGAAATTATTAATGTAAGTATAGTTTATGAATTCCTGATTTTTTGGTTCAACTAAACATCTGTAACCGTGTGTGGAAAGAGTTGCGTTGATAATATTGCCCCAACCCATACTCTTAATATAATAATCAGTATCTCCACCATTACAAAGACTTATTCTTACTGGGGCAGTACTATTAATTATGAATTTATTCACCACCCATTATTCCTTGTTCAATCAAATCGCAGATTAAGTGGTAAATAACATGCTGTGCTTCCTGGATTCTTGCAGTGTCCATGTGTGGTACAATAATCTCATGATCACTCATCCCTTTTGTTAATCCTCCTCCTTTTCCTAATAAAGAAATAGTTTTTACCTTTTGTTTCTTTGCTTGAGAAATTGCATATAAAAGATTTTTAGAATTTCCACTTGTAGTTATGATTAATAAAACATCACCCTCAACACCATAAGCTTCCACCTGTCTTTCAAAAATTCTATCAAAATTAACATCATTTCCCCACGCTGTAATAATAGAAGTATCAGTTGTTAAAGCTAGAGCAGGTAAAGCTTTTCTTTTTTTATAAAAACTATTAACTAGTTCAGCACTAATATGTTGTGCATCAGCAGCTGATCCACCATTACCAGCAATTAAAAGTTTTTTTCCATTTTTGTAAGCGTCAATAATGATTTCCGCAGCTTTTACAATATCATTAGAATATTCTTCTAGTTTTCCTACTAATTTGGCACTCTCTAAAATTTTAAATTTTACTTGTTCGTTAAAATTCATAATTTTGTCCTCCAAAAATTTAACATATCTGTTAATGTTTGTTCAATAGGAATTTCTTGTTTCCATCCAGTTATGCTCTTAAATTTTGTTGAATCACCGTAAATTATTGGTTCATCTGTTGGCCTTAGTAATTTTGGATCTGTCCATTGTTCAAATTTGAAATTAACTAATTTTCTTAATAATTCTACAATTTCTTCAATCTTGTAAACATGTTCTCCACTTAAATTATAAACTTCTCCAGGAGGGCATTTTTCTAATCCTATGTGAAAGGCTTTGATTAGATCTCTTACATCTGTAATTGCTCTTCTTGTTTCTAAAGTGCCAGTTCTTAGTATTTTTTCTTTTGTTGTATCTTTTTCCATTGTAATTAATCTTTGAACAAAATCAGCACAAACATCATTAACTTTGTGTGGTCCTGTAGTATTAAAAATTCTAAAAGTTAATATATGAATTCCAAAATTTTTGTAGTATTGGTATGCTAAAGCTTCCTGGCATAATTTAGAACAACCATAGGGATGTAATGGCTTTTTATCCATAGATTCTTTAATGGGGGTTTGATCTTCATTCACAAATCCATATTCTCCAGATGTGCATGCATTCATGATTTTACAATTTAATTTTAATTCTTTAACAGCCTCAAAGATATTTATTGATCCTAATACATTTGTTTCAATTGTGTACCAAGGGTTTTCCCATGAAACTGTAGGATAACTTTGAGCGGCTAAGTGATAAATTTCATCAGGTTGAAACTCTTTCATAAATTTTTTAACTAAATTTCTATTTCTAATGTCACATTCTTTAATTTGTGCTTCTTTAGGTAAGTCATTAATATCTGTTGTGGGTTTATAGTATGTTGCTAAAACCCGATATCCTTTATCTAAAAGAAATCTAGTTAAATGCTGACCCATGTGTCCACCTGCACCAGTGACCCATGCTTTTTTTTCCTTATTTTTTAAAATAATTTCTTTTACTGCGGTTAAGAGGTTTTTAGAATTATAATCTGCTTGAATTTTTTCTATGCCATCTTTACCACCATATCCTGTATTTACCAGGATAGTATTATATCCTGCGTCTTTTCCAGCTTTTATATCAGTTGTTTTATCTCCAATGACATAACTTTTTAATGGATCAAGAGAATACTTTTTTTCTGCATTTAATATTAATCCTATTTTAGGTTTTCTGCAATTACAACCTTCATTTAAATTATGCATACAAAAAAATGTTTCATGGATTATTCCTCCTTTTTCTTTTATTTTGTTTATAATTTCATTATTTATTTCAATTGCTTCGGATTCTGTAATAATTCCTCTTCCAACTGGAGATTGATTTGTGATAAGAATTGTTTTGAACCCGTTATCGTTTAATATTTTTATTGCTTCTGCACTTCCTTCTATTAGTTCTATTTGTTCTTTTTTTGTAAGATAGGCTTTAGTTTGATCTTTTACAACTGGCTGTTTATTTATAACACCATCTCTATCTATAAGAAAAGCTTTGTTGGGCATATTTTAGGGATTTTTGCTTGTTTTATAAGTTTTTTTTTGTTACCTGTTGGTAGTCCAATTCTAAATAAAAAACACATTTAAAACCTGTTGAATCATGATTATTTAGAAATATATACTTTAGAAATTTTTTTTGCAATTTTTGGCCATGTTAATTCTTTAGCTTTTTTTAATCCATTATTCCCTAAACTGTTTCTTAATTTTTTATCTTTTAATAATAAATTTATTTTTTTTATTAATTCTTCCAAATTATCTTTGTTAAATATTAAGCCACCATTTCCTATTGTTTCAGGAATCCCTCCTACGTTTGAACCGATAACAGGTTTTCCTTGTGCCATAGCTTCAATTAAAGTAATTCC
>JAGVXZ010000042.1 GCA_018303515.1 Candidatus Woesearchaeota archaeon | reverse complement strand
TAAAAAAATAGGGATTTTTCTATAAAATGCCAAGCCCATTTCCAAAAAAGAATTTCCACCAATATATCCTGCAATTCCATTTTTATCATAATTTGCAACATAAACAGCTTGAGATTGGTCAATTTTTTGGAAATGTTCATTGATTAAATCGTATTGAACTTTTGCTAATGAATCTTCATCTAAATGGTGAAAATCTTTCATGCTTGGCAATAGGACTTCGTGTCCTATTTCTTCGAAAGATTTTTTTATATCCCACAGCTTCTCAAAAAATTTTGCACTTGAACATAATGTGATTTTCATAATTATAATGGAATACGCATTGATTTTAAATATTTAACTCACCATAAGCCAATTACGCCTAAGATCAATTATACGCAATTCAAAAAATATTTTTCTTAGAAGGATAAAAAATTTTGAGAGACTTTTAAATAAAGAAGGGAAAGATAATTACGGTTAATTTTATAAATAATTGAAACACAATTTTATGCACATATGAAAACTAAATTATTTATAATAAAAACATCAAGTATTTCTGGAAGGGGGGTGTTTGCTTTTAAAAATTTAGAGAAAGATTTGGAATTAGGTATTGCATTTGAAAAAATTTCAGAGACTGGTAATTTGGATATTGATTATTTAAGAACGAATTTAGGAGCCTTTGTAAATCATTCTAAAAATAGCAATTTAATTTTAAAGCAAAGAGGAAGAAAATTGGTTTATATTACAAAAAGAAGAATTAAAAAAAATGAAGAATTACTTTTAGATTATGCAGGCTTCTATTGGGAAGGTAAAAGAGATTTTATAAAAAAGCCTATCAAAAGAAAATAGAACGAAAAATATTTTTCTGAATTTCTTCGTTCCACTATGACCCAATTGCACCCTCAAGATTTAAAGAGAAAATAATTATAAAAAAATTAAATTTTAAAAAAAGTTTAATCTTTTCAAGAGAATATCAATTACAAAAAGGATTAATTTCTTTTATCCATATTTTTCTTTAAATTCTTAAATATTGTACCACTTAATTTAGATTTATCTAAATTCTCAATTATCCCTGCATATTCTTCAAATTTAGATAATTCTTTCTCAAATTGAATATAATACGCAGCCCTTTTAGATTCATCAAGCTCAACTTTAATCTTTGCTAATATACTTCTTAATTTAATAATTTCAATTCCTTCACCTTCTAACAAAGAATCAATCTGCCCAATAGCAATTTCTTCCTTTTTCTTCTTTCTTCTTTCATTCCAACTTGAAAGCCAATCAAAAAAGCCCATAGAAGAAAATAAGTAAAAACTAGTATAAAAAGTTAACTCATTCCTTTTCTTTGTTTAATTTGTTTTATTACTTTATCTTGTAATTCAAAAGGTAACCTTTCAAAAACTTGATCAATAACAGAAAAAACTCCACGTCCACCAGTAGCAGATCTTAACTCTGAACTTAATCCAAACATTTCAGCAACAGGAAGTTTACAAGTAACAACTAAACCTACATCTTCCTGCTCCATATTTATTAACTGTCCTCTTTTATTTCCAATTAATTTAGAAATTGCACCCATATATTCTGAAGGTGCCTCAATATGTAATACTTGCAAAGGTTCAAATAAAACTGCACCAGAGTTTAACATTGCATCCCTTATTGCTTCCCTAACCGCTGGAAGAACTTGTGCAGGCCCCCTATGAATTGCATCTTCATGTAATTTACAATCATTTAACCTTACTAACATTCCTATACAATGCTCTCTCGCTAAAGGCCCACCCATCATCACCTGTTCAAAGGCATCCATTACCATCTCTATAATTTCACCAATATGAACAATACCTGAAGTATTATCTACAATTAAAGAACCATTATAAATTTCTCTAAAAGATTTTGCTTCATTCATAGTTATTCCCAATTTTGTTAAAGATTCAAAAATTAGTTTATCTTTTTTCTTAATTCTTATTTCAGGGATCTCACCAGATTTTATTGCAGTTTTTAACTTAGAATCTAAAGGTTCAACAGTAACATAAAATTTATTATGTTTATTCGGAGATTTTCCCTCCATTTCACTGGATTTTTTCAAAACAGCTTCTCTATAAACAACTATAGGAGGAGATGTTTTAACTTCTAATCCTTTTTCTTTCTTAATTCTATTTTCAATAATTTCTAAATGTAATTCTCCCATACCAGAAAACAAATTTTCTCCAGTTTCTTCATTAATTTCAACTCTAATACCTGGATCTTCTTTATTAACCTGTTTCAAAACCTCAACCAGTTTTGGAAGATCAGATGCTCTAACAGGTTCAATGGATTTTGTAATCACAGGTTCAAAAATATGTTTTATTGCTTCAAAAGGTTCCATCTCTACACTAGAAATTGTTTCTCCTGGATAAGTATCTTTTAATCCAACCAAACCCACAATATTTCCAGCAGGTATTTCGTCAACTAAAACTCTTTGAGCACCTTTGTAAATAGAAACTTGTTGTAAACGAACTTTTCTCCTGGCCATATTTAAATAAACTTCCTTACCTTGCCTTAAAGTTCCACTAAACAATCTACCTGTTGCAATTTCACCAGCATGTTTGTCAACAACAACTTTTGTTACAACAAATACCACATCACCACCTGGATTAGCACATAATAAATCCTTTCCATGCTGGCTTTCTAAATCTCCATGCCAAAGTTTAGGAACCCTATATTTTTGTGCATCCATTGGGTTAGGATGATGTCTTATACTCATATCAAGAATAACTTCATGCAAAGGAGCTTTCTTAGCTAATTCCTTCTGACTATCAGTTTCATATGCATCAATAATATCCTTAAAAGTTAACTCCTTTTTTTTCATATAAGGAAAACTTAACGCCCAATTATGAAAAGCCGAACCAAAAGCAACCGAACCATCCATTACATTTACTTCCCATTTAGTTTTATATTCCTCAGGTGCAATTGATCTTATTAATCTATTAATCTCCGTAATAATTTTAATGAATCTTTCCTGCATTTTTTCAGGAGTTAACTTAACTTCCTTTATTAAACGATCAACTTTATTTATGAATAATACAGGTTTTACTCTTTCCCTTAAAGCTTGTTTTAAAACAGTTTCAGTTTGTGGCATTATTCCTTCAACAGCACACGTAAGAACAATACATCCATCAACAGCCCTCATTGCTCTGGTAACATCTCCACCAAAGTCAACATGGCCAGGAGTATCTATTAAATTAATTAAAAAATTCTCACTATTAAATTTATGAACCATAGACACTGCTGCTGAATCAATTGTAATTCCTCTTTCTTGTTCATCTTCATGAAAATCTAACTGTCTAGCTTTTCCAGCCAACTCTTCACTCATCATTCCTGCACCAGCAAGAAGATTATCTGAGAATGTTGTTTTCCCATGATCAATGTGTGCACAAATAGCAATATTTCTTATGTGGTCTGGAGTTTTCATAACATTTTTTACTAATTCTACTATTTTATCAGCCATTAAAAACTGCAAGACATATTTGTTTTATAAATCTTCCGAAAAGAAACCTTTTAATATCACAATTTTAAATTAATCATTATGCAAAAAGAGGAAATAATAATTTTATCTAGTTGTTTTTTCATCATAGTTTTTTTAATCACTTTCATTAATCCTGGAGATCACTTAACAGGAAGAGTTGCCACAATCACAGATGCACCAAACGCAGGAGAAATTAAATTCATAGAAATTAGTGTTGCTGGTCCTTTATACTGGGGTGGTATTTATGGAGAGATAATAGTAAACACATCATCAACCACAAAAACAAATATAACTTTTAGTGGTGGAACAGTTACAAATTTAAATGTTACACTTCCATGTGAATCTGGAGAAGTATATGCAAGTACAGTTTCAAATATAAGTCTAGTGAATATTAAAGCGGGAAATAAAACAGATATTGATAATTATTTATCAGTTAATTCAACACACAGAGAATCAGGTTCATTAACGTTCACAAATTCAAGTAGATATATTGTTAATGGAACAAGCATAAACAATGTGCCTACAACATATACGAATGTTAATAATGAAGATTCAACTAATTTTGATGAAGGATTATTAAACCAATCAGGAACTCTAGTATTTTTAAGTAATATTTTAACTGATCAAATTGGCTTTGATGGAATTGCTCATGATTATCAAATGATTTTACCAATTAATGCAACAGAAATAACATATTATTTCTTCACAGATTGCGAAACCTCAACAACCACAGCTGGTGTTAATACAACCATAAACATTACCACTTCAACAACCGTAACCGAAATTAAGGAAGTGTTTAGAGGGAAAGCTTGGGAAAAGGACGAAGAAAAAATTCCAATTATAAAATCAGATTTATCATTAACAAAAGAAGATGAAATAATCAAACCATCATTGATTCTAGAATTAATAGAAGGAAATCCAACTTATGTCACAATAAACTTAAAATTATTTAAAGAAGATAAACTCATTAAAACCATTGAAGATAAATTAACTTTAGTAGATTTAACAAGAAGAGATTATCAAATAAATACAAACGAGTTGGAACCTGGAAAATATAAACTTCAAGCTTCAATCTTCATTAATGGAAACGAATTCATTACTACAAGCAACGAAAGATATTTTACAATAACAGAAGAAAGAGAAATAATAATCCACTATTCAAAAATGGCAATTGCAACCATTTTCACTTTGATCTTATTAGGATCATTACCCTTCTTGTTGTTATTACATAAGAATCATCCCTTAACAACAAAAGAAAAAACAAAATATTGGTAAATTTATTTAGTAAATAAATTTGAATAAGATTTATGATAATTTGAAACAGATTTCATAAATTCCTTTTCAGGATCACTAACACCTTTCAATAAATCATTATACATTCTTGCAACATCATTTAATAAATAATTTGTAGAAACAGGATCATTACCTGAAACAGACTCCTCTAATTTCTTAACTTTCATCATTAAACACATTTTCTTATAAAATCTTGAAAACTGTTTTTTCGTATTCCCTTCCATTTTTTTATCAGAACTAACAAGCATCATTTTATACAATTTCAAAGCTTCTTCAAATTTCCAGGAATGAGCATAAGTTTCAGCTTGTTCTAATAAATAAGGTAGATTAGCATAATTCAAAGATTTTGCCTTAAACATATCAACTTCTTGCCCCTTTGGAACTAAAGAAGTTAGTGGGACAAATTCATTTTTCTCAACAACTTCATCTCCATAATTCAAATAAGAAACTTTCTCTTCCTTTACCTTTTTTCGTTTACTTTTTTCCTTCGTAACATATTCTTTATCACTAGAATCCATTCTTAAATAATAAAAACCTACCACTAAAACTAAAATTAAACCCACTGCAATTGCAACATTTTCAAAATCAATATCACTAATCCCTCCAACAGCAAAACCTGTTATTCCAAGGAAACCCTTTTCTTCTTTAACTCCAAGGAATTTTTTATAATCAGGTAATAGAACAAGATTTGTTTCCTTTACAAGATCTTCTCCAACCTCTTTTTTAATAATATAATAAATTTCATTAGTTTCAAATCTCAAAACAGGATCACTATTTATTACAACAACATTATTTTCATAAGCTAAAGAACTAACATCCTTAACTATTGTTTTAGGTATAACCTCAATTATTACTACATCATCTAAACCATTAGTTTCAACAACTTTCTTAACTAATAGATAATTTTCTTTGCTTTTATCCAAATGCTCAATAATTAAAGGAGTAATTTCAACTTTTACTTTCTTTTGTAAATTAGTAACCTCTTCTTTATAGTCTTTTATATCTTCTTCTTCAAGTGTAACACCTTCATATTTTATTATTTCATCAACAGCAATATCTGTCTCATTTGAATTAAAATCAAATTTAACTTCAGTACCATATTCAATGCCAACGATTGTCTCTTTCTTAATCAATTCTATTGTTTTCAAAGAATCATCAAGCACATCTTTTTTTTCAGTAGGTTTTATTCTACTCAACTCTTTTTTTATTTTCAAGAGTTCAGTTCTTCTTTGTTTAATTAACTCATCAATTTTTAAAAGTGAAAACGCCTTTGATTTTTCAACCTCTTTCAAATCTTTCTGTTTATCTGACAGCTGATCTAAAAGAGTATCAATCTCAAGAGAAGTCTTCACAATTATTTCTTGAATATCAACTTCCTTAACTTCTTCTGCTTGGACTTGAGTCGAAACTTCACTGTTTCCATTTACAGAAGTAGATGTACTTGTAACTGAAGTACTCTCTATTTTTAAAGTTCCTTCAGAAGAAAAAGTTCCTTCATTTCCAGCAGCATCAACAGCAGAAACTTTATAAAAATAAGTTTCATTTTTTGAAGCTTCAGAATCAATATAAGATTTTCCAGTTGTATTTACGTAAGCATTAGAATACTGACCAGAAGTCTTAGTCCTATAAAGATTATAATAAATAACATCTTCACCACTATGAACCCAGGAGATTTTCAAATCATCATCAAATTTCTCAACATTTATTGAACCTGGAGCTAATGGAGGTTGAGTATCTACTAAAAACAAATTCCCAGATGTGATCACAGTTCCTTTTTTCCCATCAAAATCTTCCCCTTCAAATATTAAAGATCCTACTTTACCATTAGAACTAGATGTAATAGTTAAAAATCCCATCCAAGAAACTCCGGAACCTGTTAATGGAATATTTGTAAATGTACTTCCATCATAAGTAAATTTTAAAGTAGGAGATTGAATAACTGCTTCTGAAGTAGTCAAATTAACTTTCACGAATAATCACTACACTTTACATAATAATTATGATAACCGTCAAGTAAATTTTCAACAGTTTGTCTATGGAGAGTATTTCCAGTACTACTAAATTTATTTGACATACTAGAATAACTAACACCAGAAGAAGTACTATATTTACAAATAGCGTTTTCATCAGTAGTCATTTCAAGTGTGGCATAACTATTTGAAATACTCCCAGAAGGAATAGAATTTAAAACCGAAGGTACTTTCACATCAGAAGTATAAATCTTAACAGTACTATTTGCGTGACTCAGTGAAGAAAAATTCCCACTATTTGTAACATAAACAACATAGATAAGAGATGTTTGAATAGATGATTGGTTAGTACATTTTATTGTCCAAGATGGATTAACAGAGGATTGAGAAGAAACATTAATGGGACCTAAACTAACAGTAGAATTTGTAACATAAGATAGACTAGAATTTAATAAAACTAAAACTGCATCAACATTAGTATAATTAAAAGCACCTGTATTATTTATCATAGAAGCAGTCAATTCTAAAGTTTCAGAATTAGATCCACATAAACTTGCAGATGTTGGAGTAAAACTTGAAGTAAATATAGAAGCATAGACTGAAAAAGAAAAGATTACTAAAACTAACAAGTAAAAACATTTCAAACCTCTTTTCATCATATCACCTTTTATCTTAAACCTATGTTTTAACTATTATAAATATATACTCTTCCTAACATAGAGCTATATAAAGATTACGAAAAAAATTAATTCTCTAATAATTCTTCAACATTTCCAGCAATTTCAATCTTATAGTTTGAAACTATTGATAAAACATAATCTCTTTTTAACATTTCACTTTTAGCTTTTGTTAGAAGTAAATGTACATCAGCTCTTGAAGTTCCACTTGGTAAATTCTCTACTCTACTATAAAACTGATTAATTTCATCATCAGTTACAAGAGGAGGAGGTAATACTTTAATTAATAGTTTAGCAACAATGATTTTTTTCTTTACTAATTCTTTTAATTTAGAATTACTCAAACCAGTATTTTCCTTTAAAGAATCACCACCAAAATCAGTTATTACTTTCTCTATTTCTAAACTAGTTGGCTCTTCAATTCCTTTTCTTTTAGCTTCAATAAACAAAATTTCATCTGGAATCATAACATCATTAAAAAACTGAATCTTACTCATTCCACCACCAGATAAAGCGTAAACATCATTAAAATAATCAGAATCTATTCCCTCTCCATTAATGGTTACAATCTTCCCATTTAAACAGGAGACTAAAGAAAAAACAAGTAAAAATAAAATTAATAACTTGAAATTCATCTAACCCTCCTCCTTTTCTTTTCTTTTATCTTTTTCATTAATAAGAATAAAATCACAAGTACTATCAAAACTAAAACCCATTTTAAATTAGAACTCTTCACTACAAGATCAAACTCTTCTTCCAAAGACTTTATCAACGCATCAGCTCTTGAACCATACCTAACCTTAACATGAATTGTAGGATTCTCTTGATAATCCTCTTCTTCAAGTAAGGCTTTAACAAAAAAAGTATGTGTTCCTTTTCTTGAAATTTTACTCTGGTCACCACTTACAATTTCCTTTTCACCGGCAATAATTAAATTATTAATTTCAACATCAGCATAAACCTCATTTTCTCCTAAATTTTTAATTACTACTTCAAACCTTTTACTACGTTTATTAAAAATAACACTTTCAATTCCAATTTGAGAATCATCCCCAAAAGCAACAATTTCAACAAGATTTTCCGCAGTCAATAATTTAGTCAACGAACCGAAAGAACTTCCAAGTAATACGTTACTTTTTGCATAAATTTCCTCATTTACAAAATTTAACAAATCAATATCATACGTTTGGGTTATAATTTCATTGGCATCAAGGTAGAAAGCTTCTTCATCACCAACTGCACCAAGAGATTTTTCTCCAACTAATAAATCATGTGAAATACCCTGAACAAAACTAAAAACATCACCAAAGTTCTCATAAACAACCTCTAATTCTTTAGTTATAGTATTATATCTTACTTCATTAATTCTAACTTTGGGATCAAAACTTGGTACTGGAAAAAAATCCAACGCTAACAACTGTCCATTAATACCTTTCCCATATTTTATAAAAACATTTGCACCTGTCGTCTCCCTTATTCTCATCGCAGAATTTGCTAGCTCAGAACCAATAACCACAACTGACCGAATATCCTCACTTTTTAAAAAATCAAAAACTACAGCTGGTAAATTTCCAGTCCCCGCTAACAAAACAGGAAACTCACTATTAAACAAACCCAACTCTATAAATTCACCTGTTGTTAAAACAACTTGTTTATTATTTCCAAATTCTTCCAATGATTTTTTCGCAATTTCAATACCGTCAGCATAAACATCACCAGTATTAATAAACTCTGCATTAAAATCTTTAAGAGCATCTTTCACTTCTCTATCTACCCTTCCAAAAACTATAATTTCTAAAGCATTTTTCTCTAGAAACTCTACTATTTCCTCAAAATTATCCTCCTCAGCAAAAAGAACATAAGCATTTTTTTGTATTGCATAATAAGGGAGTGTCAAAGAATAATATCCCAAACTACTATCTACTACAATAAAGGTTGAGATTTGTTTTTCCTCAACAAGTCTTTCAGCCAATTTTAAATTAAGACTATCTAATCTTGAAAAACTAACCTCTTCAGTCTCAATCCCAGCAGAATTCAAAAAATTATTATAACCATAAATTAAAGGATCTGAATCAGAAGAAAGTAATAAAACCTTCTCATTCTTATCAACAACTTTCATATTTACTAATGAGACACCATCAGTTTCAGAAACAAGATAATTCACCTTAAAATTATTAAGAACAGAATATAAAGTTCCTGAATAAACATCTTTCCAATCTTTAGAATTAATTACAACATGTTCAGCTGAAACAACAAAGGAGGTTAAAATTAAAAGAACCAAAAACAGAAATAATTTTCCTCTCATATAATTTAAAAAGAAATAAGTAATATATATATCTTTCCAAAAACATAAAAAAAATTATAAAAAAAGAAAAAAATTACTAACTACTTACGTAATTTGTAAATAGAAGTAATAAGTTGTATCACCATCTGGATCTCCATCTCCATCACTATCGTTTGTTGCAACAATCATTTCAAAGATTCATCCTAGCAATAGGAGCAGTTACACCAAAACGAGATGCAGTCTCTCTAAATACTTGGGATGCATTATCAGCAGCTGCACCAAAACCCCACTTAGTATCAAATACCTTTTCATCAGCCGCTATAGCACCAGCAAAATTAAAACTTTGAGCTACTACAGCAAAAACACCTTTAAATCTGTCCTGTGATAATGCATTAAACACAAACAAATCACTACTTCCAGACCCCAATTTCATACTACCAGTCACGTTTCCAATATAACCTGCCCATCTTTTTGTGTTTACAGTTATATCTACACCAAGTTTAGTAATATTTCCCGCATCAGGAGCATTTGTAGTACCTGCAGTCTCACCAGCTCTTAACGAACTAACAATACTAAAAGTTGCATTGGATATCGTTGTACTATCAACTGCCAAAGCAAACTGTGCAATTGAAAGTATAACAACCAAAACTAAAAAACTCTTTCCAATAAAATTAACCATCTATTTCTCACCTCCATATATTTATTAAAATAGTATAAGTTATACAATCCCATTACAAATTAACTATTTAAAGATTTCTCCCCCCCCCTTAAAATAGTCCTAACCCTCTTACCATTTTAGAAGGTAACCAAATCAAACTTCAGTTTTACCTTGGATTTAAAATTTTAGAAGAATAAATCCTATCATAGATTTTATCCCCACAAATAAGATTTTCATTTCTCAAATAAAGTAAAGAACAATTAATATCCCCAAAATTAAATTGTACTAAATTCTCATTATGAATATTATATTTAAAGTATGTTCTAACACCATCAACAAATTCACTAAATAAAATATCTGTACCATTAAAATCATAAAGCTCATCTACATCACTAAATAGTTCACGTTTCTCACTTCCATCAAGAGTTACAAAATAAACTTTCTTTTGAATTCCAACCCCCTTCAGATAAGCGAGACCATTTTCATTTAAAATCGGAGAACTAATAAATTCAGATTCATCAAGTTTAATAGGTTCTCCACCTTCAAATAAATTAAGAAGATATAATCCCTTTCCACTTCCAACTTTCACATAAGCTAATTTTCCATTTTCAAAATCAAAATCTCTAGGAACCATTCCAACTCCAATTAGAGAAACAGAATTTGCAAATTCCCGATAATCATTCATAGCAAAACCTGAAGAATTTCTCAATTCATTAATAGTAACGAAATTCCCTGATAAAACTGCCCTTCCATCAAAAGCTTTCAAATCAAAAACAGAACCCATAACTCCTTGACCACCAATACCCCCATATAATCTCACAATCTCATCAATTTCAGAACTAAATATAAATGAATTTAATCCATCAGTAAATACAGGATCATTTCCATCCAAATCTAAAGCAACCACCTCACCAACATCAGAATTTAATAATCTCTCACTAACCTCACCAGTTTCCAAATCTCTTATTATAAGATGTTGACTGTCTTCATTTCGATATATAAACGAAACTTTACTTCCTTCAATAGAAGGTAATTTAGCAACCGCATCAACAGGAGAAATTAATTCAAAAGGAACATCAATTATTTCTCCTTCCCCTTCCCCTTCAGAAGGAACATCAATTATTTCTCCTTCCCCTTCACCTTCAGAAGGAACATCAATTATTTCTCCTTCCCCTTCACCTTCAGAAGGAACATAAATTATTTCTCCTTCCCCTTCACCTTCAGAAGGAACATCATCATAATTCCTATCAAGACCTAGAGTATAAACCCCATTCTCACAACCAAGAGTAACGTAAATCTTCTCATTACATTCTTTAACATCACTAACTATTCTAGGATTAAGATCACAAAACTCTAGAGGAAATGATGGCTTATTAACACACAGATCCAAGGAATTACATTCACTCCATTCAGACCATTTATCTTCAAAACAAGTTCTTAATTCAGTTCCAGAATCATTTGGTCCACAATCTTTAGTCTCAATTTTTCCTTCTTCACATGGTACAATTCTTGTTTCTACTTTATTACAACCACTTAAGAAATACAACAATGCTAAAAACTCTAAACCCATAAAAAAATAAAATAACCCTTATTTAAAAGGATATAGAAAAAAAAAGATATACTTTCACTCCTCCGATCTTTCACTAGCTTTTTTCTTCAAAGAAACATTATTAGCTTGCAATCCTTTTTCATTTTTTCCGGACTCAAAAGTTACAATATCATTTTCACGTAAAAATGCTCCATCTTGCAATTGTGAATGATGTAGAAAATACTCATTCCCATCATCACCACTAATAAATCCATACCCTTTTTTTTTATCAAACCATTTTACAGTTCCTTCCATTAGATTAACCCCCTATCTAGAACTATCAGCTTGCCTCTCTAACTCTATTTTTTTAGAAATTGCTTGAGAACTCTGATCATTATTATATGCTGCAATAATTTCATTAGCCAAAGTCTTTTCAATTGAAACTTTTTTATTAAAACATTTAGAATAAGCACCTTGAACCATTTGTCTTAATGCAATATCAACTCTTCTTTGAGGACCACAATCAACGGCCTGTGGATATCTTGCACCACCATATTCAATTGTAGTAATCTCTTCCCTTGGTGCAGAATTCTGAACTGCAACAACAAAAACCTCTATTGGATTTTTATTCAGTTGTTTTTCAATTAATTTAAAAGTATTAACAACAATATTATAAACAGTAATTCCCTTTCCGGTACAATATCCAGAAGTTAACTTATGTGATTTTCCTCTATGACCTGGGATCATAAGTTTTCCCATTAACCTTTCAACAATATTATACTTTGATTTCCAAAATCTATTTGATGCATTCCTTCCATAAGATTGGGGAATCATCTTTTGTTCCAAACTAATATATCCAATCAATCCCGGATCAGTCACAACAACGGTTGAACAATCCCACAATCCAAATAATTTTACTTCCGAACTCATCTTCTACCTTTCTCAATTTTCTTAGATAATAAAGCTTTCAAACTCTGATCATTAACTTTTATTACTTGCCATCTTATTCCAGGCATATCCCCTTTTGCACGACCCATTTTTCCACCAATACATTCAATCATCACTTCATCATGTTCTGCAATCATCTTTTGTGCATTATCACCTGGTATAAATGCTTTAACTTTTTTCTTATTTTTAACTAATTGAACTACAGCACATTTTCTCATAGCAGAATTAGGTTGCTTTGCTTCAACTTGTTTTTTTTCAAGAACAATTCCTTTCGCTTGAGAAGCACCTTGTAAAGGATCTGATTTAGCTTTCAAATTTCTAACTTTTTTAACAAACAATTTATCTTTTAACCTGGAAATTTTCCTTCTTAACTTAAGTTTTTTACCAGCACCAAGACCCATACTCTTCTTTGACATTATTCTACACTCACTGTTTTAATTTTGTTATACTTCTTCAAAAGCTCTGTAATCCTCAGAAGATTTGTCTTTTCTCTTCCAAAAACTTTCCCTTTTGACTTAGTATCAAAACATGTAATAATCATATGATCATCTTCAAGTTTAACACCTTTAACTTTTGTAGGATACAGTAAGTTATTTATAAACTTTACTGGATCAGAAGAAAATCCGGTTATTTTTAACTCCTTATTAAACAAGGTTTTCAACTTTGGCAGTTTTAAAACCGCTTTTTTCACTCCCCCTTCCTCAACAAGAAAAACTAATTTTCCATCCTCATCAAAGCAATCCTTAACTTTAGAACCAGTTACTTTTTCAAAAAGAGTTATATTTTGTATTGAATCTAAAGTAAACTTCATTCTACACCTAATACTGAAACACCAAATCTTTTCTTACAGAGAACACCTAACTGAATATTATCTTCACTTACAACTTCTAGACTTACTTTTTTTAATTTACAGATATTCTCAATAGTGACTTTATCAGAAAAGTTATGAGAGATATAAACTTTTTTCAGCTTCCCAGCCAACAATCCTCGCCTCACAACTTCCTCACCATATATTAGTTTTTTAGACTTTATGTCTTGTTTTAATGTCATTTTTTAACCTTCACTACCAACCTTGGTAAACCTGTTCCCAATGGAACTGGTTGGTTTAATATAACATTTTCGATTACAGAATTTAACTCATCAACTTCCCCAGTTAAACTAGCAGCAACTAAATGTTTAATTGGAGTTTCAAAAGAAGCTTTAGCTAAAACACTTTCCTTTTCGCCAGTTATACCAGTCCTTGTTACACCTTTCAAAGATCCTTGTCTTGTCATAACATCAGCCAACAACATAATATGCCTAATATTTATATTCAATCCCTGATCTGAGATCACACCATGAGCTTCCTTTATTATTGCTACTCTTGCAGCTTCAATTCCTAATACATCAGCAATTTCAAAAAGATTATTGGTTTTTATTGTTGAGGATTCTACCTCCTCCAACTCAATTGCATCTTTAAGATTTGACCCAGCACAATGAACAACATATCCTTCATCAGTTTTAATTGGCAATACTTGTGTTATTCCTTTCAACCCCTGGATATGTAAATTCTTTACTTTTTCTTTTAATTTATAAATATCTGTTAAATCAATTTCCTTAGTTTTAGAAATAACATATATTGTCCATCTATCCTCTTTCACTTCATAATTCTTAAATGTTTTTTTTAACGCTTCTACAACATCAGAAGTTTTCAAATTTAAATCCCTCAATACATTACGTGATAAGCTTAATTCAATTCTATATTTGGGAAGATTCATTTGAATTTCATTCACAACCTCTCCAATTTTGGTTTCTTTTATTCTTATAGCAACTTCCCTTACCTGTTCAATAGTTTTAGAATATTTTGATTTTAAAGTCAATTCCATCTTAGGAGTACTAGGTTGCTTTCTTGCATCAAAAATCTCTATTAATCTTGGTAACCCCACTGTTACATTCATTTCTGCAACACCTGCAAAATGAAAAGTATTAAGTGTCATTTGAGTTGAAGGTTCTCCAAAACTTTCAGCAGTAATAATTCCAATAGCTTCACCAGGAATCAATAAAGAATCATCATAAGTAGTTTCTATTCTTTTCTCAATCTCTTTCTTTTGCACATCATTTAATTTTGAAGATTTAATAGTTTTATTTAACTCAATTTTTAAATACTCAGGCAACATTTTTTATCTCCTCCAAAAACTCTTCTACAATTCTTTTCACATTAATCTTTCCACTTTCAGTCTTAGAAACATCAAGACCATCTTCACCATAAATAAATTGAATTATATTTCCTTTTCCATCCCTAACAGTACTATCATACTCTAACTTTACATCTTGTAATGCAGAAGACAGTCTCCTATAAAGATAACCTGATTTAGGAGTTCTCAACGCAGTATCCATCAATGAGTCCCTTCCAGTCATTGCATGCATAAAATAAGACTTCGGATCCATTCCATCCTTATATCCACCCTTTATGAATCCCCTTGCATGGGGCATCAAATCTTTTTTTGCAAATGAACTTAATGTCCTATCTTTATAACCAATTTCAATTCTTCTTCCCCTCAAAGATTGTTGTCCAACACAAGCAGCCATTTGTGCCAAGTTAAGAATATTTCCTTTTGCACCAGAAACTACCATTATAATTGTTGGATTTTCTTCAGAAGCAATACTAGATACAACCTCTCCAATTTTAGTCCTAGCTCTATCCAAAACTTCTCTTATTTTTAGTTCCATTGTTTCCTCTTCAGATAATCCTGGCATAGAGACAAGTTGATTTTCATTATATTGTTCAATTAACTGTGAAACTCTTCTTTCAGCATTGTAAATAATTTCTTTACATTTAGAACCTACCTCACCTGGTAAATCCGTATCGGAAATACTTGTTGTAAAACCATGTCTGGAAATTGCTTCAATACCTAATCTAAACAACTGCCCAAGTAATTTAATTCCTAAGTCAAGACCATACTTTGCACACAAAGCTCTTATCAATTCCCCTTTTTCTTGACCTACTATTGCATTATCAACTATTCCTTCCACAAGAACACCATTATTCACAATCACTTTCCTCTTTTGTTTATCTTCACCAACAAAATTAAAATCATCAGGTAAAACTGCAGAGAAAATTTCTCTACCCTTCACAATCTCACCAAACTTAGAAAATCTCTCAACTTTGTAAACTCCAATTTGATCAAGAATTTGTACTGCTTCATCTTTTGTAAATTCCATTCTTGTAGTTAATAAATACAACCCCGTAACAGAATCCGTATGACAACCTATAACATTTAGTCCATCTTTAGGACTTATAATCTGTGTTTGAACTTGCATTAAAATTTCCGCTTCAGACATTGCCTCAACTGTTTGAGGGACATGTAAATTCATCTCATCACCATCAAAATCAGCATTGTAAGGATTACAAACTGATGGATTTAACCTAAAGGATTTACCAGGGAGTATTCTTACCTTATGAGCCATCATACTCATTCTATGTAAAGAAGGTTGTCTGTTAAATATTACAATATCACCGTCCATTAAATGCCTTTCTACAACATAACCAGGTTGTAACTCCTCTAATAATTGTTCTTGAGTTTCATCAGTGATTTTTTTCTTTTTACCATCAGGCCTTACAACATAATTTGACCCAGGATAATTCTTTGGTCCAGATTCTACAAACTTCTTTAATCTTTTTACATTCCACTCTGAAACTGTTTCAGGAATTGTAATCTCCATTGCAACTCTTAGAGGAACACCCACTTCATTTAGTTCAATCTTGGAATCAGGGGAAATCACAGTTCTTGCAGCATAGTTAACTCTCTTTCCAGTAAGATTATATCTAAATCTTCCTTCTTTACTCTTTATTCTCTCAGATAACGTCTTCAAAGCTTGACCAGACCTATGCCTTGCAGGAGGAACTTGTGGTACAGAATTATCTATGTAAGTTGTAACATGATATTGTAGCAAATCCCATAAATCCTCTACTATGATTTCTGGAGCACCTACATTAAGATTCTCAAATAACCTCTGATTAATTCTTACAATATCTCCCAATTTATGTGTTAAATCATCTTCACTTCTTTCTCCACTTTCTAAAGTAATTGAAGGCCTTATTGTTACAGGTGGAACTGGTAAAATTGTAAGTATACCCCACTCTGGCCTAGCATATTGCGAATTCAAACCAAGTACAACACAATCTTCATTAGATATTCTCTCCAAACGAGTTCTTACCTCTATTGGAGAAAGTCTTTTCTCATTTTCTAAAAATGTAGTTGGTTTTTCCATTTTTATTGATAATTGCTTTGCCTCACAATGAGGACATTTCTTAATAGATTTCAAACCTGTTACAAACACATGAACTTGTTTTCTTAAAACATTAACATCCCTTTCATTTTCAACAACAGTTCTCTCCTCATCCTGCTTGGCTAACTTTTTTTCATCAACTAATAATTTACCACAATCTTTACAAGTTGCTCTTAGACATTTAAGAATAACATCAATAAATTTCACATGAACTATTGGTCTTGCAAAATCCAGATATCCAAAATGACCAATACATTCCTTTAATTTTCCACCACAAGTCTTACATCTTAAACCCGGGTCAATAACACCTAATCTAATATCCATTAAACCACCATCAACAGGATAACCCTCTTTATCATAAAGTTCTGGAGTAATTATTTTTGCACAAGCCATTTTTTTAATTACTTCAGGACTTAACATCCCAAAAACTATACTCTTAACTTTCTTATGCACAAATTTTTCTACCATTCTAAAACTTCTCCTCCAAAACTATCTTCGGATAAAGACATAGAGCCTTAAGTTCATCCAAAAGTAACTTAAAAGCATAACTTATTTCAATCCTTGAAATTTTTACCTTTGTACCGCATTTAGGGCAATAAGTACTATCTCTATACGCATCATAAACTGCCAACATACCACAACTTTCACATACGTAAAGAGAGGTACTATCTGAATCAAATCTCTCTTTTAACAATAGGGATGCACCATGAGCTACAAAACAATCCTTTTCCATTTCTCCAACCCTTAAACCACCACCTTGTGATCTACCTTCAATAGGTTGCCTGGTAAGCAACTGAATCTTACCCATACCTCTTGCATGAATTTTATTTGCAACCATATGCTTTAATTTTAAATAATATATATTACCAACATAAATTCTAGCTTTGAATTCCTCACCACTTACACCATTATAAAAAGTTTCACAACCATCTTCTCTAAAACCATACTCTTTCAAAAGTTTTCTTATATCTTTTTCAGGCATCGAATCAAAAGTAGTTCCATCAATGTATTGTCCTGATAAAGCACCTACTTTACCAGCAATTACTTCAATCAAGTGAGAGATTGTCATACGACCAGGGATACCATGAGGTGAGAATAATAAATCAGGAACAATTCCACTTATTGAAAATGGCATATCTGCAGCAGGAACCAAATAAGAAATTATTCCCTTTTGCCCATGCCTTGATGCAAACTTATCTCCCACTTCTGGAACTCTCTGTTCTCTTAACCTAACTTGAACCAATCTATTCCCATCTTCATTTTCCGTTAAAATCACCATATCAACCATTCCGTGTTCACCTTTCTTTAAAGCAATTGAACTTTCTCTTTTCACATTAGAAGCAATATTAAATTCTTCAAATTCCCCTAAAAATCTTGGAGGGCTTACTCTTCCTACAATTACATCTTCAGATCCAACTTTAGACCCGGAAGAAACTATTCCATCATCTTCCAAAAGTCTATATTCCTTTTCAGATCTATAACCTTTTATATCTGGATCTGGAATTCCTACTTCATCAACTAATCCACCTTGATATCTTAACTCTTCAGCATTAAAAGGTTTAAAATAAGTTGACCTTGCCAAACCTCTTTCAACTGAAGCTTTATTTAAGATAATAGAATCATCCATATTATACCCTTCGTAGCTCATAACAGCAATTGTTATATTTTGCCCACAAGGATGTGAATCATAATCAAATATCTCACCCATAAAACTTTTAACAATTGGCCTTTGAGGATAATGCAAAACATTAACATCTGTATCCATTCTTAATAAGAAATTCGAAGCATACAAACCTAATGATTGTTTTTGAATTTTTGATCCCCTTATTAATCTTGAAAGACTTCCAAAATTAGAATATGGAATCAAAGAAGTACAAATACCCAAAAGAGTTATTGCACCAATTTCTAAATGTGTATGATCTTTTTCTAATTCATTCTCATCCATTGCTACAAAACAATCTTCTTCTTCAGCAGCATCAACATATTCAATAATCCCCTCTTTAACTAATCTCTTCCATTTAATTTCTCCAGAAACTAAACCCTCAATGTGCTTTTCAGTTAATTTAGATTTTCCATTTTCAACAATAATCAATGGTCTCCTTGCTCTTCCAGTTGTTGTATCAACATAAATTTCATTAAAATCTTCATCAAAATAAAGATTCAACTCAGTAGGAATATTTCCTAACCTTCTTTCTGTTTTTACAAACTTTAAAAATTCTTTAGCATTATCAACTTCGCCCACATATTTTTCATTAATATAAACATTAGTCATATTGTTTCAAGCCTCCAGAAACTAAAATCTTCTTTATTTTATCTTCTGAAATTTCACCCGTTGTTACCTCATTAAGTAAAGAAAAATTTTTCCTTAAACCAATTGGTGTACCTTCAGGAGTTTCTACGGGACATAACCTCCCAAAATGAGTCGGATGTAATGCCCTTGCAGCAAAATTTTCCTGTGTGGATGTTAAGAGAGATAAAACCCTCTGTAAATGTGATACTGTAGCTAACATATTTGTTCTATCCATATTTTGACTTAATCCTTTTCTTCCACCAGTCCACGAACCAGTTGCCAAAGCACTTTTAATGTTTGAAGTTAATAACTCATCCCTAATAATTATTTTAATTGACTGAAATTTTCCCCTTTTCACTAATCTTTGAAAATTATACATAATATCTTGAACTAAAGATCTAAAACTTGCTGTTAATAAATCACCTAAAAGATCACCACTCAACCTCAATCTTTTATTCATATAATGATCCTTCTCCGGCAAAGTCAATCCCTTCTCTGCCATAAGTATAAATCTTCCCATCAATTTACAGAGATTAAAAGCCTTATCTCTTCTATATTTTGGTCCAACACCCAAATGGGGTAATAAATATTTATCTAACAATTCTCTCGCTCTTTCAATCTTAATTTCTCTTAATTGAGTAATTCCTATTCTTTTTGCTAAATGTTCTAAAGCATCCTCTTCTGTTTTTATTTCTACAGAATCAAAAAGATTAACAAACATTGAATCTAACTCTTCATTTGGAAGTATCATTTGTTTTATTTCATTATCCTTTAAAATTCCAAGTGCCTTAACCAGAGAAATAATTGGAACCCTTTTAAATCTCGTAAAAGATAACACATACATTCCATCCTTCATTTTTTCAAAAACATGAGGTATTCTATAAGAACCAAAATTAGAGAACAACTTCCCAATGTACTCAGCAGAACCAGTTGAACTTGCTTCCACAAAAATTTTGTTTGGTGCTAAATCCTCAACAGCAGCCAAAATCCTTTCATTTCCATTAATAATAAAATAGCCCCCTAAATCAGCCGGATCTTCTCCCTTTTGAATTAACTCTTCCCTTTTAAATCCAAAAAGATTACAATATTTTGATCTTAACATTATTGGCAACTTTCCTATCATAGTTGTAAATGATTCTCTTTGAACATCATCAACATAAGCAGCAACTTCAACAAACATTGATGCAGAATAAGTTAAGTTTCTCAACCTTGCTTCAGAAGGATATAAAATTCTCCTTGATCCATCAGCCTCAATAATAATTGGTTTTTCAACCCAAATCTTCTTTAATCTTATAACATAACTCTCAACTTCTTTTGGAATAATTGTTGGAACAATATCCCCTATTTCATCAACAATTTTAGGTAATTCTTTTTCAACAAAGTTATCAAAACTCTTTATGTTCGCACTAGCAAAACCATTTTCTCTAAAATAAACTTGCAAAATTTCCTTATATCCTTTTACCATTTACTACCACTCTATAATATGGGACTTCACCAAGATCAATGCTCTTCCTTATAATTTGGACAACATCACCTGAAACAACCTCTAATCCCTCTAATGCAGAATCATTACTAAGAATTTTAGGTAATTGTTTAAATGAAATATTATATTTTTTAAATAATTCTTCTTTTTCTTCATTAGAAATTTTTTTGTGAACAGGAACCAAAACATGAGTTTTAATATTAAATTGTTCCGCCATTTTCATTTTTTCCTTTATTTTTTCTTTGGACCGGACGGGACATTCACAAACAAAGGCAAACCTTCGTCTTGTTTTGAACCCGCGACCCTCTGCTTAAAAGGCAGATGCTCTACCAAGCTGAGCCACCGGTCCATTAGGTTTACGCCCCAGCCGGGACATTCACATACAAAGGCAAACCTTTGTCTTGTTTTGAACCCGAGTTGCAGCCTTGACAGGGCTGCGTGCTAGACCGGACTACACTACTGGGGCATATTACCCTCTATGACTTCATTATCCATGTTTAGTGGAGCCGTACCCAGTATTGCCCCAAAATTATATACTATAAGTCTAGAAGGTCTAATCATCTATTTGATGGCAACAAGACCTAATATTTAAATGTTTTTATTTGATCTAGTATTTATAGATTGTTATTTCTCAGATTATTAGGTAATCTTAAAATAATACTAAGTCCCCATCCCTTGATTTGAACTAGGAACCTTTTGGGATCAGCTACCTAAGTATCATTCCTAGAAAATCATCTTAAGGTCATTTAGAATCTACAGCCGAACACTCTACCATTGAGCTAGATGAGGATATTTTCTAAGAAAAAAACAAATATATAAACCTAATCTTCACAATAAAGAGCATCAATTTCAGAAAACAAATTATCTACCAATACTAACAGTATTAGAAGCATTCATTATTCTTTTTCCGCGTTCACTATATCTCACATAAGCAGAGGGTAATATCATTCCATCCTTATGTAATTTAACAGGTATTGTATAACTATATACTAATTCCTCTCCTTTTGCAATTACAGGAATATTCCAAACTAAACTTACATTATCTCCAATTTTTCCAACTTTCTTAGGCCCAACAGAACCAAATAAAGTCGGAGCTTTAATTGCACTTGGAACTCTATCAACTAAAGTAAGTAATTTTATGGAAAACTTCCCACCATTATACAACAATAAAGTTACTCTTAAAATAGTAGCATCACCTTTCTTAACAACTACCACTTTTTTCCTTATTTTCAAAGACCTCCTTAATAAAAAATACCCAACTACTACTAAAACTACAACTAACAAAAAGATCAACAAAGGTCTTCTATAATTTGTATCATAATTTAAAACAAAACTCTCACCTGGAGAAATTTTCTGTTCCCAACTTAATTTATATTTTCCTTCCACTTTTTCAATTTTACTTGGTTCAGTTTCAAAAGATGAAAACATTTTTTCCAAAAGAGTAAATTCAACTACTAAATCTTTCATTTCAACAGCATTTCCCTCATTAGTTCTTTCAACAGAAACAGAACTTGCTAAAAAACTATCCTTAAAGTTCACTACTTCCTTTATATTTGTGAAACCAGCAATATTAAGATCAAAGAAATTATCATAAAGTAATTCATTTCCCCAAAGAACTTTTACCCTTATTGGATAATCCCCCTCAAGTTGCTGAGGATGAAGTTCTAATGGAAATTCCAATTCTTCAAATCCCTTTGGTGACAAATCTACAGTTTCAATTTTTTCAAAACTCTCAGTAAAAATATTAACCTTTAACTCCTTTAAATCCAGATTATATTTATTTGTAAGACCTAATTTAATTAAAGTCCCTTTTCTGGGATCAACAGAAGGTAAAGACTTGAAATCCACTCCAATTAAACCCTCATAATTTATAACATTTACCGGCAAAATTTTTTCAATCCTCATATCATCATTCCAAATAATCAGATTAATTCCATAAGATCGTGGAGATAACTTCCCTAACGGCTCATAAATCACATCTATATCCCTGGAACTCCTTTTTTCAATTACAAACTTTTCAAAATCTTGTTTTAAAATCCAATTTAAATCAATTGATTTGATAGTTAGAGCAATGTCCTCATTACCCTTATTTTCAACATGTACTAAATATTCTACATTTTCTCCTGAAAAAACATCTATTTTTTTAGGGGAAACTTTAACTTCAACAGAATCAGCAAAAACTAGGGTAGAAAACAAGAAAATCAATGTTAAAACGATAAACAACCTCTTCATAATTCAGTTTAAAGTTGAAACCCATTTATATAGGTTTCTCCACAATTTCAAAGAACCACACTTTCTCCATTCCTTTTTTCAATTTTAATCACTCTATCACAGAAACTTTCTATCTTTTCTTCATGAGAAACAATTAAAATCTGCTCAATATCTAACTTTTCAAGTACTTCCCTTACTCTATCAAGCTGTTCAGCACTAAAACCATCTGTAGGCTCATCTAAAATAATAATCTCTGAAGTATTCACATGTGTTACTACTTGGTTTATTACCTGATTTAATGCAAGTCTGTACGCTAAAGCACATGCGGTTCTTTCACCACCAGATAAACTAAGATAATCTAAATCATATCCATTTTGTTCAATTACAGGAGAAAAGTCATAATCTAGTCTAACTTTTATTCCTTCAGAACCCATTAAAATCACAAACCATTTTTTAAAATTAGAATTAAATACTGAATATACATTTGCCAGAACTCTTTTTTCAATTATGTTTAATATTGTAATAAAATTATTACTCATCCAAGAAATATTTGAAATTAATTTTTTATATTTTATGGAGAATATCTCAAGCTCATCTTCTTTTTTCTTAAATTCATCCAGTTTTTCATTAAAGAATTGTATTTCTTTTTCTAAAGAGACTTTTTGCATTTTGAAATTAACTATTTGTGAACTTGTCAATTTAATCTTTTCTTCAATTTTTAAAAGAGTATTATTTACACTTTCAAAAATTCCGAGACTTAAAAAAAGTTCAGATAATTGTTCTTCAAAATTAAGTTTTTTCTTTTTTACTTCCGAAAGATTGATCTCAACTTCTTTTATCTTATTTAAACTATTTTCATATTCCTTTTTTTTAAAAGCAAAAAGCTCAAATCTCCGTTCCCTATTTTCAAGTTCTGAAATTGTTTTATTATAAGAAGATAAAGTAACTTCAAGTTCGTCCTTCTTGTGAGCATAAGTTTCAAGTTTAGAATTGTAATTGAAAATATTCTTTTCTTCTATAGATTCTATTCTTTCTTTATACTCTTCAGATATTTCTTGTAGACAAACAGAACATCTGTTCATTCCAATTAATTTCGACTTAATATCGTAAGAGTTTTCAAGTTTAAATTTGAATGTGGTAAGATATTCTTTAATCAGTTCTAAACTTTTTTCAACAGATTTTTTATTTTCAATTAAGTTTTTTAATGAGTCCCTCACAGAATTAAACTCTAAAACGGAAGTATCTTCAAAAGATTCCAATTTTTCATTTATTTCATTTAAAGTAGAAGAATAAATTTTTTCCATATTGTTACAAGAGTTTATTTCCCCCTTAATTGTTTCAATTTTTCTAAGAATCTCAACATATTCTTCTTTTTTCATTTTCAAAACCTTCAACTCAACTTCATCCCTCTCAAATTCAGTTTCTTTCATCAGAAGATTATCTTCAACAACACCCAGATTTAAGATTAAAGAATTTTTTTTAATTTCAAATTCCTTTTTTAATACTAAAGCCTCTTCTAAACTTGAAAGCTTGAATTTTAAATCTCTCTCTTTAGCCCTTAAATCTGATAAAACAATTTTAAGATTATCATTAATGGATTTATATTTTTCAATATTAAATACTTTTCTTAAAATATCAACCCTTTCATCTTTAGGACTTAAAAGAATATGTTTCATTTCCTCCTGAACAGCATAAACAGTATATCTATAAATTAAAGACCTTTTAGTCAACATTTCTTTAGGATAATTTAATAAAGCAAGAATTTTACTTTTAAGTTCTCCAGAACTTAACTTTTGTAAACCATCCTCAGAAGCAAAAAAACCACCACTTTGCGTAACACCATCAGAATTTCTCTTTAAATTTCTTTTAATCATATATTCTTTATTATTAATTATAAATTTTAATTCAACAAAACCATAATCCTCACCGTATCTCAAAAGCATAAGGCCAGTTAAATCAACCCTTTGTAAACCAAAAAGTGCGAATTCTAAAGACAAAAGAATACTAGTTTTTCCAGCACCAACATCACCAGCTAATAAAGTCACACCCTTATCAAATTCAATCACTTGATCAATGTATGACCTTATATTATTAAGTCTTAATTCAATTAATCTCATTTAAATTCCCAACCTCATCAAGTAATCTATTTTCAAAATCAACATTTCTCTCACCATCTTCCTTTGTCAATGACAAAGAGAGTATTAACCTTGAAATGAACTCTCGATTATATTCAGAAGAGACAAATTCATTAAAAACTTCAGTTTCTACCTCTTGAATGGAACCCAGTTTCATATCAAATATTTCCTCTTCTTCTGAAATCAATTTTGAAGTGTTTTTTAAAGAAACATAAGAACTCTCCAGTTTTTTAAAAATTTTTTTAAAATTAATATCTGAGATTCTACCAAAAGAAAGTTTTCCTTCTAATCGAAGAAGAACAATCTTATCAATTACATCACCAAATTCTAATTTCTCTTCCACCTCCTCAGCCCTGCATCCCTCCAGATTAAAAGTATAAGAAATAACTTCTTTTATTTTTAAAGGAATAGAATTTAATTTTAATTTATTTTCAAACACTTCAACAAGATAAAAAGAACCAACTTTTAATTTTTCAAGTTCTACAAAATTATTTGGAAAAGTGGGCCCTGGGTAAGCTATAACTCCATAATTTTCGTGATATTTTCCATATACGAAATGAGGATGTCCTCCAGCATAGTAATCAAAACCTTTGGGTAATAAAGAAATTGGTGATGTTTCAATTATTTCAAATTCTTTGGGTTTCAATTCCGTTAATAATGTATGAAAAAGAAATATTTTAAAACCTGCCTCAGAATTAAGATTAGAAAAATCTATTTTTTTATAATCCTCAACTTCAAATCCATTTTTTCGTCCATAAATTCCTACTAGTTTAATATCAGTTTTCTCATCAATAGTAAATTGCAATTGATTATTTTTCAGCTTCATAACATTAGTTACTAATCCTGCTTTATCAAAAACTTCAATCATCGTTTTTCCAGAATAACTAAAATCATGACTACCA
>JAGVXZ010000041.1 GCA_018303515.1 Candidatus Woesearchaeota archaeon | reverse complement strand
TGTTTCTGTAAAAATTCTGGACAAGGATGGTGGTGGTAGTTTATCTGATCTTTCTGATGCTCTTAATTTTTGTTTAAATAATGTTGATGATTATAATATTTCTGTAGTTTCAATGAGTCTTGGTACGTCAGATGATTTGTTTAATAGTTATTGTGATACAGAGTCAGGGTTTTTACTTTCGTTATCCTCTTTAGTTAATCAGTTGGTTGCAAAAGATGTTGTGGTTTTAGCTTCTTCTGGTAATGATTTTAATACAACTCATTTACCTGCGCCTGCTTGTTTATCAAATGTTACTGCTGTTGCTGCATCTAATGATGATGATATATTTTATGGAAATTCAAATAGAAATTCTTTAGTTAAATTTGTTGCTCCTGGTGTAAATATTGTATCTTATTGGAAGGATGGTCTTCTTTATTCTGGATCAGGAACTTCAATGGCTGCTCCTCATCTCGCTGGTGCGATTTTACTTATTCAACATTTTAATGAGCTTCAATATGGGACGAAGTTTGTTGTTAGTGAAGTGTTAAGGATGATAAAAGAAAATGGAGTATCTGTAAATGATGCTGTCACTGGTTTAAACTTTACTCGCGTTGATGTTTATAGTGCTTTAGAAATACCTGAAGGATTTTGGGTTTCAATATTAACTCCTGAAAATGTAACCTATAATTTTCATGAGCAAGGTTTGAGTTATCTAACATATGGCTTTATAGATTCCTGTTGGATGAATCTTAATGGAGTGAATCAAACTTGTGGTGTATTCAATGCAACAGAAGGTTCAAATTATTTAGAAATTTTTGTTAATACAACAGATTCAAGAACAAATTCAAGTTCAATTTATTTTTCAGTTGATACAACTAATCCTTATTTGATAATCAATTCTCCTATAAATGGTTCAATGATTACATCTGAAAATATTAATCTGAGTATATTTACTGATGCTAATTCATGTTATTATAATATTACTGGATTGACTAATTTTGATTGTAAAGAGACAAACATAATTCAAAATTATGGTAATTATGAAATGGGTGTTTTTGTTTATGATTCTGTAAATAATACTAATAATACTTTAGTGAGTTTTAGTTTTGCACCTGAATTTCCAATTGTTAATTCTTTGAGTCCAGAAAATAATTTAAAAATCGCAGTTAATTCATATAATTTTAGTTGTAGTGTTGTGGGTGAGAAGGTTGATGAAGTTTCTTTATATGGTAATTTTGATGGTGTTTATGAAGAAGAAATTACTGAAACTGTTTCTGGAATTGATGTTTTAACTAATTTTACTAGAGGGTTGAATAGTGGAGTTTATTCGTGGAGTTGTTCTGGAAAAGATATGGATAATGATATCGGTTTTTCAAATAACAGAACTTTAACTGTTGATCTTGACTCTCCTGTTTTAGATCTATTATCACCAAACCAAAGTGCAAATTTGACATCAAATCCAATTGAGTTTAAATATAATGTTACTGATTTAACTTCTGTAAGTTTGTGTGAACTTTATATAGATGGTGTTAAATCGAGGGAAGATACAGAAGTGTTTAAAGAAATTGTTCAAAGTTTTTCAGATAGTTTAAGTAATGGGGATCATAGTTTCTTTATTTCTTGTATTGATGAAATGGGCCATGGTGTTAATTCTTCTTTAAGAACAATAAATGTTAATGTTATACCAGAAAGTACATCTACACCTGTTGCAAGTTCTTCAGGTGGTGGTGGAGGTGGCGGTGGAGGTTCTTCTAAGAAGGATGATACAGTTGAAGAAGTAGTGGCTGAAATTGTTGATAAAGAAATTCCTGATACTGAATTGGAACAGGAATCTGAGTTAAGTGAAACTGATTCTGCTGAAGCAAGTATGAATTCTATTACAGGTTTGGTAACATCAGATTTTGCTGAAAATTTAAAGGGCGTAAGTAAAGTAATAGGTTATGCTATTCTTAGTTTGATTGGTATAGGAGTGATTTTGTTTGGTGGTGCAAGATTGTTACATCATGATTGGGAATCTGATGATGTTGGGATGAAAATGCAAGCTAAGATGTTTATTCAAGATAAATATAATTGGATTAAAGATAAGTTAAAGAGAAAGGATCAGTTTGATGGAAAAGATGGTTCGCAATTTTAAATTAGATTTATATTTTTGTTATAAGAGAATTAGATCCTTCTCTTGAAATTAAATTTCAATTGAAAGAAAAGCTTTATAAACATTCTACTATTTCTTGATATTGAATAGAAGAGAAAGTTGAGATGTGTTCTCTTGTGAGGTTTGAATTGAGACGAAAGCCATTGTTACCTTCATTGAAGGAAAAGAAAAGATATGTTGCATTTGAGGTTATGTCAGAGAAGACTTTGAAATTTGAGTTTGTAACAAATGAAATAGTTAATGAGATTACTAATTATATAGGGAAATTAGGTTATGAAAAAATGGGTTTGATTTTTTTAAAAGATTGGAGTAATAATAAAGGGATTGTGAGAGTGAATAATAAGTATGTTGATAATCTTAAAGCAAGTTTTGTTTTGATTGATAAAACTAATTTTATGATAAGGTCTTTGATGGTATCAGGGACACTTAAAAAACTGAGAGGTATTATGTAATGCAACCAACAAATAATCATCAAATGATGGGATATGACAGGTCAAGTACAATGTTTAGTCCTGACGGAAGGCTTTTGCAAGTGGAGTATGCAAAAAAAACTGTAAAACAAAGTCCCACTTCAATGGGTTTTGTTTGTAAAGATGGAGTTCTTCTTTTGGCTGATAAAAGAATTCTAGATAAATTAATGATAAGTGAGTCTATTGAAAAAGTTGTACCTATAGATGATCATATGGGCGCTAGTATTTCTGGTTTTTCAATGGATGGAAGGGTTTTAGTTGAGAGAGCACAATTATTAGCTCAACAATATAGATTAACTTACGATGGTCCTATGGATATTTTGACTTTAGTTAAGGAAGTTGCAAATCAAAAACAAGCTTTTACTCAATATGGAGGTGCAAGACCATTTGGTGTTTCAATTTTATTTGCTGGTGTTGATGATAAAGGACCTCAATTGTATGTCACAGATGTTACAGGAATTTATTTCTCTTATAGGGCAGTAGCAATAGGAGAGGCTGAAACACAGTTGAAAGAGATTCTTGAGAAAGATTATAAAGATACGATCACTATTGAACAGGCAGTTAAGATTGGTGTTAAAGCAATGCAAACAGTTTTTGGATCTGAGTTTGATATGGATAGAATTGATGGTGCTTATATAACTTCAGATGAGAAGAAGTTTAAAAAATTAGAAAAGGATTATTTAAGGAAATTAATAAAGTAAAATGGTTAATGTAAATGAAGCGGTAATTGCCAGGTTGAAGAAGTCCGGAAAGGTATTTGAAGTTTTAGTTGATTGTGATCTTGCTTTAGCATTCAAAGAAGGTAAAATTTCTGATTTGGATGAAGTGGTTGTATCTATAGAAATTTATGAAGATTCGAGGAAGGGAATGGTAGCTGCAGAATCTTCACTTGAAGCAGCTTTTGGAACTATAGATAAGAAATTAATTGTTGCTTTAATAATTAAAGATGGAGAAGTTCAGTTAACTGCAGAACATAGAAAAAAGTTGAGAGAACAGAAAAGGAAACAGATTATTAATTTAATTCATAGAAATGCTGTTGATCCTAAAACTGATTTGCCACATCCACCTCAGAGAATTGAAAATGCTTTAGTAGAAGTAAAGGCACATATAGATGATTTAAAACCTGCAGAGCAACAAGTAAAGGATTTGGTAAATAAATTGAAGGAAGTTCTCCCTTTGAAGTATGAAATAAGAGAGGTTCAAGTTATTGTGGAACCGCAATATAGTGGAAGGGTAATTCCACTGGTTAGAAAATATGGGAAAATTTTGAATGAAGAATGGATGAATGATGGTTCTTTAAATGTTGTGTTAGAATTACCAGCAGGGTTGCAAGAAGAATTCGAAAGAGAAATGAATAATCTGACTCATGGTAATTTGAATATGAATATATTGAAAGTGAGGTAAAAAAATATGGGTATTTTAGTAAATGATAAAGATGTGGTTGTGCCAGGTGAGATTTTGGCTGAAGGGATGGATTTTGTTCCATCAGGTGATGTGTTTAGAGATGGGGAAAAACTTGTTTCAGGAAGATGGGGATTGGTAAGTGTTTCAGGGAGAATTTTGAAATTAATTCCTCTTAGTGGAAAATATGTTCCTAAAAGAAATGATTTAGTTATTGGAACAATAGAAAATGTAGGTATATCTGGTTGGAGAATAGATATAGGTTGTGCATTTTCTGCAAGTCTTCTGTTAAGGGATGCAACACAGGAATTTATTGAGAGGGGTGCAGACTTATCTAAGTTTTATGATGTAGGAGATTATGTGATGTGTCAGATTGTGAAGACTTCCGGTCCTAAAATTATTGATGTTTCTATGAAAGGTCCTGGGTTAAGAAAGTTAGGTCCTGGAAAATTATTAAAAGTAGCACCTGCAAAAGTTCCTAGAATTATTGGAAAGCAGGGAAGTATGATTTCAATGATTAAGGAGATGACAGATTGTAAAATTTCTGTTGGACAAAATGGAATTATTTGGTTGGTTGGAGAAGATCCTAAAAAAGAACTTACTGCTGTGGATGCGATTAATTTGATTGAAAGAGAAAGTCACATTAGTGGATTAACAGATAAAGTAAAAGAATTATTGGAGAAAAGAAAATGAGTTATACAAAAAGATTTTCAGGTAGGAAGTTTGATGAACTTAGACCATTTGAGGCTAAAGTGGGTGTGGTAAAAAGGGCTGATGGGTCAGCGATGTTTAAAATAGGGAGTACAATTGCAATAGCTTCTGTATATGGTCCGAGAGAATTATATCCTCAGTTTTTACAGGATCCAAAGAAAGGTGTTTTGAGATGTAATTATAATATGGTTGCTTTTTCTGGAAGTGGTGATAGGGTAAAGCCCGGTCCTTCAAGAAGAAGTAAAGAAATTGGGTTAGTTACTGAGAAAGCATTGTTACCATTTATTGATCTAAGTGATTTTGGTGGTGCAGTAGTTGATGTTTTTATAGAACTTATTCAAACTGATGCAGGAACAAGATGTGCTGGAATAAATGCAGCTGCTTTGGCTTTGGCACATGCAGGAATTCCTATGAAAGATTTAGTTTCTGCTGTCGCTGTAGGAAAGATTGAAGATAAATTGGTTGTAGATTTAGATTATGAAGAGGATTCTCATGAAATTGGGGTTGATATACCTTTAGCAATGTCTACAAGAACAGGTGAAATTTCTTTATTGCAAATGGATGGAATAATTTCAGTTGAAGAAGTTAAAAACTGTGTTGAAAATGCAAGAAAAGCTTGTGAGAAAATAAAAGAAGTCCAAGTTAAAGCATTGAAAGAGTTTTACGGATTGGAGGCAAAAAAATGAATATTCTAAAAAAACATTTGTATAATACTTTCGATAAAGGATTTAGGGAAGATGGAAGAAAGTTTGATGAAACAAGAGAGATTTTTATTGAGTATGGTATCTCTTCTAGGTCAGCAGAAGGTTCTGCTAGAGTAAAAATTGGAGAAACTGAAGTTGTCGCTGGTGTTAAGTTTGGAATTGGATCACCATTTCCAGATAAACCTGGTGAGGGCTCAATAGTAGTTAATGCTGAATTGTTGCCTTTAGCTTCACCGGATTATGATTCTGGCCCACCAAGTATTGATTCAATTGAAATTTCTCGTGTTGTAGATAGGGCAATAAGAGAGAGTAAATGTATTAATATGAAATCTCTTTGTGTGAAGTCTGGTGAAAGTGTTTGGTTGATATTCATTGATATCTATCCAATTAATAACTCAGGGAATATATTTGATGCTGCAGCTTTAGCAAGTTTAGCTGCATTGAAAGATGCAAAGTTCCCAAGTTTAAAAGATGGGGTTGTAGATTATAAATCCAGAACAAAAAAAGGTATTGGAATAGTTGATTATCCGATTTCCTGTACAGTGAGGAAGATAGGTTCTCATTTATTTGTTGATCCTAATGTGAATGAGGATTTATATAGTGATGCAAGATTAACAGCTTCATTTACTTCTAAAAATATGTTGTGCTCTTTGCAGAAGGGTGGCAACGTTTCTGTTACAAGTGATGAGCTTTTTACGATGTTAGAACTTGCGAAAAAAACTGCACAAAATTATAGGAAGGTGTTTGGCAAATGAGCGATACTAAATTTGAAAGGGCTAGATTAATTGGTGCAAGGGCTTTACAAATTTCTAAAGGTGCACCTTTGCTAATTAAATTATCAGAGAAGGAGTTAGAAGAAATAAATTATAACCCTGTGGAAATTGCTAAGAAAGAATATGACAAGAAATTGTTATTCATGGATATAAAAAGACCAATGCCTAAAAAAAGAAAATAATGGAAAGTTTTAAATATTAACTTTCTTATTTTTATATTTTATGAAGAGGGGATACTTAATTTTAGTTATTATTGGATTGTTATTTATTACTTCTTGTGCTCATTATCAAGCTGCTGATACATTTGATGCTACGGAAGAAAAAGTTGAAAGAGATGTGGTAGTTGTAGAATCTGAACCTGTAGTTATTAAGAAAGAAGTTTTGAAAGAGATTAAAGAGGAAGTTGTTGAAATAGATTCTGATCATGATGGATTATTTGATTCTCAAGAACTAATTTTAGGATTAGATCCAACTAAATCGGATACTGATGGTGATGGTTTATATGATAGAGAGGAAGTTGATTATTATAAAACTGATCCGTTGAATGAAGATACTGATGGTGATTCTTGGTTAGATGGTTGCGAGAGGACATCTAAAACTGATCCATTAGATAATACTGTGTTTCCTATTGATGAAGATAATGATGGTTTGGATGATTTATGGGAAATAAAAGCATTTGGTCTTGGTAGAAGGAACACTGCTGGTTTAGCTTATGGTCCTAATGAGGATCGTGACAGATCAAATACTGGCGGAAAAGGAGGCGATAAATTATCAAATCTTATGGAATATTGTTATGGAACTAGTCCAGTTTCTTCTGATACTGATAAGGATGGTCTTGAAGATGGGGAAGAGATTTTTTCTTATTATACTAATCCATTGAATGAAGATACTGATAGTGATGGATTTAAAGATGGAAAAGAAGTTTATGTTGATGGAACTGATCCATTGGATGAAAACAGTCACATGGTTCTCACTTATACTAGAAATCAAGCAAGATCAGTCAATAGAAGATCAGCTTATAGACCAACGGGAACATATCTTGGTCAGAGTGTTAATACTGATAATCAACAATTAAATTAGATCTCTTTTAAATCTCTTTCATGTTTGTATAATTTTCTTTTATCTTTTTTAATTAAATAGATATGTTCAAATTCTTGGATTTTTATTCCATCTCTTATCGGTTGAACTAGTCCTAAATATTCTGTTACTTCCCAAATTTTGTTATCTAGTTTTATAAAATCACCTTCTGAGAATTTAGGAGAATCATTATCCTGTTTAATTCTGCTATCTATTATCTGAGTTTTAATTCTATTTTCTATCATAGAATTTTAATTTTCTTTTTGATATATAAATTATTGTTTTTCTCTCTCTGTCGTAATAAGGGGCGATAATTATTAAGTCGAATATGGGTGATGATAAGCCTTATAAGTGAAATAATCGTTTCAAATTTATGAAGGAAATAGTTTCTTTTGAGGATTTTAAAGAATTAGATAGTTTAGATTCTCAGTTGAGTGCACTGAATGAAATTAATAAACCATGGAGATTTATTAATCCTAATTGTAAATCAATTCCTAGACCTTTGACAACAGTTTATACTTCGGAGAGAGGATTTAGTGAATATTTTGTTATTTCTTTAGATTCAAAATCAATTTTAAAATCTTTATGGGCTAATGAAAAAATTGCTAATGCTATGAAAGGTTTTATTGGTGAAAGTGAAGAAGAAATTTTAGAAAAATTAAATAAAGAAATTAAAAAAGTAAAGAAATTTTTAGATTTTGAAATAATGATTGGAATTAATGTTCATAATACTTTAGAACTTCTGAATGGGGAAGAAATGACACCAAATGATATGTTATCTTATCTTTTAGTTTTAGTTGATAAATATAAGATTTGTTATATTGAAAATCCTTTAAGTGATAGAAAATTATGTGCTGAATTTTTAAGTTGTGTTAAACAGATGTCTCTTGTTGTAAATGATACTTATAATGGAAATATTAATAATGCTTATATTTTAGAATTGGAAAATCTTTTTGAAATGAGAAAAAATGTTGAAACTTTAAAATCTTTAAGAATTACACCACTAATTAAATATGTAGATAAACTTTCTTTGCAATTGTGTTGTGGTTTTGGAGTAAATATTTTTAAATATGATAGTTTGAATGTTTTGGTTATATCACAGCAATTAGAGAGACTTATTACTGAAATAAAGGGAGGTTAGGTCTATTTTAATACACGTACTAGAAAAGTTTTTAAACTAATTTTATAAATTATTCTTTAATGGAGGTGAAGCTTGTATGGGTGTTAATGCTTTGGTAACAACTGGAAATCTTATTCTTGATCCGTTATATAGATTATGGTATGCTTTGGTTTTAATTGTTCCAAGTTTAGTTCTTGCAATCCTTATCTTGATTTTGGGTTATTGTGTGGCATATTTAATCGGCCATGTAGTTAAAATCGGTTTAGATAAGTTAGGAATTGCAAAACAAGTTAGAAGAGCTAAATTAGCTGGAACTGTTGGGCACACTGATGTCCCTGCTTTATTAGGTGAAGTTTCTAAATGGTTTGTTTTCTTGATCTTTTTAACAGAAGCAATGCAAGTTTTGAATTTGGGAGTTTTAAGTTCATTGCTTGATTCTTTTGTGAGATGGCTTCCAAATCTATTAGTTGCTGTACTAATTTTCTTTGCAGGTGTAGCTTTTGTTCATTTCTTAGATAGTAAGATAAAGGAACATTCTTCAATGAAAGGCATAAGATTTATTGCTTCTATTGTGAAAATAGTTACTTTTTTCTTAGTAATTCTAATTGGACTTAAGCAAATTGGAGTAGATATAACTATTCTTCAAAATTCATTCCTAATACTTGTTGGTGCTTTAGGTTTGGGGATTGCTTTGGCTCTAGGAATTGGTCTAGGTCTTGGTTTGAAGGATGAGGCAAAAGGATTAGTAAAAGATTTAAAAAGACAATTCTAAATTTTTTTCTTTTTTTTAATAAATTTATAATAAGTAAAATCTCGTTCATACATCAAGGGAAATCTCTATTTAGAATTTCGGCACTTAATATTTAAATCTTCTTTCATGAAAATGTTTAAATACTAGGGATTTTTGGTATTTTGATGGTAGTGGAGACTAAAACTGTAGATGAAAGTGTAGTTGATGATTATTTAAAAGTTGGGCTTCACATTGGGACAAAATACAGAACTAAGTCTATGAAGGACTTTATTTTTAAAGTAAGATCTGATGGTTTAGCTGTTCTTGATGTTCAGAAAATAAATGTGAGGTTAGATCTAGCAGCTAAGATTTTATCTAATTATAATCCTGAAGACGTGGTAGTTGTTTGTAGAAGAGAAAATGGATGGTATCCTGTTAAGATCTTTTCTAAATTGACAGGTATAAGAGCATATACAGGAAGATATCCTCCAGGTATTTTAACGAATACAAAATTAGAAGATTTTATTGAAATTAAGTTGTTATTTGTTGTTGATCCTTTTCCTGATAGAAATGTAATTAATGATGCTGCTAAGATAGGAGTTCCGGTTATTGCTTTATGTGATACAAACAATGAAATCTCAAATGTTGATTTTGTTGTTCCATGTAATAATAAAGGTAAAAAAAGTTTAGGTTTGATATTTCTTAAAATTGCAAAGGAATATTTGAAATTGAAAGGAATTATAAAAAAAGATGAGGATTTTAAGTTAACATTGGATGATTTTGCACCAGAATAGGAAAAGTTTTATATATTTATTAACTTTGCATTTTCTAATGGTTTTTGGTGAACAGTTAACTGTGATGCAAGTGAGACCAAACTATTCTACGGTTTATCCATTTAAACCCTCTTTAAAATTAACTGGAAATGTATTGAATACTAAGAAGGAGTTTGTTGATTATATTAAGGATTTAACTGTAAACTGGAAAGAAGGTGATTATTTTTTAAGAGATTCTGATGGTACTTTTGCTTATTTTACTTTAAAAGGTAGGTCTGTTAAACTTCTTAAGAAATCAAAAAAAGGGAAATCTTATTTATGTTGGTCTTATTTTAAAGAATAATTTTTTTATTTTTTAATTTAGTTGTAAAGTTAAAGTTATCTAAAGATAGTGTTTTTGATTTAAAAAGTAAATTTTTATAATTTAAGGAATTTATGAATAATACTCTTTCAAGTGTGAAATTTGTTGTTGAAAATGCTATACGCATTAAAATAAACAATGTTAAATTAAAAGAACTAATGTAATTATCTATGTTTATTATTCTCTCTTTTTTTAGATGAATCTGTTTTCTAGAACTTAACTTTAATTCTGAACCATTTTCTATTAATTCTATTTTTATCTAGTTTTGTTTATATTATCTTTTTTAGCATATTTAGAATGTCAATGGAATTGTTAATATATGATTTATAGCTAAACTTATCTTTTTTTCATCATTTTGTTAACTAAAGGTTATTTATATATTTTTTAAAAAGTAATTAGATATATACTAATAATAATTATAATTTGTAAAAGTATATATAGATTAAGATTAGGCTAAATGTAATGAGCAGGTCAATATATGTAATGCCAGTAAGTATGAGGAAATAAAAATGAATGAAGCAAACTTGGTAGAAAGGATTGATTGGGATAAATTAAAAAGAGAAAGAACTGTAGATAAAGGAGCTCTTGTATCTATACCTAGAAGAGGAGAGTTTTTTTTAAGTGTTAACCAGAAGGAGTTTGGACTGCCAGATAAATATGCTGAAGTTTTTGCTGATATCGCTGCAAAAACCTATAGATATATATTGAAAGAAGAGTTTAAAGGAGATAGTATAGTTATACCGTTTGAAGTAGAAACTTTAGATAATGGTTTTGTCAAGCTAGTAACAAGACATTTTAGATATACTGTATGTGATATGGATACTCAATGGGAATGGTATGAGAAAAACAGGATGTTAAGTACTACAATGAGATCACCGTATCTTGCTCCACCCTCACTTCAGGGAAGAAAGGATAATTTAGGATATGTTGCTTATATATGGTCAAATAGGAAGATACCTGACATGGAAGTTGTTAATGCTGAAATAGAGGAGATTAAGTAAAACACAATACTTAAATATTTAAGATTATTACTTTACGATGGTAAAAAATGGTTGAAGAAGATGTAAGCTACCTTGGTAAGAGGTATTCAAGTGTAATGTGCATTCACTGGGATAAAGAACCCGATATGTCATTTTTGGATTTTAGAAAAGAAAGAAAAGATTTGGATTTTGATAGAGTCTGGAAGAAGTATCAGAGTGAGAAATTGTTTAAATGTGATAAAAAAGATCATATTGAAACTGTTATAAATGAGTTAAAGAAGATTGATAAAAGAGGATTGCTAAATCGGTTTGGTTTTAAGAAAAAAAAGGTGAATGATTATTTTAAAAGAAGAATATATTCACAAAGAATGGAAGGCCTTTATTCTGGTGATTCTGTTTTTGAAGGGCTTTCGAAGAATAGGAAAACTTCAAAACAGTTAGTAACCGGTTTTAAATGCCTTGAAGAAATACTTAATTCACCAGAGATTGCAGGAGTTTTATTTGATGTAGTGGATGATTATGAATCTTCAGAAGAAAATAGAGGTGAATTGTATTATACCATAGAATCCCTTAACGAAATAAGCAGAATGCCAGAAGAATCACATAAACTAATAAGAAAAATATATGAAAGTTTTAAAAAGGTTTATGAAATAAAATATAAAGGAACAGGGAGTAATTTTGAGATTAATGCTCATGCTTTACGTACTGTCTTGTCACCTTTAATACGGAATTTTAGTTTAACTGCTGATTATAATTTTGATTTCTTTAAAATTGCTAATTCACCATTAAAGGGTTTAGAATCTGGAAATTATGAGCTAATAAATGAATTTATACTTCCATGGTTTAGTGAATTATTAAATAAAAGAATGTTTGAAACTTATCAAGATGCATTAGAAACACTTCAGGGAATGATTGATATGGGGAAAAAGTCTATTGATGAAGGTTTTTTAATTAAAATGAAAACTGATGAAGATTTAGATGCTGTTCAACTATTAAGTGATAATATTTCTTCGTATAGTAAAGAAGAGCAGGAACTTGCAATAAGATTTTTTGAAAGAGGATCAAAAAGGTATAGGTTTGGAAGTAATGAGGAGGATAATCAAGAAGAACTTCGAGAAATACTTGACAGTCAAACTGTATCAAATGCAATAAGAATAGTTCTTTCTGATAATGGTAATAAAAAAGATGATGGTAGTCTTGATGAGAAAATTATTGAAGAATGCGCCCGAATCCATAATACAAGACCAGATACCCCTTATCTAATATTAAATAGATTAGGTCATGGTGCTAGTGGGACTGTTTATAAGGCACATTCGAAATTCCTTAATGAGAGAGTTGCAATTAAATTAATGGAAAAGTCTAATCATGAAGCTATGATTCTTGCCATTCTGAAAAATAAGGATCTTGAAAATATAGTTAAAGTAAATGATGCAGGATACTTAATAAGAACACCTGAAGGAAAAAAGTATACAATAGTAATGGAATATGTGAAAGGTAATACCTTAGCAATGGAAATTAAGGAGGGGAAAACTAAAGATAAAACACTTGCCAGAGAATATCTTAAAGGAATTCTCAAGGGACTTGAAGTTCTTGGAGAAGAAGGAATATCTTATAGGGATCTGCGTCCTGCAAATATAATTATAAGAGATGGAAAACCAGTAATTATAGATTTTGGAAATGCTGAGAAAATGGATAATTATCCTGCAGAAAAAAACGGTTCAAGAACATTCAGCTGGTTTGATGACTTATTTTCATTTGGATTATTAGCTTATAATGTTGTTTGTGGAGAAGATCGTCACCTGCTTTCTGATTATGAAAAAAAGAATCCTAGTCTTGGTGATTCTACGTTCCTACCCAATAGAGGAATAAACACAAACAAAGATTGGATTAACTTAAACAAAAGGATAATTCTTAATGATGATGGAAATGTTTCCAATGATTATGAAGTATTTATAAAAGAGAATATTAAAGAGGATGGCATATCTAGAGCAATATTAACTTCATTAGGATATCTTGGGAGAATAAATGGAGATAAAAAAAATCATCTTGGTGAAATAATGAGTGTTGATGAACTTGGAAGGAAAAAGGTAGATTATGACACTATTAAAAGAATAAGACAAGGACTATTTGAAGAGTTGAATTACTATATTGGTAATCATAATAATATTATTTCTCTTGTCAGAAATTAGGCCTTACATTCAGGAAAGGTTTTTTTCGAAAGTAGTTATTGATTTAAGAGATAATCCTAAAAGTTTCCCTTTGGTAGAAATAGTAGAGTAATGTTTTTTAATAAATTAACAAGTTTATTTACAGCTCATTTTTTAGTTACTTTTTTAAATCCCATTTCAATTAATATTAATTAAAATGAGGTACTTAATTATACTTTTTTTAATGGTAACTTTTGTATTTGCTGTTTCTTTGGATTTCCCGAGTGATAATCTATATTACAATAAAAGTAATTTAGTGCTATCCTGTACTGGACTTGGAAATATTTCTTTGTATGTTGATGGAATTTTGAAGGAAACTAAAATGGGTTCTGAGTTGACAAATTTTAGTATCAATTCTACTGATGGGTTCCATGTTTGGAATTGTTATTCAGATAATGAAACTAATTTTGCAAGTGTAAATAAGACTTTTGTTGTAGATACCATTGCTCCTTCAGTTGAGATATTAAATCATTTAATTGGAACTCCTCTTAATTTGACTTTTTCAATTATTGAACTTAATTTAAATAAATGTTATTATTCCTTGAATAGTTTAAATGAGACAGTAAATTGTTATGAGAATATAACTTTAAATCTTGGAGAAGGTAATTATTCTTTTGAATATTTTGTTTTAGATAAATCAGGAAATTCAAATTCTGATAATATCTCTTTTGAAATTAAAGAGCTTACACCTTTTGTAATTGATAAGATTACCTTTAAAAAATATATGGACTGGACAAATTTCACTCTTTTTTTAATAGTAGATACAAGTTCAGATTCCATATGTAAATTTAGTGACTCTTCAGTTGATTTTGAAAATATGAATCTTTTTGATGCTACTTCTTCCAGAAAACACAATATTTCTTTTTTTAATGATGTTTCTTTAAATAAAGAATATTATGTTAAATGTAAAAATGGGGATAAAATTGTTTCTAATAGTTCAAAGATAGAAGTAAATTTTGAATCTTTTGTTTTTGAAGGTGGTCTTATTAAATCCTGGAATGAAATAGAAACTGCCCGAAGGCTAGTATTTGAAACTTCTGAGGATCTTAATTCATTACAAGAAGTTGAGGTCTCTTTAGTACATCCAATTACCAATGCAAAAGTAAGAGTTGAAGAATTAAATGAAACAGGATTGGAGAATCCTAAAAATGAAGTCTTTATTTATTTTAAAATTGATTGGTTAAACATTGAGAAACCTGATTATGATTTAGCTTTGATAAAGTTTAAAGTAGGGAAAGATTGGTTGGAAGAGAATAATCTTAGTGTTCATGATGTAGTGCTTTTACGTTATAATGAAGGGTGGGAAGAACAACAAACTTATTTTAAAAAAAGATATGGTACGGATTATTTTTTTGAAACTCAAGTTGAGGGATTTTCTTATTTTGCAGTTAGTAGTAAGATAAAATCTTTTGAAAAAACTGTCCATAAAGAAGAAAGGCAGATTGAAGTTGTTCCTGAAACTGTTGAAGAAGTTATTGAAGAGAAAAATAGTTCTTTTTTTTTGGTCGTGATATTACTTTCTTTTTTATTTCTATTAGGATTTGGGGGATATATATACTCACATAGGAAGGATTTTGGAAAATAATCTTTAAATAATCCCTTGCTTTATTATTTCTTAATGAATTTTTTAGTTGTTGAAAATAGAATCAAAGAAGGGTTTTTTCAGGAATTTGGGCCAGGTGAATTACCTTCTACTTTGAGGAAAACTGGTTTGGTGGGTGGAATTGTTCCAGAAGAAAATTCTCTTGTAATGGCTTGGGTGTATAAGGCTTTAGGTGAATCTATATTTCCCGAAACTTATTTTATCTTAAAATCAGGTGAGAGTAATGGAATATTAGTTAAAGAGATCTTATCCTCTTTTGGAAATATTAAAATTGATCTTGATTTGGTTAATACTTTAAAGTCTAAGTTCTCTTTTAATGATATTGAGGATTGTAATATTGATTTATCTTTTTTACAGTTTGTTTCAAAACCATATCTAAAATCTTTAAAAGTAGTAGTTTTGATTTTAAATGAGTTTACTCCTGAACTTGTTGATTTTCTTTCTGAGATTAAGGAGGTTCTTTTTTTAGGATTAAGTGCTCTTTCATCGTCATATGATGGAATTTATTCTGGAGTAGATCTTGTTAAAGCAAGAGATGATTATCTAATAAAAAATATTTTGTCTCTTAATGAGGTTGAACTAGTTAAGTTTTGTGAAAAGAAAAAAATAGATGGTATTGTGATTGTAATGATGGTTGCATTAATGAAATTAAAATTTGCAAAGCCACAAATGTTATACCATGATGTTGTTAGTGGTTTAGTTACAAAAGGTTATGCTGGGTTTGTGTTTAAGTCATAGAGGGTGTAAAGATTTTCACTAGGATGATATCCCGGACCTTTTGTATTATCATCTATTGATGTACTTGAATCTAATTTAGCTCTAATTGTTGACTGTAATTCTCTCCAATAAGTTCTCGCGTCCATTGTGTGGGTTTTAATTTCTACTGCCTTTTCATGAACATCCTTTGTTCTTAATCCTCTATGAATTTTATGTGATCCTCTAAGAGAATATAATAGTCCATTTATTGTATTAAATCTTTCAATAAGATTTATGAAACCTGCTCTATATTCTGATTCAGTATATATATTATCTTCAATTGTTTCTATTTCCCTTCTTACTCCAGATAATCTTGCTTCTAGTAGGTTTTCTGTCATTAAAGTTTCAGTTTTTAGTCTGCTTCTTTCAAAATTCTCTCTTTGTTGATCAAAAGCCCAATAATTCTCATTGTATTCCTTAAAGAAAGCTACTTCAGGATCAGTATTAAATTGGTCTTGGTTGGATTGTTCTCCTTTATGTAACTCTACAAACCTACCTAATTCTTCTTCAATTTTGTGATA
>JAGVXZ010000040.1 GCA_018303515.1 Candidatus Woesearchaeota archaeon | reverse complement strand
AGGATTACCTACAATATCAGAAGAAACAAGAGGTAAATCAGTATATTCAATAATACCTTTAAATTCTTTTTTAGATTTTTCTAAAAATAAATTATTAATTTCTTCAGAAGTAACATCTTTCTTTAAATTAACCGCGAAACTAACTAAAGAACCATCACTTACAGGTACTCTTATTGCAGTCCCATGTAACTTATTTCTCATTTCTGGAATAACTCTAACAACTGCATCAGTTGCCCCAGTTGTTGTAGGAATAATATTATTCATTACAGCCCTTGCCCTTCTAATATCTTTTTCTTTCGGAGAGTCATCTACAACAGATTGTGAGGCAGTTGCAGCATGCACAGTCACCATAAATCCAGTTTCAATTCCATATTTATCATTTAAAACTTTCACCAAAGGTGCTAAACAATTAGTCGTACAACTCTCATTAGAAATCACATTATGCCTTTCTTTATCATATAACTTATTATTTACTCCATAAACAATATCAAATTCTGCAGTCTTAGATGGTGCTGAAATCAATACTTTTTTTGCTCCACCAATTAAATGTTTCCTAGCAGATTCTAATTCATCAAAAATTCCTGTACTTTCAATAACAACATCAACGCCTAATCTTTTCCAAGGAATTTTTGTAGGATCGGTTTCAGTTGTAAATTTTATTCTTTTATTATTTACAATTAATTCTTCTTTTGTATACCCAACTTTAACCCCTATGTCACCATAAACAGTATCATGCTGTAACAAAAAATACATCTTCTCAGGTCCGGTTCTAGAATTTATTGCAACTATATCAATATCAGGATCATTATAAGCCGCCCGAAAAAAAGCTCTTCCAATCCTTCCAAATCCATTAATACCTACCCTTACCAAAATTTTCACACCTCTTAAACTAATAAAATAATAAGTAATATATTAACTTTACTTAAAAGATTATTTTGTGTAGACAAATGATATATGTCACCTATCTACACAACTGTCACACTTCAGTAGACTAAATTTAAGATCCTACAAAAAAAGTTCAGATCATAAAAACAAATTTAAAAATGGGCCAATAATTGGCCCAAAAACAAAAGGGGTAAAAGAAGGGCAAAATACAAACTTAAGGGGTTACAAAAGTTAGAACATATACCCTATCTTTAAACATCACACTCGTTTTCTCAGAGAGTTCACCTTACCATATCTATACCAAAGTCTTGACTTACCATTGTTGGCCTTGGCTGTTTATTTTGTGACCTACCAATAACATAAGGTGATTGAACTCCAGTTATGATTGTCATAACTAGGATTTTACCCTTCATATTCTCATCTACTCTTGCTCCCCAAATTACATTTGCATCTGGATCCAACGCTTCAGTTACCATCTCACCTACAATATTAATCTCATCTAGTGTCATATCTGGTCCGCCTGATACATGAATTAACGCACCAGTTGCTCCATGATAAGAAACATCTAATAATGGATTTGTCAAAGCTCTCTTTGTTGCTTCTTCAACTCTTCTTTCTGAATTTCCTTCACCAATTCCAACCACACTCACTCCACCATTAGTCATGATTGCTTTTACATCCGCATAATCTAAGTTGACTAAAGAAGGTACTGCAATAATTTCTACAATTCCTTTTATCATAGTAGAAATTAATTCATTAGCAACAGCAAAAGCTTGTCTTACTGGTAAATTTCCTGCAATAGCACTAAGTTTATTATTATCTATTACAACTACCGTATCACAAACTTGCCTTAGTTGTTGTAATCCAAATTCTGCTTTATCTACTCTTGCCCTTTCAATTTGAAAAGGTGTTGTTACAGCTCCAATAACAATAGCCCCTGCATCCTTCGCAGTTTGTGCTACTACTGGTGCAGCTCCAGTTCCAGTTCCACCACCTAAACCAGCACATATGAAAACCATATCCGTTCCTTTCAATGATTCTTTTATCTCTGAAATTTGTTCTTTTGCTGCTTCTGTTCCTATATTTGGATATCCACCAGCACCTAATCCTCTTGTAAGCTCTCTTCCAATTAAAATTTTTTTATCTGCACTAATAATATTAAGATGTTGTTTATCAGTATTACATGCAATAATCTCAGCACCTTGAACACCTTTTTTGTACAACCAATCTGTAGCATTTGAACCACCACCACCACATCCAAAAACCTTTATGTTCGCTTGTCCAATTTGGCTCTCTGTATTAAGTCCTTGCTGCTCTGAATTCTGCAATGCGTTTTGTATAATAAAATCCATTTTTCTTTTTCCCCCATAATCTTGTTTGTGATATGCACTTTACAGTAGCACAATCTATATTAATATCCACCAACATATTCACTACTAGAAAAGTTTCATACCGTCAATTTGGAACTCTTTCCGCCAAGAAAAGTTCACTTCAACATTATTTCAAAACAACAATCCGCCAAGATTTGTTGTTTTAAATCTTAATTCTATTATTTCTTGAAGTTGTTTATAAATTTTCACTAACCACAACATCTATTTTCAAAAAAATAAGACTATTTTGATAATAAGTTTCTTGACAACTTAAATCTAAGTTTAAAATAACTCCTTACTCTTTCTACCTTTTTGCAGTAACAACTATATACTTAATATAAACAGATGTACTTTCCATGATAGTTTTTCTTCTTCAAAAGATCTAAAACTAATGATAAATTTTAACGAAAAGAGTTTTTAAATGTTTTTTAGTAAAACTTTTAACATTTTTTAATGATAATCTAAGAATTAACATAACCCTATTTAACATTATAATGTATGTAGCAGGGGAGAAAACTTTAATGCTTATTGTAGTCTATAACGATTTTATGATTCAAATTACTTATCCAGATGATATCACACGAGAAATTGATTCCGTTTATAGGAACAAGAGAGATTTTGAGAGTTTTGAAGTCGCTAAACTAATAAAAATTATTCAGAAGAAAACAGATTTGAAAGTAACAGTTATGAGAAATCCAGTTGTAGCGGAACAGTTAAGGAATTATATTTTGTCTCGTTTCAAGAAGTCAACCACTAATACAATCTAAAAATTTTGGGAGAACGAAGTGAACAGTTTAGCAAATGTTAGGTATAGTTGCATAGCAATTGTTCTCGTTTTTCTTTTCCGCTAAACAAAAGTAGCAACATTAAACATTCCCCGTGTAGCCAGAAGCTTTCAGGACAGATTCTAACACTAAACTTTATAAACAATTCAAATTATATTCTTTCTAATGAAACCTGGAGACAAAGTTAAAATAACTTTAAAAGATAATTCAATAAAAGAGGGTATTATAATGCCAAGTAAAGATGACACTTTAATCCTAAAATTAAACTCTGGTTATAATCTTGGAATTAACAAGACTAAAATCAAAGAAACAAAACAATTAAAAAAAGAACCAATGAAAAAGCAGGATAAAATTAATTTTATCCAAGATAAAACTTTAAAGAGAGTGACGATTTTACACACGGGTGGTACTATTTCAAGCAAAGTTGATTATGAAACAGGTGCAGTATCATCTAAATTTAAACCAGAAGAAATAATAACAATGTTTCCAGAACTTAAAAGAATTGTAAATTTAGATTCAAGACTAATTTCAAATATGTTTTCAGATGATATGAACTTTTCTCATTATAATATTTTAGCAAAAGAAATTATAAAAGAAATAAAGAAAGGTGTAAATGGAATTATTATTACACATGGGACAGACACACTACACTATACTTCCGCAGCTTTATCTTTTATTTTAGAGCATATTAATATTCCAATTTTACTTGTTGGTGCACAGAGGTCATCTGATAGAGGTTCTTCTGATGCTAGTTTAAATTTAATCGCAGCTTGTAACTTTATTAAAGAAACAAATTTTGTTGGAGTTGCAATATGTATGCATGCAAATACTAATGATAATGTTTGTGCAATTCTTCATGGTTGTAAAGTAAGAAAAATGCACACTTCGAGGAGAGATGCATTCAGGTCAATAAATACTGATTCAATTGCTACTGTTGACGAATATGGAAAAATAGTTTACCAAAGAGATTATTCAAAAAAACATGATCAAAAACTAAACTTAAAATTATTTAATGAGAATTTAAAAGTTGGAATAATAAAAATCCATACACATATGTCTAAAGAACAATTTGAAGTTTACAAAAACTTTGATGGTTTAGTAATTGAAGGTACAGGATTAGGGCACACACCAGAAAATGTCTTAGAAGAAATAAAAAAACTGAAAATTCCAATAGTTATGAGTTCCCAATGTATTTATGGTAGAATTAACATGAACATTTATTCAAAAGGGAGACATTTACAAGAATTAAATGTACTTGGAAATTTTTGTGATATGACACCGGAAACATCATTCATTAAATTATCCTGGTTAATTTCAAATCATAAGGATAATCTTAAACATTTATTTGAAACTAATTTAAGGGGAGAGATAAATCCAAAAACAGTATTCAATGAGGATTTTCAAAAATGATATTCATATTGGACTTACTAACCAAAATACAATGGGATAAAAAGGAAAATCCAGAAGATTACACCATTTGCTATTTTAATATTTCAGAAAATAATCTTAAAGAATTAAAATTTGATAAAATTAAAGAAATAAATAAATTATTCATTATTTTTGAAAAAGGTAATAAAGAATTCCAATTACCAGTACATAGAATAAGGGAAGTTAGAAAAGATAAAGAGATAGTTTGGAAAAGGGAAGAAGGTTCAACTTTAATGGGTGAAGCAATTTGAAATGTGGTTTGGAAATTCACCAACAATTAAATACAAAAAAACTTTTTTGTGATTGTAATTCGATTATAATAGATGATAAACCTGATTTTTTTTTAAAAAGAAAATTAAGAACCTCAGCATCAGAACTAGGAGAAATAGATAAAGCAGCTTTACATGAATCACAAAAAAATAAATATTTTATTTATGAAGGTTATCATGATTCAAATTGTTTAATCTGTATTGATGAAGAGCCGCCTTTAGAATTAAATAAAAAAGCATTAAATATTGCATTACAAGTCTCACTACTTTTAAATGCAAAACCAGTTGATGAAATTCAAGTCATGAGAAAAGTTGTAATTGATGGATCTAATATTACCGGATTTCAAAGGACTGCTTTAATTGCAACTGATGGTTATATTGAAACATCAGAAGGTAAAATAAAAATTGAAACAATCTGTTTAGAAGAAGAAGCAGCAAAAAAGAAAAAAGATACTCAAGATTATAGTATTTATAACATTTCGAGATTAGGAATTCCATTAATAGAAATTGCAACAGGCCCTGAGATTAAATCAAATGAAAGTGCAAAAGAAGTAGCAGTAAAAATTGGAATGGTTTTAAGATCAGTTGGAAGTTTAAGAAGAGGTATTGGTTCAATCAGACAGGATGTTAATGTTTCCTTTAATGGCCCAAGAGTAGAAATAAAAGGCTTCCAGGATTTACAATCGATCCCTAAAATAATTAAATTTGAAGAAGAAAGACAAAAGGAAGAAGGTATTAAAGAACCACACGTTAGAAAAGCAGAAAAAGATTTTACTACCACATTCTTAAGACCAATGCCCGGTTCAGCAAGAATGTACCCTGAAACTGATATCCCAACAATAAAAATTAGTAAAACACTTTTAGACTCACTGGAATTACCAGTTTTAATAGATAAAAAAGTAGAAAATTTAGAAGAAAATTACAATCTACAAGCTGAATTAGCAAGAGAATTAGTAAAGAATAAAATTAATTTTAAGGATTATGTTAAATTATATCCTGGACTTGAAACTAATTTCATAGCTAGAGTTTTAATTGAAATCCCAAAAGAAATAAAATCAAGATTTAAACTAGATTCTAACGAATTAAAAGAGAAAGAATTCAAGGAAGTTTTGCAGTTACTTAACGAAAATAAATTAAGAAAAGAGAATACAATTGACTGTTTAGTACAACTTCTAAAAAGTGGTAAAATAAGATTAGAAGAATTTAAAAGAGTTTCAGATAAAGAATTAGAAGAAACAATAAGAGAACTAATAAAGAAAAATCCTAAATTATCTCCTGGTGCTATAATTGGAGATTTAATGAAAAAATTTAATGGTAAAGTAGATGGCAAGAAAGCTTCTGAAATAATTAAAAAATTATTATAAAAGATAAAAATCCTTAAATAATCTATCTTATTCTACAAATCTTATGGTAGAAAATTATGGTCACAAATCAGTAACATTAGAAGGAGTTAACTAGAATGAAAAAATTAATTTTGTTATTAATAATAATCTTATTATCAACACAAGTATTAGCAGATTTAGAGAATTATCCTGATTTTTTTAGTAAAGATAAAACAGCTTCACTAAATATTTTTTATTCTCTTCCTGAAGAAATAAGGACATCAAATTATGAGAATAGATTGGATCTTAAAGGAGAAGTAAAAGACTTTGAAACTAATTTTATTTTAATTGGAGGTCCTTGTCAAAATTCTATAACAAAACATTTTTTTCCAGGAGAAGACTGTTTCTTGGGATTAAATAATGGCCAGACATTAATTAAATTAAAAGAGAATAATAAACAAAAAATTTTATTGATTGTATCAGGTTCTGACGATTCATTATTAAAAACTACAGAATCCATAAGAAATAATCCGGATTTCTTTAAGGGAATAAAAGAAAATGAAATTATGATAGAATCAAATGGTAATATGAAAAAAGTAAAAATGACAGAAGAAACATCAAAAGATTCAGTAAAGCAAATAAAAAAATTGGATTGTAATGGTTGTGCTGTTGATGGAAATTGTATTGAAAAATTATCTCTCACTTCAATAAATGGAAAACCTCACTTCTGTTCCGAAGAGTTAAATTTAATACCACAAAAAGAGCTGGAAGAAGAATGCCAAAATAACTATGAATGTATTCAAAATAGGTGCAAAAAAAACAAATGTAAGGAACAATCAATCTTTACAAAATTCACAAATTGGATAAAAAGTTTGATATAAAGTAAACATTTGGAATTTTGAACAAAAAATTAAGATTTATTGACAACTAGCATGTTTCCCTTAATTTAGAGCTGGTTTAGGGAAAGATTTTTATACTGGAACAACCACAATAGCATTACAATGGTAATGGACACGATTCAAGTACGGTTAAGTCACGGATTAGTTAAAAAGATAGATAATTTAGTACAAACAGGAGTTTACTCTAGTCGTTCTGATGTTCTAAGAGATGCTGTAAGAAGACTCGTGCTTGATAAACTTATTGGAATTCTTCCAGACATAGGAGATTCTGTAAAAGATATCAGAAAGATTAGGACTAAATTATCAAAAGAAAAATTTGGCTTGGATGAAATCAACAAACTAGCGGAGTAAATCTTCTGGTTTGAACACTTTCACATGATTTTTTGCAAAATCCATCAAATCTCTATCTCTTGTGATTAATGGAATACCTAACCCTTTTGCAATTGCAAGATGAAGATAATCATAGAAGCTGAGTGAACTACCACTTCGTTTACGGAGTGGTAGTTCACCAGGGATTTTAAGATTCGCTCCTTGCAGTCGCTCATCCAAATTCGATTTTTCCAGCTCTGATTTCAGCTCTATCGAATTTTTCAGCTCTGTTTCACAGCTCTGTTTCACAAGGATTAATTTTTTAGAGGGATTGTCACTTCATTTAACCCTAGAAATTATACAAGGCGCGAACTTTACAGCTCAATAAAAAGTATATTTTAAATAAGACGTAATCATACAACTAAATATATGTTAGACAAAAAATCATTTGCACAAATAAGGAAATCCTTTGAAATTTTTGAAGAGAAAAGAGAAGAAACAATCCAAAACTCAAGAGGAATAATACAATTATCCAAAAAAATAATCTATGATATTCATAGAAATGATTTAAAATCCGCAAGTATTGGAATAAAAAAGATAAAATTATCTTTAAAGAAGATCTCGACTCAAAAATATGATACTGGTATTGATTCAGTTGCTCAACAGGAATATGTTGAAGCTATTGTATTTTATGAATTTGTAAAAAACGAAAAGATTCCAACACATACTCAACTAAAAGTTTCAGCACATAATTATCTTATGGGATTGTGTGATTTAACTGGAGAATTAGGAAGACATTGTGTAAATCAGGCAATAAAAAGAGATTACAAAGAAGTTTTCAGAACAAAAGATTTGGTAGATGAAATTTATGGTGAATTCTTAAAATTTAATTTAAGAAATTCAGATTTAAGAAAAAAATCAGATGCAATTAAATGGAACTTAAAGAAAATAGAAGATTTAGTTTATTCAATTAAAACAAAAAGCACTAACTACCAATAATTTTTGCATTCTTAAATAAAATGGAAGGTACATTGAAAGAATAATTTTTATTTTGTTTATTCTCTACCATTTCAATATTTTTTAAAAGTTCAAAGAAATTTCCTGCCAGCATACAATCTTTTATTGGATATTTTATTTCCCCTTTGTCAACATAAAACCCATTTGAAATGGATAATGAAAATGCTCCAGTCAAATCATTTACTGTATGATAACCCATCATCCCATCAATAATAACTCCTTTATCTATTGAAGAGACCATTTTCTCAAAACTTTTATTCCCTTTTTCAATAAAAACATTACTAAATCCAATTGAAGGTGTACTTGCATAACCCCTAAAACCATTTGCTGTGCTTTTCACTTTATCAATATTAGCTGAATAAGAATCATATAAATAATGTATTAATTTTCCTTTAGAGACTAAAATTGTTTCACCACACGGAGTTCCTTCACTATCGTGATTACTAGGAAAAACCCCTTTACTTCCATCATCAATCAAAGTAAATTTATTAGAAAATAATGTTTGCCCTAATTTCTCTTCAAAGCATGATTGTTTCTGTTGAACATTAAAACCAGATAAATTCCCAGAAAAAAAAGAATCAATCATTTCAGCACATGCTTTATAATTCATTAATACAGGACAATCAAGAGTACTCATAACTTTTTTATTTTTAAGTTTTTCTAAAATCTCTAAATCTTCATTTAACTTATCTACTTTTAAAATTCCCCTTCCTGAATCACCACCATCATAACCAACATTCCCTTTTAATAATTCATAATCAAACTCATTTATTGTATACTCATTAAATAAATCCACACCTTCAGAATTTAAGATAAAACTTTTACCAACAGATCTTCCATAACTTCCACCAGTGACATTTACCTTCGCATTCTTAATAATTTCAAGTTTACTATTAATAAAATCATGACAATCTTCAAGTGACAATGATGCTAAATCTTTATAATAAACTTTAACTTTTTTATAAGTTCCAGATATAGCAAATTTCTCGAACTTGGAATCTTTTTTGTTTAATTTTGCAATTTTAATTGCATTATCCACACATTTTTTAAAATTATTAATATCCGTTGTACTTGAGAATCCAATTTTCTTTCCAATCTCTACTCTAATACCCAAACCTTGAGAAGAGCCTTGTGATATAAAATCAATTTTAGTATTTGAGATTTCTATATTCTGTTGAGTTGCATTATCAAGAAAAATTTCATAAGAATCACATTTGGATTTAATATAATTCTTTATTTTATCAATCATTTTTGACCTCCAACTTTCGCAGAATCTATTTTAATATGCGGGGATCCATCTGAAACAGCAACCGTTTGTCCACATTTTCCACAATGTCCACCATTTTGTATTTCTAAATCTTTTCCAACCATACTTATCTTTGGTAATATTTCCATAATATTTCCCATTAAAGAAGGACCCTTTACTAAATTTTTAATTTCTCCATTTTCAATATAATAACCATAAGTTGAATTAAATAAAAATTCTCCTCTTTGTGTATTAACAACCCCGCCTTTAGTACCTTTAAGGTAATATCCTTTTTTTATAGAACTAACCATTTCTTCAAACTTATCATCTCCATTTTCAATATAAGTAGTAGTCATCCTTGGAATAATCATTGAAGACAAAAATTGTGCTCTACCATTTCCAGTTGGCTCAACATTCATAATAGAAGCTGTTTCTAAAGACTGAAGATAATTAATTAAATTTCCTTTCTTAATTAAATTTGTAGGTGAAGCTTTAATCCCCTCATCATCATAAGGCAACCATCCATAAGTTTTTTTTGTTCCATCATCTATGATATTTACTTTAGAATTTGCAATTTTTTTTCCTAATTGATTCTTAAGTACAGACACGTTTTGTAAGACTAAATCCGCTTCCGTTGCATGACCAACAGCCTCATGAGTAAATACACCACCTAATTCCTGATCTGCAATGATAGGAAAATTCCCACCTTCCGTATGTTCAGCTTTCAATAATTTTTGGGCCATATCCATAGAGGAGTTTACTATCTCTTCCCCTCTTTCCATAATTTCAAAACCTGCATGGTTCATGAACCTTTTTAAAAAATTTTCTTGTTCAGTTCCTTCTTTAGAATAGGCATCACTATAAAATGCAATTTTTGAATCTTTCCAATTAAAATATTGTCCATAAGAATTAGTAATAGAATAATTTCTCAATGCTTCTTGATATATTTTTTGTAAAGAGCATATTTTTGGATATTTTTTTCTTTCTCCTAGATTAATTATTCTCTCTTTTTTCTCTTTAAGGTTTATTTCTGAAGGATCTATCTTTACTTTAGTTTTAATTAATTTTTTCAAAGGCACTGCTTCTTTAATTTGAAGATTTTTCTTAATCGCCCTTGCGGATTCAATTGCTTTATCAACTAAATCTTTCCAATTAGATTTGTTAGAATAAGCTAATCCAAAAGAACCTTTATATAAAACTCTTGCTGCATAAACCTTATCATCATTCGAATTAAGTTTTTTAACATCATTATTTACAGTTTGTATTACAGTATTTGAGAGTATAATCTCTTTTAATTCAACATAACTACACCCTCTAGTCTCACCATATTTAATAAATTTATCAAACTCACTCATAAGATAAATAACTTAACCACCACTATAAATATCTTTTTAAAGTTCTCTTATATTTTTTATCCATTCTTCTGAACTAAACATAAAAAAATTTAAGTGGAACTCTATAATTAAAAATCTATTATTCAATTATTCATTACAACCTTCACATTCACATCTATGATCTAAAGAAAATTTCCTGGGTGGCATCCCTTCTTCATAATCTAGTAACATTTCTAACGCAATTTCAATTGGATCTTTCATCTTAATCTTATCACCTCTAAATTTTTTGGTGCAACAGTTTCAATTTTCTGTGTCTTGTAAACATGTGATGCCATTTCTAAAGCGCGAGAAGCTTCCGCATGTACAAAAATAATTTTATTAGGACGGGGATTTAAATTTCTTATCCATGCATTTAACTGCTTATAACTTGAATGACCAGAAAATCCACGAACAACATGAATATCAATTCTGACTTTAGTCATCTCTTGTTTATTTCCTTCAACAAATCCAATATCTTTCTCACCATCTTGTAATCTCCTACCCAATGATCCAGGCCCTTGATAGCAAGTTAATATTAACCTATTTTTTGGATTTTCAGCTAAAGCTTTAAAATACAACAAAGACGCGCCACCAGTTAACATTCCAGATGTTGCTAAGATTATACATGGTTCTTTTGACTCAATAACTTGCTTCATTTCCTTTTGTGATGCAACCCTCTTAAAAATTTCTGACAAAAAGGGATTACTCTCATTCTGGAAAATTTGCTTTTTTACTTGTGCACTAAAAAAATCAGGATAAGCTGTATGAATTGCAGTAACATCCCACACCATACCTTGTAAATAGATTGGAACTTTAGGGATTTTCCCTTCTCTCATAACTCTTTCAAGAACTACCATCATTTCTTGAGAACGACCAACACCTAAAACAGGCATTAAAACTTTACCTTTATCATTATTTATTGTTTCATTAACTAAATTAATCAATAGTTCTTCAGCTTCAGATCTGGTTGGTATTTCTTCTTTCCTTGTTCCATAAGTAGCTTCCATCATTACCGTTTCAGCTCTTGGAAATCTAGTTTGTGCTGCGTTTAACAAATTGGAATTCTCATAATTAAAATCCCCAGTAAATACTAAATTATGCAACCCATTTCCAATATGCAAATGTACAATACAACTTCCTAAAGTATGACCAGCATTATAAAATGTCAAACGAACATCAGGAGTAATATCCGTAACTTCTTCATAACCCAAACAAATAGTATGTTTTACCATTTCCTTTACATCAGAAGATCCATAAATAGGTTCTTTTCCTTCTCTTTGAGAAACTACAATACAATCTAAAGTTAATAATGCGCTTACATCTCGAACTGGTTCAGTCATATAAACAGGACCTTTATATCCCATCTTATAGAGAAAAGGTAAACAACCTACATGATCTATATGACTATGAGAAATAATAACTGCATCTAGAGCATTAATATCAAATTCGGGCGCTTCTAATATTGGGAATGCATTTTCATCATTAGCGGCAGCGTTCAATCCACACTCCAATAAAACTCTAGATTCTGGAGTTTGCAATAAATAACAACTTCTTCCAACTTCTCTTGCAGATCCTAAAAAAGACAATCTTATCCACTGCTCTTTTTTACCACGAATCCATCCATCATAAATTCTTTTTCCAGCTTTATTCAAAAATTTCTTTCTATAATCATTATTTTCATACAAAACAGCACGAATATTTTCAATTAAAGGTGACCTAATTGATGGAGTTCTTTTCACCAATGGAACCCAATAAGTTTTCTTTCGTATTTCCTTCAACAAATCACCATTTTTCCCTATTGCTAAGCCAGGTTTTTCTGCTTCAATAAATACAAGTGACCTTTGTGGGTCAAAGATTATATTATCTACCTTTGCTTCTTCAGGAAGTATTTCTTTAATTAATTTCTCAGACTGTTCTACAGGAAGAAGTATATTTTGATCACATCTTATTTCAATTCGTTTTTTAACATCATCAACAGCATTTTTAACAAAACTTCCATTATCTAAAAAAAAGTTAGAGTTCTTTGTATATAATACAATGTTCGCTCCTTCAAACAATGCTTCGGATACATCTGCATCCTTAGGCATATGCTTCATGATTTCATTCAAGATTTTTACCATTTTTTTTAAAAATTAAACTTTAACAGAATAATCAACCATTTTGTTAAATACTTTCTTCACACCATCTTTAGTTATTGCAATTACATCAATACCCTGACCAGATGCTGTATCTCTTTGCATTGCAGCATTAATTGACTTAACAGCCAAAACAGTTCCCTCCTCAACAGAAAGATTATGTTTGTACCCTGCTTCTAAAACACCATAAGCAAACACAGATCCAGAACCAGAAGAAACATAATCATCAATTTCAGATAAAGATCCATCAGGGAAAATATCATAAAGTTTTACACCTTCTTTATCAACACCTGCAAATAAAAAATGAGCAATACCAGGGATCATACTCATTTTTCTAATATTATTATAAACTAAACTCGCCATAAAATTTGCAGATTCCTTTACTTTAGGTTCGCTTCCTTTTCTTAATTCTTCTAATTTCAATTGAGCTCTTACAATTCTAATTAACAACTGTATATCCGAAACAGTTCCTGCAGTAGTCACTGCAATCTTATCAGTGATTAACTGGATTTTATCAGTTTTCTTTGCAACAACCATACTTCCAGCAGTTGCCCTTTTATCCGCAGCTAATATTACTCCATCCTTACAAACAAGACCTACAGTTGTAGTTCCAGTCTTTTTTATTGAATCCATATCCATTTCAAAACCACCTTTTAAGAATCAGGTTAATTTTATGATTATAAATAATTTATTTAAATGTTTCTATTTATTTGTTTCTAACAAACTTACTAAGCTCCATATTTGCATTTTTGTATGCTGTGGTACAGACGGATCATCTGCAACTTCTCCAAGAGTTTCCAAGGATTTATCAATTTTAATTTCAATCTCATCTTCATTATTAAGAATATCAACAACATCTTTAACTTTCATCCTTATATTTCTTGGCACATCATTATCTTTATGTATCATAAATAAACCCTCTAAAATTTCTGGAAGATCATTCATTTTTTTCTCCTCCAATCTCAGCAATAACCTCTTTCTGTAAATTTTCAATTTCATTTCTTAGTCTTTTTTCTTGTTTTTCTACTGCATTAAATCTAATATTTACCGTTTCTTTTTTAGAGTTTAACTCAGAGATTATTTTTTCTTTATCAGTTTTAATCATAACTGTACCTGTAATTTTATAAATTTCACCTTCTGCAGTTTCAACTTCCATCAAAGCAAATTCAACTTCCATTTTTTGTGACTGAAAATTTTGCTTTTGTTGCAATAGATTTTGAAAATTCTGTTCTAAAATCTGTAATTTAGAAATCTTCTTTTCAGATTCATTTGACATTTTTAAACTGCCTCAACAACAACATGCAATATTCTTTGTTTATTTAGAATCTTATTTCCACAATAAGGGCATCTAACCCTTTTCTTAACTAATGCACCTTCAATAGATTTTCTACATTCCATACATTGATAACTCACCATTTTTACTTCTCTCCAGGATAATAAGCTTTACCCGCAAATTTATTTGAACAATTTCCACACTGCCAAATTCCAACAGCTAATCTTTTAACAACCATCTTGTGGCATTTTAGACATTCATGTTTTATTTTTTGCTTCTTCTCAACATCGTTTATTTTCTTTCTTAATTTTCTTCCATACCTTACACCAAAACGACCTGCAGAACCAACTTTTTTTGAACCAGACATCTTAAAAAACTCCGAATAAATCTTGAATAAGCTTAAGATTTATAAAACTATTGTTTAGTTTCAAAAGATTAAAACTTAAGATTTAAAACATAAAAATTATCTAAAATAAAACCAAATGCCCATAAATGAATGTATTTTATAATATGCGGGGCTGCCCGGATTTGAACCGGAATCTAGAGGTCCCAAACCTCTGATGCTAATTACTCCAAAAAAGGAAATCCCCTTCCTGACCAAGTTACACCACAGCCCCAATACTAGAGAAATAAATTTATTTATAAAACTTCACTTTGGTGTTTTTGCAGCTTCAGCAGCTTTAGTTGCAGCTTTTTGTTTCAGAATTTCAACAAGTTTTTTTTCAATATCTTTTCTAGCAGCTGCAAATTGTTCTAACTTTTCTTTTGGAATCTCATCCAGGCCAGAACTAATTTCCTTATCATAAACGCCACCATTTACTTTTGAAACAAACTCAGATCCTGTCATTCCTTCAATAAGTACACCCATTGAATGACAAGAACCTGCAATTATTTTTACTGCAGATTTTAAATTATTTGCATTTAAAGAATTAATTTTCATTTTAGCAATTTTAATAATTTGCTCAACCGTTAACAATGCCACCTTATATTTATTAGGTTCACCTGAACCAGATTTAATTCCCAACTCAGTTTTAATCAACTGTGAAGCTGGTGGAGTTCCAATTGAAATCTTAAACTCTTTTGTATTAGTATCAACCTCAATTTTTACAGGGACTTTCATTCCCTTAAAAGCACTAGTTTTTTTATTTATCTCTTCAACAATTGCTTTTACATTCACTTTTAAAGGTCCTAACTGACTCCCTAATGGTGGAGCAGGTGTTGCCTTTCCACCTTCAATTAATACTTCAACAATTTCAGTTCCCATTTTTAATACGCAAAAATATAAGACTTATAAGGCTTTTGGAATGACTCAAAGAAATCTATTTTCTTCTTCTGCTTCTTTCTTCTCTAATTGAGCTGCACCAGATTCATCTTCTGTATCTCTTCTTATTACCCTCACCCAGTCAATTTTGATTGTAATTGGAATTGGAATTGCAGCTTCCAATAATTCAACAACAACCTCATCCTTCGCATCATCAATTTTTTTAACTCTAGCTTTATTCCTTTTGAAAGGACCTTGAATAATTTCAACAATATCTTTAACTTGAATATGCACTGGAGTTTTAACTTGTTCAAGCATAGGTTCAATTTCAGAAAAATTTAAAGGTTTAGGTAATAGTCCTTTTGCATAAGGCACGCCCATAAAGGATTGCCTTGCATCATCCTCAGAAGCAGCCTCTATAAAAACATAACTACTCATTCCATGAATCCTTACTACAGAAAAAATTTGTAACTTCTTTTTCTTAACATTACTATCAATAAAATCTATCACCTGATCCTCTCTTTTTGCCGTTGTTCTCAATGCGTATATTTGTGATTCCATTTTAAGCTAAAAATACCTGCCATATAAAATTAATAATAAACCCTACTAATCCAATTACAATCATCCCTATTCCTGTAACTTTCATTATAACTGTAAATTCACTCTTTGAAGGTTTTCTAGTTACTTGCCAAACCCTCTTACATTCAATTAGGAATGACTTTAGTTTTTGGATTATGTCCTTAAATTTCATAACAGATTTTAGGACTACCCAAGTCTATTTAAAGTTTTTCCCCAGCAAACGATTTAGAAAAGTTTTAGATTTTCATCCATAGTTTCATTTTCTTTTGGGTGACTACTTTACCTCTTTTTTGTAGTCACCTAACTCTTTTTTAAGATTTTTATATTCTTTTAAGTATAGCACCATTGTTGGTTTTAGATCTTTGTTGAATTCATATGCCTTTAGGGACTGATAGTATTCTGCTCTGTTCTTGAAATCTATATTAATTGGGGGAAGATTGTTTTTGATTAATATATTGTTAAGCAATATTCTTCCGACTCTTCCATTTCCATCTATAAATGGATGGATATTTTCAAATTGGTTATGAATCACTGCACCAAGCACTAAAGCAGGATACTTTGATTTATTTTTGTTGTACCAATTAACAAGTTCTCTTAATAAATGGTTAATTCTTCCTTGAGGCGCTCCTTCATGTATAACATTGCCTTTGCTGTCCATGACAACAACTTCTTCATCTTTTTTCCTCAGTTTTCCTGCAAATGGTTTTGAATTCCTAAAGACAATCTTGTGTATTTGCTTGATTAATGATATTGTCATGTGCTCTCTTGTTCCCCTAATGAACCTTATCGCTTCATCAACACCATACGCCTCCGCGATATCTTCTTTTGACTTTTCAGGCCATTTGTCTTTTTCTAAAAGGTTCCTTACATCTTTCTGGTTTAACCTGCTCCCTTCTATAGCATTGGTGTTATAAGTGAATATTTCTGAAAATATTTTCCAGTCAGATTCAGATAAGTGGGAGATTTTTAGAGGAATATCTTGCTCTAACTGTTTTATTTGTGCTATTTCTTCTTTTGAAAGTTCAAAATGCAATGGGTCTTTGATAATAGTATACTTATGGATTTCTTCTAATATTAGCTTTTCTGCCATTTTTTTTCTTTCTTCGATCTTGTCTTTCTTCAAATCTTGACCTAAGTATTTTCTGAACTTGTGGACTTTAGAGCCCTCCCTGTAAGAATGCGCAAGATAATACTTTATTCTATTTCCCGAAGTTCTCTTTTCTAAGTGCATGAGCATATGTTGGTGACTACATATTTAAATGTTTTTATTAGGGGTGACTACATTTTATTTACTTTGTGGACACCTTGAAATAATTGCTTCTATTTTTGGAGAAAATTAAATGTAGTATTTTAAATATTAATTAAGATTATGTTTGAGATTTGTTCCTATAGTAACTCATTTCATTTGATTTTTTTGTTTGATAAACTTTCTCCTAATTTTTTTTGGATCACAAACTTGCATTTTTGTGGGACTTACCATTGTATTACATGTTTTTTGAAAGCCAAACCTTTGCAAAATTCTTTCCATGAGACAATAATTAGTCACTCCTGCGAAAAACATCATCAACGCAACAAAATAAGCAAGTGGCTTAAAAAAAACCAATCCCAAAAGCAACAAAATACTATTAACTATTCTACTTGCATTTATGTTTAACAACTGTTTCATCATTTCACCTTATTTCATTTTTCATACTTTCAAATTCTTTTTTTGTTATTTCTCCTTTGACAAATCTTTTTTTCAATATCTCCAAAGCAGAGCCACTATTTGTTGCTTGTCCTATAATTTTTTTGTAAAGCCAAATAATCAACAAAATTAAAACTACAAGTAAAGCAATCCAGAATAACATTCCTACGACACTCATCATCCACCATAAACTACCATTCAATCCTGTACCACCCATCATATTCATCATACCTCCACTCTTCATTCCATTAAAACTGCCATCACAATAAAACCGTTTAGCCATTTGAATATGCATTTGTTTTAAATTATCAGAACCTTCACCACCCATCATTTCATCCATTCTCACATGAATTTCTCCAGAGTGCATTTGTTCCATATAATACTCTCCAATGGATTCTAATTGCTCATCAGTAAGTTTATCACAACTAATTCCAGAATCTATAAGTTGTTTTGTTTCATCAAAATTATGTTCGTGAGCAAAAGCTATGCTCATATTCAATAATATAACAACCATTATTGCAAAAAATATTTTTTTCATCATTTCACCTTATAATTCTTTAATCGTAATGTATTAAACTCTTCTAATATTTAAATCATTTTCGGTAACAGCTCAAAAACGTTTTCACTCAGCCAACCATTAATTTCACTCAGGAAAATCTAACAGCATTACACACAATTCAGAAAGGGAAAATAGAATTATCTCTTGAATCAATATTTTTATACTGATATCCTGCATAATAAGCATTTAGAATCGTACAAATTCCTGCTACTGTGGCCTCTCTTAATTCTCCTTTTGAAGCGTACTCGATAGTAAAATAGGTTCCCAAACTACTAAAAACAAGTGGAACTCCAACCACAAATAATTTTAGTTTGTTATTATCCATTTTCATGAGAATGTGGTCCATTTTCCTGATAAGATTGTCCAATGTCATATTAATCAAATAACATTAATAATTATAAGTGTTGCGATTCATTAAATTCTCTCTTCACTTTAACTGCATTACAATCCTTCTTTAATAGAAAACTAAAACTATAAACAATTTGAAACTAATCTATAAATTCAATTCCTAATTCTTCTTCCATCTCAGACTTACCACTACTTTTCCTTTCATAAGATGACTTTGACTTTCTTGGCCCAAATATTTGTGGAGAACTCACACCTGTAACAATCAGCATCACTCTTATAGTATTCTCTAAATCCTCTAAAATCTGTGCACCCCAAATAATTCTTGCATCTTCATCTAATCTTTCAGAAATAGTTTCAACCACTTTCCTTGCTTCATCCAGAGTCATATTCAATCCACCAGAAACATTAATTAATGCACCATTTGCACCAGTAATATCAACATCTAATAAGGGATTATGAATTGCTTTTTCCACAGATTCTATCGCCCTATTCTCAGAATCACTCTCACCTACACCAATCATCGCTACCCCACCTTTACCCATCACAGTTCTTATATCTGCAAAATCCAAGTTTACTAATCCTGTTTTAGTTACTAATTCAGCAATTCCTTTTACTGCATTAGTTAAGATCTCATCAGCTACTTTAAATGCTGTATGTAAAGGTAAACCTGGACATAATTCTAATAATTTATCATTTGGGATCACAATTAAAGTATCAACAATATTTTCTAACTTCTCTAAACCAACAATCGCATTTTCATATCTTCTTTGCCCTTCCATTGCAAAAGGTATAGTTACAACCGCAACAGTAAGCATCCCTAATTTTTTTGCAAGTTCTGCAACAACAGGAGCAGAACCTGTTCCAGTTCCTCCCCCTAAACCACAAGTAATAAAAATCATATCTGATCCTTGCAAAGCTTCTTTAATTTCCTTGTCACTTTCTTTTGCTGCTTCCTCACCTACCTTAGGAATTGAACCTGCACCCAATCCAGAAGTTAATTCACGACCAATAAGAATCTTAGAATCAGAATTTGCATAAAGTAAATCTTGTGCATCAGTATTTATTGCTACAGTCTGCGCACCAACAATCCCAACTTCACTCATTCTTGAAACAGTATTATTTCCCGCACCACCACAACCAATAACTTTTATCTTTGCCCTTTGTTTTGAAACTAACTCCTCTAATTCCTCATTTATTGGCAAATTCTTAGAACTATTCATCTTGAATGTAGACTTCATCGCTTGCATATGAGCTTGATTTATTATAGTTTCCATAGCTATTACCCCATTATACTACTACCCTTCTATTTAAAATTAACTAAGCTAGAAAACTATATTTCTAACTCTATTTCAGGAATAACTACTTTTACAAGTTTTTTGAAATTATCAACAACCTTAATAGGAATTTCAAAATTAAGTTTTAATATCCTTTTGTTTCCATCAATCTTCAATTCATACTGATGAGATAATCCTAATCCGTAAAACAAAAGGCTCTTCAATTTTTTTTCTGGATCAGTTACAAGACTTAAAATTTTTACTTCATAAACCAAATCCTTCTCTACTAATGGATGATTAAAATCTACAAGAACTCTTCCACCAGCAACAGATCTTACATTCCCTGTCATTCCATAATTATTTTGTAATTTCAATCCTACAAATGGTTTTATTTTTTGATCATGTAAATCAGATAAAGGCATAACCTGAATTAATTCTTTATGTTTACTCCCAAAAGCATCCTTAAAATTAATTTCAATAATATAACTTGCCCCAACTTCCTTTCCAATTAAAGATTCATCTAATCCCTTTATTACAAATTTTTGCCCAACACAAATAGTTTTAGGTCCATAAGGATAATTTTTGTCATAAATCCCAACTTCCTTTGCTAATTTCTCATCAGTTAAATCAAATATTTGTCCTGATGATTTAATTTTTGCAACAAACTCAATATCAACAAAATCATTTCTCTTCAAAACGTTCATGATACTTAATGAAACAAAAATTACATATATAAAGATTCGCATATTTCCCAGAACACTAACCCTTTTAAATAAAGATATTTCGGTTATCACTATGTCATGGAGAGAAAATATAGACCCTACAATCAGGAATCATTTAGAGTTACAAATAAAAGAATCACATAAACATAAAGAATCATATTCTGAAGCAATTCAACCCTCAAACGCTCAATTATGGATAGCAATTGCAAATTTATCACAACAAATTCACAAACTAAATTCAAAAATCAATTCTATTGAAAAGGATATCTACGAATTAAAAATTCCCGAATCGAAAAGAAAAGAAAAGAAAGCTTATGATTTAATTGAATCAATAAACCAATTATAATATCTAAAATATCACTGTTCCTTAAAATCCTAAATTTTAACAATTCTAACTTCAATTATTAAGGTCTAACTTTTATTTCTCCAGACTGAAATTAAAAAACTCAAAAACTTTATAAACTTCCCATAAACATCAATCAATGAATGGGAGAAACAAAACAATCAACAGCAGGAAGTCTTAAGCAAGGAAGTTACGTTATTATGAATGGGGCTGCATGCGTCGTGAAAAGTGTACAAACTTCTAGACCAGGTAAACACGGTCACGCTAAATGTAGAATTGAAGCAGTTGGTATGATAGATAATCAAAAAAGAGTAGAGATTTTTCCAGCACATGATAAAGTCACTGTTCCAATAATATTAAAAAAACCTGCAACTATCTTAAGTATAAAAGAAGACATAACAAATGTTATGGATACAGAAACATTTGAAACATTTGATTTAAAAATTCCTGAAGAATTTAAAGATAAAATTAAAGAAGGTATACAAATCACTTACTGGGAGATCCTAGACGACAAGGTAATAAAGGAAATTAAATAATGGCAAAATTATTTGAAGAAGCAAAACAAAGATTATTTGGTAATGTTTACGTTTGTAAAAAATGTAAAAAGAAAACAAAAGCACAATTATCAAAAATTAGATTACAAAAGATTAAATGCAAAGGTTGCCAAGGAAAATCTTTTAGACCAATAAAAAGTAAAAAGTAATTCTTAAATACTGTTTGAAACTAAATTAATTTCAATGATAAATTGGGACATAATCTCTGCAGTTATTTTTTATCTAATAATCTTTGGACTTTTTCTAAAATTTAGAAATAAATTTGAAGTTCAAGGTAAAATTTTTGTAATGTATAAAACAAAACTAGGATTAAAATTAATGGATTACTTTGCAAAAAAATTTCCCAGAACACTAAAGGTTTTAAGTTACTTCAGCGTTGGACTAGGTTTCGTAGGGATGATTAGTGTTTTATTAATTTTAGTTAAAGGCGCCATAAACTTAATTAAAATTCCCGATTCACAACCAATGCTCGCCCCATTATTACCAGGAATTCAAATCCCAGGACTACCCACTCTCTCTTTTTGGCACTGGGTAATTGGAATTCTAATCGTTGCAGTTATTCATGAATCATTCCATGGAATTTTTGCAAGATTATATAATATTAAAATAAAATCTTCTGGTTTTGCATTTCTCGGACCAATACTTGCTGCATTTGTAGAACCAGATGAAAAAGAACTTAATAAAGCTACAAAGTTCCAACAACTTTCAGTATTATCTGCAGGTGCTTTCTCAAATATAATTTCAGGAATAATTATTATACTAATTGGTTCGTTAGTTTTAACACCTGTAACATCATCAATGTTTGAAACAAGTGGAGTTCAAATAATCTCAATCTCAGAAGACTTACCAATAAATAGTACAGAAGTGAAAATTGGAGAAACAATAAGATCAATTAATGGAATTAAAATTGAAAATGTAAAAGGTTTTATAGAAACAATGGACGTTTTAAAACCTGGAGAAATAATTAATCTAATGACAGATAATACTTCTTCACAAATCCCACTTGTACAAAATCCACAAAACACTTCAAGAGCATTATTAGGTGTTACAGTAACGCACACTAAGATTAATCTCAAAGAGAATATTAAAGAAAAATATGGTTCAATAATCCCAAGTTTCATACTTTGGCTGTCAGAACTTCTGTTTTGGTTATATGTAATAAGTTTAGGAGTTGGTTTCTTTAATCTACTTCCACTAGGACCGGTAGATGGAGGAAAAATGTTTTATGTGGGTATCCAATATTTTATAAAAGATAAAAAGAAAGCATTGAAGGTATATAGTTATATGACTTCATTTTGTACTTTCTTAATAATAATCAACTTACTACCTTATGTAATTAAAATCTTCAAATTCATACTTAGCCCAATAATATGAAACCACTAAAATTTTTATCTGTTTGTTTAATTTTCTTACTAATCTTAAATATAATTTTTTACGTCAGGAAAACAATTTCAACTTTAACATTTTGGATAATAATTGTAACTATAGGATTAATCACATACAAAGGAATTCCAATTTTAAAAAAGCTTTAATAATCGGATAGTTTCAAAAGATTAACATGTTAGTAGATGTCCATGCTCATTTAAATCACAAAGCATTTGAAAATAAGTTAGATCAAGTTATAGAAAGAGCAGAAAAAAAGGGAGTAAAATCCATAATATGTTCCGGTATTAACACACCAACGAATAAAGAAGTTTTAGAGTTATCAAAGAAATATAAAATAATCCACGCTTCAGCAGGAATCTATCCAATTGATGCGTTAGGTGACCAGAAACCTCCTGAAGATGAGGGTTTAACTTATAATAAAGGGCCTATCAATTTAGAAAAAGAATTTAAATTCATTAAAGAGAACAAAAAAAATTTCATTGCAATAGGAGAAGTTGGCCTGGATCAACTAGAAAAAATCCATTTAGAAGAACAAAAAAAAATATTCCAACAAATCATAGAATTTTCCAAAGAAATTAAAAAACCATTGGTAATCCATTCTAGAAAAGCAGAAAAAGAATGTATAGAATTATTAGAAAAGAATAACTGTAAAAAAGTAAATTTACATTGTTTTACTGGAAAATTAAAATTAGCTAAAAAAGCAGAAGAGCTAGGATTTTATTTTTCTATTCCTGCGATCTGTGTAAGATTACAACATTTTCAAGAAATTATAAGAAGAACTAACATTAATAATTTATTAACAGAAACAGATGCACCATATTTAACACCTGAAATCGGAAGATCTTCAGAACCAAAAGATGTATTAGAAACAATAAGAATAATTTCTAAAATAAAAAATTTGGATCTAGAAGAAACAAAAAAAATTATTTTTAAGAATTATCAAGATTTATTTTTAAAATAACAAAAAGTTTAAATAATAAATAAACTCAAAATAAGTATGATTATCTTTTCTCCCCGGGAAAAGAAGTGATATGGGAGAATTTATTTCTCCCTATAATTTTAAGTTTTTCTCACACCATTCCTTCCAACTTCCAAACCATTTAATCTTGCATATTTCACAACAGTGGTTATAGAACAACC
>JAGVXZ010000045.1 GCA_018303515.1 Candidatus Woesearchaeota archaeon | reverse complement strand
TCAGCTTCTGTTATAACATTATCATTATGTGAAATTACAATATATTGTGCGTGATTAGCGTATTTTTGTATTAATTTTGTTAAGGTTTCTGTGTTTTTCTTATCTAATGCAGCATCAACCTCATCTAATAAATAAAATGGTGATGGATTATATTCTTGTATTGCAAAAATGAATGCTAAGGCTGCGATTGTTTTTTCACCACCTGATAGGCCTTTAATATCCATAAATTTCTTACTTGTTAGTCTTATTTGAATCTCAATTCAACATTAACCTCTCCTTTTGTTGTTAATTCGTTAAATATCTTTTTAAAATTCTCTGCAATGATATTATAAGTTTTCATGAATACTCTTATTTTCTTTTTTTCTATTTCATTCATCATTCCCAATACATCATTCTTTTCTTCGTCTAATTTTTGTGATTTTCCTATTAATTTTTGTAACTCTACCTGTAATTCTTCATAAATCTCTAATGCTCTTAAATTAACATTACCAATTTTATGTATTTCTTGTTCCGTTTCTTTTATTTTTAATTTTAACTGTGGAATGTCAAATCCTCTCTTTATTGTTCCTTCTTTGTAATCTTCAAATTCTTTTTCTATTCCTTCTGATTCTGCAACAAATTTTGCTCTGTCAATATTAAAATTATTTATTCTACTTTGATATGCTCTTTGTTTTTCTTCTTGTATTCCAATTATCTTTTCTTTATTTGTTATCTTTTCATTGATTTTATTTCTTTTTTGTATTAGTTCTTTTAAGCTGTTTTGATATTTTGATTCTTCTTTTTGAATCTCGTTTAGTTCTTTAGATTGAACTTTCACCTTTAATTGTAATTGATTAGATTCTTCTCCAAACATTTCACTTTCTTTTTCTTGTTGTCTTAAAATTTTTTCTATTCTTATTATTTCTGGTGAGAGGATATTATTAATCTGGGATTCTATCGTTCTGATATCTGAAATGGTACTATTGATATTATCTTTTGTTGTAAATCTTGTTGTTTCTAATTCTTCCAGTTCTTTTGTTACTTTAGTATCTGTACTCTTAAAATTAAACATTTTTTTTCTTAAACTCTCCTGTTTATGATTATTCTCTTTTATTCTTTCTATTAATCCTTTTATTTTAATCTCATCTTTTTCTATTAGATTTGAATAATGAATTTTTTCTTCTTTAAGTTTAGTTAGGTTTCCTATGCCTAGAGATCTACTTGTTTGTATTATTTCACCTTCCATATTTGCCCTATTTTCTCTTAACTTTTGTAACTCTTTTTCATGGATTAATCTTGATTGTTCTATGTCAAGAACTTCTTCTCTTAACATTTGAATTTCATTTTCTAGTTTTGTTACTTTAGCTTTAATATCTTTCTCCTTGAATCCTAATCCAATTACTTTGTTTCTAAATCCTCCAATCATTGCACCAGAACTTTCAATTAAATCTCCCTCTAATGAAACCATCCTTATTTTTCCTACTCCTATTTTTCTTGCAGTGTTAAGATCCTTGACTATTATTGTTGAACCAAATACCTGTGAAAATACTGCTTTAAATTTTGGATCAAATTTTACTAAATCTATTGCTTTACCTTCAATACCCTTTTCTTGTGGTATGGGTATATTTCTCATTTCCTTTAGTTTATTTAATGGTAAAAAAGTTGCAATTCCTAATTTATTATCTTTAAGGAAATTTATACATTTATGAGCTACAGAATCATCATTTACAACAACACTTAGAATTCTTGCACCAGCAGCTACTTCTAATGCAAGGGAATATTTTGGATCTACTTCTCCTAATTCTGAGACAGTACCATAGATACCATTTATTTGTTTCTTAATTTCAATAATACTTTTAATTGCTCTATCTGCTAATGTGAATTCTGAAATTTTTGCTTGTCTTGTTTGTTGTCTTCCTAATTCTTCAGATTTTTTGTTTAAATCTTCTCTTAACCTTTGAATTTGTGAAGCTAATTTAGAATCTGTTTCTATTAATTTTCCAATTTCAATCTTTAGATGATCTAATAACTTTTCTTTTCCTTTTATCTTTAGACCTTCTGGTCCAGTAATTCCTTCTATTTTTCTATTAATCTCTTTAAGGATAAATTCAGTTTGATATTTATTTTGTTGTAGCTCTCTTCTTTGCTCCTGAACTTCTAAATTTTCATCATTTAGGATATTAAGGGTTTTATCAATTTCTTCTATAGTTTTAGATTGATCAGTTGAAAGATTATTCCTTTGTTTAAATTCCTGAATCTTTTTGAGTATCTCTTTTTCTATTACTTCTTCTTGTACTAATTGTGATTGTAATTTTGTTTTTGATTTTGTTAAATTTTGTATTCTTTCTTCTGTTTCCTGAATATTATTCTTTAATTGTATGTTTCTTTGTTTTATTTTTATAATCTCTGTATTACACACATCTATTCTTGAACTGGTTCTTATTATAATTTCTTTTAGATCTTCTGCCTTTTTTCTTAGTGCTAATTGTTCTTTTTCTCCCTTTTCTTCTACTTCCTTATTAATCTCCTTAACACTTTCTTTAGAATTAATAATTTCTTCTTTTAGTTCATTAATTGTTTTTTGTATTGATTCTAATTGAGATTCTTCCTTTTTTATCTTAGATTCTACATCTTCTACTTTCTCTTTTCTATCTTTTAATTGTAAGTGCAGATGTGTAGCTTTGTAGTCTTTAATTAAAGTCTCAAGTTCTTTGTATCTTCTTGCTTGATCTCTATCCTTTTTTAATTCTCTTAGATTTGCTTCTCTTTCTGTTAAAATAATGTTTGCTTCTTTAAGTCTTGATTCTACTTTTTCTAATTCTAATAAACATTTGTTTTTCTTATCTTCATAAATTGAAATTCCTGAAATCTCTTCAATTATTTCTCTTCTTTGAACTGATCTCATTTCCATAAATTGAATTATGTCTCCCTGTAGAATGATGTTGTGCCCATCTGGGTCAATTTTTGCTGAGCTTAATGTGTCTAAGACTTGTTGTCTAGTTCTTTTTTCTCCATTTATTCTGTACGTAGATTGGCCGTTTTTATTTACTGTTCTTGTGATGGTTAAATCATCTGTATCTATTGGAAATTCTTTCTTTGAATTATCAAATTCTATTGAAACTGTAGCTTCATTTGCAGGTTTTTTTAATTTACCACCATTGAAAATTAAATTCGCTGCCTTTTCTGCTCTCATTCCTCTTGCAGAGCTTTTTCCTAAAACAAAACAAATGGAGTCTGTTACGTTTGATTTTCCTGAACCGTTTGGGCCAAGTATAACATTAAACTTATCACCAAATATAATCTCTGTTTTTTCTGCAAATGACTTAAAACCCTTTGCGGTTATCTTTTTAATTTGTGTCATCTTTTCAAAAAAATCTTTATTTTCTTTATAAGCTTTTTGAATCTATTTAAGTTTTTGTAAATGCTACTGTAAGGAATATTAACCTCAACTTTAGAAATGTTTTTAAATTCTCGTCTAACTTATGTATAAGTATTAAATATAAAGAAAAAAATTGGAAAAGGTTAGTGGGAATGGATAAAAAATATGAGTTTAAAATATTTATTGGTACGTTTGTTTCAAAGGAAGCATATTAGGACTTTACGAAATGCAGGATTCCCTATTTCAGAAACTAACTTGATCGGATGGGTTCCTTGGAAATATAATAAACGTTTAACCATTTTGCTTGTTGAAAATTGGGGAGTTACAGAAGAGTTATTAGCTAAACTAAATTCAAATGAAGCTAAAAATTTTTTAAAATATGGGTTGATAGGAGTTGAAAAACTAATAAACACTAAAGAAGATCTTAAAATTATGGGAAATAATTTAATTATTCTTTCTAAAAATTTCAAATCTAAAAACTTTTATTATATGTTTCTTTTTGCATTTTATGAAGTTAGAAAATTTGTGAAGACGCCTGAAGATTTACTTAAAATTGGAAAAATTCTTAGTGATATTGTTGGTAGTGATAATGATGAGGATTTTTATTTTCCTTTATTTGCGTTTGGATTCTCAGAATTTAAGTATCTCATAAAGACTCCTGAAGATCTTCTTACAGTTGGAAAAAATTTTGTAGTTCTGTCAAGTTTGGTAAATTTTGAAAGAGAAAACATTGACGATTTATTTGAGCGTGATTTGCCTTCAATAAAATATCTAATAAAAACAAAAAAAGATTTACAAAAAATAACTGCAATTCTTCTTAGAATTTATAAAAAAGATAAACAAATTTATAAATTGTATAGTAATACCAGACAATTTAAAGATAAGATAAAAACCCAATTGGGAAAATAAATAACCTTATTTTAAAAAAAGTTAAAATACTGGCTTTAGAAACAAATGAATTAGAACAAATTGTTAAAGAACTAAAAAATTTCTAAAACCAAAAGAAATATAAAAACAATAAACTAAAATTTCTTAATGAAAAATTAAAGAAAAGCGACCTTGGGGTAGTTTTGAAGAATTTATTACTAATGAGAAATCAACTGTTAAAATTTTAACAATAAAACCCAAAAAAAGATTTTCTTTACAATATCATAAAGAAAGAATAGAATTCTGGAAGTTTTTAGATAATCCGGCAAAAGTAACTATTGGAAATAAAACAATTAAAGTAAAAAAAGGAGATGAATTAAAAATAAATAAAAAAGTTAATCATAGAATTGAAGCACTAGACAAAGAAGTAAATGTCTTAGAAATTTCAATAGGTAATTTTAATGAAAAAGATATTGTAAGACTAGAAGATGATTTCGGAAGAACCTAAATTTTCTTGTATTAGAAGTTAGCAACTATAAAAGTGTTAATTACTCCAAGCATGAAATAAACTTTATTTTTAGTTTTATATATTCTTTAAAAAGAAAGATATGATAAGTTACACTAAAACGTAACATTTATATATAATAAGTTACACTAAAACGTAACATGATACTAGAAATATTAAAAGAGTGGAATCCCTGGTGGGAAAATAAAGAACTGGTTAAAGACTTGGAAGGTACGAAAAGGCCAGAATACCAAGACTTACTAGACTCTATTAAAATAAAAGAGATAACAATAATTCTAGGTGTAAGAAGATCAGGAAAAAGTACATTAATGTATCAAATAGTAGATAGTTTATTAAAACAAAGTATAAAACCTGAGCAAATACTATTTGTAAATTTAGAAGATAAAAAGTTAACAAACTTAGATTTAGAGGAGATATACAATGAATACAGAGAAAATCTAAATCCAAAAAATAAAGCTTATATTTTCCTTGATGAAATCCATAGAAAAAAGGATTGGGAAACTTGGATAAGGAAAAAATATGATCTAAAGACCAATGATAAATTTGTTATTTCAGGTTCATGCTCTTACTTATTAAAAAAAGAATATTCAACATTATTAACTGGAAGAAATTTAACATTTGAGGTGTTCCCACTTTCATTTAAGGAATATTTAAGATTTAAAAATGTAAATTTTAAAAGCACAATAATTTTAGATAATACAAAACGAGTTATATTAAATAATCTAAAACAATATTTAGAATTAGGAGGGTTTCCTGAAGTTTTTTTCAAAGAAGAAAAATACAAAATTAAAATATTAGAACAATATTTTGATGATATAATTTACAAAGATATAATAGACAGATATAATCTAAATAGCCAAAAAGTTAAAGACCTAGCATTATTTTTCACAACCAATTTCACTGGAGAGATTTCATATGATTCAATTAAAGATTATCTATCTTACTTTAAAGAAGCCTTCTTATTTTTTACACTAGATCATTTTTCCTATTCTTTTAAAGAACAAAAAACAGTTGCTTCAAAAATTTATTGTATAGATAATGGTTTAAGAAATGCTGTGAGTTTTAAATTTTCTAAAGATTCAGGAAAATTAGCAGAGAATACTGCATTTATTGAATTAAAAAGAAGGAATAAGAATATTTATTATTGGAAGGACTCTCAAGAAGTAGATTTTATAATAAAAAATAAAGATAATACTCTACAGGCAATTAACGTTATTTTTAGCAATGAAATTCATGAGAGAGAAGTTGAAGGATTACTAAAGTTTAAAAAACAATTTAGTAAAACAAAAGAATTAATATTATTAACAAAAGACTTAGAAAAACAAGAAAAAGAAATTAAATTTATACCTTTGTGGAAATGGTTATTAGAATAATGTTTTATAGTCAACTAATGA
>JAGVXZ010000046.1 GCA_018303515.1 Candidatus Woesearchaeota archaeon | reverse complement strand
TTCATCAAAAGAAGTTGTTAACAAAATATTTCCAAAATCCTTCACAACATCAATTACAAAATCATTATGTTTTTTTTGAAATAAATATAAATGAAATCCCAAAGCTCCATCTGTAATTGCGGGACAAAATATTGGGATATTATGTTTTGCAGCTTGATACAAAATTGAGTCTTTATCATTTAACATTAATCCCAACTCTTTTAATAATCCCGAAACTGTCCAAGATTTATTTTTCTTATAGATTTCTTCCAACATTTCCATTAAACAACTTTCAAAATTCATATAACTCTCATTTTTAATTAGAATATTACCGACTCTATTCTTTCCCTGTTCATGTAATTCCACATCATCTGTGTTAAAATTTCCTACTAAGAATCTTTCTCCTTTAGCTTTCATTATATCTTCTTCTAACCCACCAGCAGTTGTAACTATAATATCTGCAATTCCTAATTTAATTAATTGGGAAAAAAACCCCCTTAATCCAGAAGTAACCATATTAGAAGTAAAAGTTAAGTAAGTTCTAGCATTATTTTTTTTAATTTTAACTATTAAATCTGATGCATTTTTTAATTCTATACTTTGAAACCCAGTACTACCTAACTGATTCACAAAATCATAAACATTTATTTTCTCTTTCCATTTGAAGTCTTTAATTAAGTCCATTTTAAACTATAAAGAAATATCTAAGCAACTCTAACTGTTTTGTTTAACCTTGTTAAATAACATAGTTAAAATAGAATAGAAAAAGATTATAAAGGTTTCTTACTCATTTTTCTTCTTCTAACCCACCAGCAGTTTTAATTCCAAGATCTCCAACTCAAAAATTTACTTGTTCATTAGTCTTATAAAAGCTGGAGAATTATTTCTTAAAGGAAAAAATCATAAATTCTTTGAAAAAACATTAATCCAAGAAATAAAAAATAAAACTAATTGTAAAAATTTAATCAATTTGCACAACCAATATTTAATAGACGAAGGAGAAAATTTAAATAAAGTATTTGGAATCTCAAATTACTCTAAAGTTATTGAATGTAATTTTGATAAAATAAAGGAAGAAGCCCTAAAATTAGTAGAAGAGAATAAATCATTAAGTATTTTATGTAAACGATCAACTAAAAATTATAAACCTTCTCCAGAAATAGAAAGAGAGACAGCAGAATTTATTTTAAAACAAAAACCCTTAAAAATAAATTTAACAAATCCTGAACAAATAATTTATATCACCCTAATAAATGGAAAAGCATACGTTTACAAAAATAAAATTAAAGGCCTCGGTGGATTACCAATCGGTTCTGAAGCAGAAGTTTTAATTAAAGTTAAAAATGAAAAACTCTCAACAGTAACAGGATTCTTAATCTTAAAAAGAGGTTGTAAAATCTCGTTAACAAAAGAACTTCCATTACTTAAACCCTATTACAATTACAAGATAAAAGAAAATTCTGACGTCATTGCAACTGATGAAACAATAGAAACTTTAAAATTCAAAACTAAAAATAAACTAATTTTAAGGCCATTAATAGGCTTATCTAAAGAAGAGATAAACAATATCTATTCTAACCTTTAACAAATTCAAGAATTTTATCTAATAATGGTTTTTCTTTCTCTAAGTTTTTTAAATCTTCAAATAATTTTTTATGCTCTTTAGTTAGTTTAGTTGGAGTTTCAACAATTATATTAACATACTGATCTCCTCTTCCATATCCATCTAAATAAGAAAAACCTTTTCCCTTTAATCTAAATTTAGTATTTGATTGTGTTCCACTTGGTATTTTTAATGTAACTTCTTTTTCTACAGTTGGAGTTTTAATTTCACATCCTAAGGCCGCATCAGAAAATGAAATTGGCACATCTAAATAAATATCATTTTCTTCTCTTTTAAATATCTTAGAAGGTTGAACAAAAATTACCACATACAAATCTCCTGATCTTCCCCCTCTTAATCCAGCTTCACCATCTCCAGAAACTCTTAATTGAGAGCCAGTTTGCACTCCTCCAGGAATTTTAATTTTAATCGTTTTAATTTGAGAGGTTCTTCCCTTTCCATTACAATTTTCACATCTATTTTTAATTTGTTTTCCTTCTCCCATACATTTGTTGCATGTTGTTGTAGTTGCAAAAGCACCTAATGGAGTTTGTCTCACATATCTTATTTGTCCTCTACCATCACATTGTTCGCAACTAATTAATTTTCCATTTTCAGACCCTGTTCCGGAACAATTTTCACAAGAGTCTAACTTTTCAACTTTAATCTCTTTAGTCATTCCATTGTAAGCATCCTCAAAACTAATTTCAATATCATATCTTAAATCAGATCCCCTATTAGAATTTCTTCTTTTTCCACCACCAAAGAACATATCAAAAATATCTCCTCCTCCAAAAATATCTTCAAATCCTTTAAAAATATCTTCTTGGGAATATTGTTGATTAAATCCTTCTGGTCCAAATCTATCATAATTTGATTTTTTCTTTTCATCAGATAAAACTGCATAAGCTTCAGAAATTTGTTTAAATTTATCTTCTGCACCTTGTTCTTTATTTCTATCTGGATGATATTTTAGTGCTAATTTTTTATAGGCTTTTTTAATTTCCTCTTTACTTGAATCTTTACTTACTCCTAAAATTTCATAATAATCCTTAGTCATTTATTTTTCTCAAATTAAATAAAAAATAAAAGAAGAATTCATTTCTTCTTCCTTTTCTTCTTATCTCCATCTTCATCAACAACTTCAGCATCAACTACATCTCCTTTGATTTCCCCTTCTTTTGATTCTTGCTCTTGCTTCATTGCTTCTTGATACATTTTTGTTGACATTTCGTGAAGTACTTTATTTATCTCTTCTAATTTTTTCTTTAAAGCTTCAACGTCTTTTGCTTCAATCAGTTTTTGTAACTCTTCTTTTTCCTTAGTTATTTTTTCAAGTTGATCTTTCGGAATTTTATCCCCCATATCTTTAGTTTGTTTTTCTATTGTATAAACTAAAGCATCTGCTTGATTTAAAACTTCAATCTCTTCTTTTTTCTTCTTATCTTCTTCAGCATGGGTTTCAGCTTCCTTTACCATTTTTTCAACTTCAGCATCTGATAACCCAGATCCACCAGTAATAGTAATTTTTTGTTCTTTTCCAGTTCCTTTATCTTTTGCACTAACATTTACAATTCCATTAGCATCAATATCAAAAGTAACTTCAATTTGTGGGATTCCTCTTGGTGCAATAGGAATTCCAACTAAATCAAATCTTCCTAAAGATTTGTTACCAGAAGCCATTTCTCTTTCACCTTGTAGTACGTTAATTGTTACAGCCGTTTGATTATCTGCAGCTGTACTAAACGTTTGAGACTTCTTTGTTGGTATTGTTGTATTCCTTTCTATTAGTTTTGTACAAACTCCACCTAAAGTTTCAATTCCAAGACTTAATGGTGTTACATCTAATAATAAAATATCCTTTACATCTCCACCAATAATTCCTGCTTGTATTGCAGCTCCCAAAGCAACAGCTTCATCAGGATGAACTGAATTATCTGGTTCTTTTCCAGTTAATTCCTTTACTTTTTCTCTTACTTTTGGAATTCTTGTTGAACCACCAACTAAAATCACATTATCTATTTCTTTATTAGTTAGTTTAGCATCTTTCATAGCTTGTTTAACTGGCCCAATAGTCCTTTCAATTAAATCATCAACTAACTCTTCAAATTTTGCTCTAGTTAAGTCTAAATTAAGATGTTTTGGTCCAGTAGAGTCTGCAGTAATATAAGGTAAGTTAATATTAGTCTTACTTGAAGAACTTAATTCTATCTTTGCCTTTTCTGCAGCATCCTTTAACCTTTGCATTGCAGATGCATCTTTATTTAAATCAACTCTAGATTCTTTTTTAAATTCTGAAATTAAATATTCAATTATTCTCTCATCAAAATCATCTCCACCTAAACGATTATCACCTGAAGTTGATTTTACTTCAAAGACTCCATCACCTAATTCTAGGATAGAAACATCAAAAGTTCCACCACCTAAATCATAAACAATTATTTTATGGTCGTTTTTCTTCTCTTCTCCATAAGCTAATGATGCAGCAGTAGGTTCATTAACAATTCTTTCAACTTCTAATCCTGCAATTTTCCCAGCATCTTTTGTTGCTTGTCTTTGTGCATCATTGAAATAAGCAGGAACTGTAATCACTGCCTTATCAACTTTATTTCCCAAATATCCTTCTGCATCTCTTTTTAATTTTTGTAATATCATTGCAGAAATTTGTTCTGGAGAATATTTCTTTCCTTCAATTTCAACTTTTTCTTTTGTCCCCATTAACCTTTTGATTGATCTTATTGTATTTTTTGGATTAACAATTGCCTGTCTTCTTGCAACTTCACCAACAATAACTTCTCCATCTTTAATTGAAACTACAGATGGTGTCGTTCTATTTCCTTCAGAGTTTGGAATTATTTTTGGTTTTCCCCCCTCTAAAACAGCAACAGCACTAAAAGTTGTTCCTAAATCTATACCTATTATTTTACTCATTCTTTATTTCCCCCGGATATTTTCACCTTACTTGCTCTTATAACCTTACCATTTAACATAAAACCTTTTGAAAAAACTTCTAATATTGCTCCTTCTTTTTTATTAGACTTTTCTTTCATTATTGCTTCATGTAAATTTGGATTAAAATCACCTTGAGTTTCAATTTCCTTTACTCCTTCTTTTTCTAAAATTTCTAAAAATTGTTTATGAATTAGTTTTACTCCTTCATCTTTAACTTCTTTTAACGCTCTTTCAAAATTTTCATATACATCTAAGATTTTTATTATCAAATCTTCTTTTGCAAATTTCATAAAGTTTATTTGTTCTTTTTCCATTCTTTTTTGATAATTACTAAATTCAGCTTGTAACCTTTGTAAAGCTTCTAAATATTCTTGTTCTTTACTCACATCTTTAGTTTCAAGTTTATTTGTTTCTTCAACTTCTTTGATAATCTGTTTTTTACTCATTTGCTCTTTCCTTTGGAATATTCAATACCCTCTCCTTGAAAGAAAGGATTGCCTCTTCCATTCCACCAAATTTTTCACTAAACCTACTACCAATATGGATCCTTCCCCATTCTCCATCGTCTAATAAAGCAATCGCATTTATC
>JAGVXZ010000048.1 GCA_018303515.1 Candidatus Woesearchaeota archaeon | reverse complement strand
ATGTTTGCTACAATTCTAATATTTTTCTTCTTAAGTGTTATTTTATTTTCCTTCTTTGGACAAGAAATAAATCTTACAAAATTAGAAACAGAATTAATTTCAAATCACCTAATCTATGATTGTTTAGTTTTAGAAAAAGATGGAAATAAACAAATTGGTGTAATAGACAAAGAAAAATTCACGCAGCACATAATTTCGGAATGCATAAGAAGAGACAATTTAGGTTATAAAGTTACATTGGGAGAAAAAGAATTATTAATTATGGAAAAACAATTCAAAGACTATTTTGATGTTTGTAAATCTATAAAATCGTTTGAATGCGAAAAGAAAGAACATCTTGTGCTTGTTGAAAACAAATTAACAAAACTAACAGTAGAGGTGATTAAAAATAAAGAGTAAAAAAGCATTTTTAGATTTTCCAATTATTGCAATGGGCAGTTTTTTCCTGATTGGTTTAGTCCTAATAACATTCACTGCTATTTTTTTCACATTAATACAAACTAATGAAATCAACTTAAAAATTAATCCAGAAGAAGTTCCAAGCTCTATCGAATTATTTGCAATAATTAACTTAGATGATGGTAGATTAATAGAATTAATAAGAGAAGCTTATTTAACAAAAGATGAAACAAAATTAGAAGAATATTTTAATGAAAATATAAGAAGTAAATTAGATCCCTCATGGACATATCATTTAGATTCTCAAAATAATCCAAAAAAAGAATACTTTGAGGTAACTAATATTGAATCTCAAAAACTTTTAATTCCTATTTCTCAAAATGAAAATTTAATATTTTTCTTAGTAAAAAAAAGGAGTGGAATAAAATTAACATTATGAAAAACAAAAAAGGTTTGGAAGTATATTTACCATTTTTAGCAATACTTTCAATAATTGTATTTACTTGGACAGCTTATACTATAAGTTCAGTTTCTCATGAGGATTCAATTTTCAAAGCAGGAGAAACTTCAAAATACTTAATACAAATTTATGATGAAGCAGAAAAAGCATTATTTTATATTAAAGAATCAACAAGACTCGCATCAGATGATGCATTTAAAACAATTTGTGATAATGCAGGATATAAAGATGGAGAATGTAAAAAAGAAACATTATTTAATGGAAGGACTTACGTTGATTGGAATTCCTGCTCAAAATTAGACCCCGAAACAAATTATTTTGAACAATTTAAATTCACATTAAAATCCTATTTTCAAAATTATAAATCCTTTTATCCTGAATCCAAAGATGGATTCACAGACTCATATTCACAATTAATTAACAATCTAGAAATAAATTTTATAGAAGGAGATACAATCTATTTTAAAGAACTAACTTATCATATTGAAACACAAAGAAATACAACATACAATGTAAAGCCTATTTCAAAGATCATAACTCCTGATTTTATAGAATTTAATAAAATTTATAATTCCTTTTCTTCATGTACGGATTTACCTTCATGTGCTATAAAATTACCAGATTATAAGATTAGTAGCCAAGGTTCAAAAATTTATTTAAGTTCTGAAAACAAAGACTGCCAAATACAGATTACAGTTGATAAATCAAAACCTCTACAAGGAAGAGTTTCAGCCTTCACTTAAAATCACAATAATCTTTTTATAATCCAATAAATCTTGTAATCCTATGATTCACGAAGATTTTGACTCTCTCATAAAACAAATTTCTGAATCTTCAAATAAATCTTCAGAAGAGATTCAAAAACTAATTCAGGAAAAGATAAAGGAATTACAAGATCTAATCTCAAAAGAAGGTGCAGCTCATATTGTAGCTAATGAATTAGGAGTAAAACTTTTTCAACAATCTGCTTCGCCAACGGAGTTTAAAATAAAAGAGATCCCATTGGGACATAATGCAGTTAATTTAGTTGGGAAGGTAACCAACGTATTTGAAATAAGATCATTTAAAACAGAAAAGAGGGAAGGCAGAGTAGCCTCATTAATGATTGGTGATGAAACTGGAAAATTACGAATAACTATATGGGATGAAAAAATTATAGATAAATTTCCCCAAATTAAAGATGGTGATATCTTAAAAATAAATAATGGTTATTCAAAAGAAAATAATGGATTTAAAGAGGTACATTTAGGAAGTAAATCCCAATTATTAATTAATCCTGAAGGAATTAGTGTTGAAATAAAAGAAAATAATTTTACTGATTCAATTACAACATTTGAAAAACTTAATGTTGAAACTTTTGGAACGGTCTTTGCAACTATAGTTAATGTTTACGAACCAAAATTCTATGAAGCATGTCCACAATGTAATAAAAAGGTATTTAATAATCAATGTATGATCCACGGTTTAGTTGAAGCTAAACAAGTTCCTCTCATTAGTCTGGTTATTGATGATGGAACTCAATCATTGCGGGCAACATGTTTTAGAGACACAGCAGAGCAAATAATAAATAATGAAGTTTTATTTGAGAATATTAAAAAAAATCTTTTAGGAAAACAAATGTTATTTAGGGGAAGAAAGAAAATAAACGAGATGTATAACACAGAAGATTTTAATATTGCAACCGTAACAGAAATAAACCCCAAAGAATTCATTAACCAATATGTTAGCTAAAACACATGCGCTATTTAGTTTTTTATTAGGTAGTATTTTTTTATATTATTTTGAAATTCCATACCAAGCCATTTTCTTGATTTTAATAGTACTCTCAAGTTATTTACCAGATATTGATACACCCAAAAGCAAATTAGGTAAAAGCTTATTTTTTATTTCATATACTCTAAAATTTATCTTTGGTCATAGAAAGCTATTCCATTCTATTTTCATTCCTCTAATATTATTTGGACTTCTAGCTTATTTCTTAGATTTATTCTATTTAGGTTTAGCTATTTTTTTAGGATATTTCACACATCTAATCGGTGATGCCTTCTCAAAAGAAGGAATTATGTTTTTATACCCAATAAGCAAATTTAAATTAAATGGTTTTTTTAAAGTTGGTGGTAACTTTGAAATGTTTTTAGCCTCTTTATTTTTAATAATTGATTTTCTAATAATTCTATTTTATTTCTTAAGTTAGAAAACTTTTCTAAGCAAAATTACATGAGTAAAAAATAAATTCTAGAGATTAAATAAATACTCAAAGATATAGTTTCAAAATAAGCTTCCATTTGACAATCTCACATAACATATATAAATAATCAAATAAATTGATTATATTACCTCATGAAAAAAAGCCGAGAAGGAGAGGTTGAGTTCTCTATCCGCCAGAGGTAAATCCGAAATTTTTTCGAAAAATATGGACAAAAATATATGAATTTCATATGAAACAAAATGCGAAGAGCAAAGGAGGAAAAAAAATGGGAAATAAACCAATAAAAACGTACAATTGTGGGAATATAAGAGCCGCAATATTTCTTAATGAAAGAGAAGTTAATGGAAACATAGTAGGTTTCAAAACAATTAGTCTTTCTAGATCTTTCAAAAAGAAAGACGAAGAAATTTGGAGATCAGAAGTGATTAATATGAGGCGTAATGATTTACAAAAAGCAATCTTGGTTTTACAAAAAACACAAGAAGAATTATTATTAGATTCCAAAGAGGAGGAAGAAGAATGAAACATAAATCAGAGACATCCGAAATTCAAAAAGAGGAATTCAAACTTACAGATTTACCTGGCGTTGGTGATGCAACAGCAGAAAAATTAATTGAATCTGGTTATGATAGTCTAATGGCAATTGCAGTTGCAACTCCCTCTGAATTAGTTGAGTTGGTTGGAATGGGTGATGCAGTTGCAAAAAAACTAATCAATATCGCAAGAAATAAAGTTGATATGGGTTTTGAATCCGGTGAGGACTTATTAAAAAGAAGAGAGCAGATAATAAAAATTACAACGGGAGTAAAAGCTTTTAATGACTTAATGGGTGGAGGATTTGAAACTGGTTGTATAACTGAGTGTTTTGGAGAATTTGGTGCATCGAAATCACAAATTGCACATGCGATGGCAATAAATGTACAGTTACCAAGAGATAAGGGTGGGGCTGAAGGAATGGCCGTATTTATTGATGGTGAAGGTACCTTTAGACCTGAAAGAATTCAGCAGATGGCAATAGGTGCAGGCCTTGATCAAGTAGAAGCATTAAGGAACATTAAAGTCGCAAGAGCATTTAATTCAGACCACCAGATGCTATTAGCAGAAAAAGTAGAAGATTTAATTACGAAAGAAAAGTTACCAATTAAACTTGTAATAATAGATTCTCTGACAGCACATTTTAGGGCAGTGTGGAAGGGGGACCTTGGCAGATAGGCAACAGAAATTAAACAAGCACATGCACGTTTTATCCAAATTAGCTGCAATGTACAATATCTGTATCTATGTAACAAATCAAGTAATGGCAAAACCAGATACTTTTTTTGGAGACCCTACAACAGCAATTGGTGGAAATATAGTTGGCCATAACAGTACTTTTCGTATCTATTTAAGGAAAGGAAAGAAAGGGACTAGGGTTGCAAAATTGGTTGATGCACCCGCATTACCAGACGGCGAAGCAGTTTTTATGGTAACAGAAGAAGGGCTTAGAGAAGCAAAATAATTTTTTTATTTTTTTAATTATTTTTTACAATAATCTTCACCATTTCTCTTTATTGATTCCAAGATAGAATGCAATATGTCTTATAACAATATGTCCCAAAAACCAAATTAAGATTAACCACAAACTATAAACGAAAGAAAATTTCAAAAAGAAAACTAATAAAATCACAGAATCTAATTGATCTAAAGGAAAACAACTTTCCCCGGGTTTAAGATTTAATTTTCTTTTAATAAAACTCCCAATCAAATCTCCAAATAAAACAGAAAACCCAATAATAAAACTTACTTTCCAACCCAATCCTAAGATAATCCCCGTTAAAGTCCCTGCTAAAATCCCAAAGATAAATCCCCTATAAGTTTTATTAATTCCTAAATATTTATTACTTATAGCATAATTAAAAATCTCTAACCTCTTGATTAGAACAGGTGTCATATTTGCAATAGCAGCAGTAATTAAAATCAAACTTATTTCTTTAAACATTTTCTGATTGTTCCCTCTAATAATTTAAAAAATTGGTTATTAGATTCATGATTACTTTTTATTATTTTATATTTCTTATCTAAAAAATTCCAAACATTTTCCACAGTAATTTCTTCCACTATTTCACCAAATCCCTGTTCAAAAACATGTTGTGCATTTAGAATTTGTTCATAATGATGTTTGATTGGTACTAACAACATTGGTTTTTGTAAATAAATTGCTTCTGAAATTAATGTAAAACCACCATTAGAAATAACTGCTTTAGAATTTACGAAATCTTTTATAAATTCTTTTGAATCATCAAATTTTTTAAAAACCAAATTTCCTTTTCTTCCATTAAAACTAAAACCATAAATTATAAATTTTTCATTTATTTTCATCAGAACTTCAATTAAATTATTATTTGTATCAGTAGATTGATAAACAAAAACATAATCCTTTTTCTTTGGTTTTGATCTAAAAATCTCATCTCTTATTAAACCAGATGCTCTTCTTATTTTTTTATTTTCATTTAATTTCATTTTTGGTAGGCAATTAATAATATAATATCTTGCAGGAAATATTAAAGTTCTTAAAAAAAATCTAAATCTTATATAATCAAGTATATGCTTCAATTTAACACTAAATTTACCATACGCTAAAAAATGTGCATTCCCTATAATAATTAGTGGAACAGATTCATTAAATGAATAAAAAGAAGAGTAAGGCTCCCAATCTGAGATAACAACAGACGGATTAAATTTATTTAATTCTTTTCCTACTTCCAAGAAATTAAGATAATTATGGAAAGAAACTTTTTTCATATTATTTAAAATTGTATTAATACTATCTATCTTATTATTTCTAAAAGCCATTTCAAATCCATCAATATTTATTACTTTATCCTTAAAATATCCATTTAGGTAATCATAAGAAAAACCAGAAGCAACAATCTTCATATCATATTTTTTTAAAAGTTCACAAATCACAACCTTTGATCTAATTGCATGCCCTATTCCAACCCCTGATACGCCATATAGGATTCTTTCCATTTAATTAGAATTATTGAAAACCTTTATAAATTCTTTCCAATCTTCACAAAACATGAAGTGTTCAACGACTAATGTTTCAGTTACAAATAAGAAGGGGACTGTTGTTTTTAATTGCCCGTCTTGTAATAAAGATAGAATTGTAAGATCTCCTTTAGCTAGAAAGATTGGAAGTAAATATAAATGTAAATCTTGTGGTTTCATTGGACCAAATTAAATATGGCTAGAATAATAATAAAATTAAAAGTAATGCCTACATCACCAGATGTTAATTTAGATTCTATTAAAAAACAAGTCTTAAAAAAGATAGACTCTTATGGTGGAATTTTAAAAGGTACAGAAATAGAACCAATTGCATTTGGATTAAAAGCAATCATTATTACTTTTAACATGGATGAATCAAGGGGATCAACAGATCTTTTAGAAGAACAGATAACTGAAATTGAAGATGTTCAAAGTGTAGAGATAATTGGTATATCCAGAGCATTAGGATAACATTTTTAAACTAATTTAATTCCTAAATCTTGAAATTGAAAAAGAGAACAAGAAATCTAACCTTAGCCATAGTATTTATAGTCTTAATTTCAGGATATTATTTTTCAATACAACCAGGAAAATATGACGATTTTGCAAAATGTTTAACTAAAGAAGAAATAAAATTCTATGGTGCATTCTGGTGCCCTCATTGTGCAGATCAAAAAAAATTGTTTGGAAAAAGTATGGAGTT
>JAGVXZ010000014.1 GCA_018303515.1 Candidatus Woesearchaeota archaeon | reverse complement strand
ATTAACCATAAATTTTTCATTACTATCTGCAAAGGTAGAAGCCAGGAAACTAAATTCTCCTTTTAACATTTCAGGAGTAATACTTATTGGTGTTGTAACAGTTTGTGTCATACTAATCGCATCAGAAGAAACAGAAGCTTGTCCACCTCCAGTACCACGATTAGAAGTTCCAGCAGATTGAGCAGAAGTTGAACTACAAGTATTTGCACCTGTAGAAACATCAAAAGTTATAGCACCAGTTTGATTAATATTATTTAAAGTATCATTCACAAAAACGTAAATAGTTTCAGTAGTACAATCTCTAAGTAAAGTAGTTGTATTAAGTAAACAACTAAAAGTTTCATTAGTTCCAGTAACATTAGTAAACCAACACGAACCTAATCCTGAATATGTTCCAGTTCCAACACTATCATGTACAGCAATATCAATTGTAAGATTTGTAGTACCTACATTCTGTCCTGCAACAGGAGATATTACAACCAAAGAAGGAGCTCTTATATCATTCACATCAAATATTTTCACTTGCCCTTCTAATGCTGTAGAAACATTAAAGAATTTATCACCAACAACAATTTCTGGATAAGTATCATTATCATAATCCCATGTTGTAACAGCAGATCCAAAGAAATTATTTGCACCAGTTCCATTCAAAGTTATATTAGCTACAGTCTTTCCAAAACTTACACTTCCAGTATGTCCATTAACACCTAAAATAATTTTTGTTCTATTACCAGGAGTAGTTCCCAAACCACTAAATCGTGGATCACCCAAAATTGCATCATTCACACCATCCCCATTTATATCATCACCATAAAATCCAACACCTACAGATGCAAAATCAGTATCACCTACAGTTCCTTGAAAGGAAACATTAAAGTCAGAAGTATTAGTCCAACGAGGTAATTGATTTGCACCATAGAACATATAAATTTCTCCTCTTCCGATATAATAACCAGTTACAATATCATCAAAAGTATCATTATTAAAATCTCCAATGTAACCTTTTACGTTTAAATTTCCATCAGATTGAGTTCCATTAATAGTTAAATTTGCAATTTCAGTTGAACTATTCGTCCCACCAATCCCAGCACTACCATAAAATAAATGTACTTGTCCACTTCGATTAAAACCAGATCCGTTAACATAAGGTGAACCTAATAGAATATCATCAAAAGTATCATTATTTACATCTCCGGGACTTACAGCATAAACAACATTATTTCCTGTACTTAACCAAAGAGTGACATTAACCTCACCCCCCATACCACCTACTCTTAATTGAAGCCCACTTGGATAATTATTCACACCAAATATAACATGAACACCTGAACTAGTACCCAGAGTTGCATTATTTGTAATTAAAATATCAGAAATTCCATCACCATTAAAATCCCCATAGTCTCTTACTCCTGACATTCCAGTTCCAATTACAGAAGCAGTATTAGTTCCATTAATCGTTAAATTTGCAATATTAGAACTCCATTGAGAAATTGGATTTGAAGTTCCAAAGAATACAAACACCTGCCCATTATCAGTTCTTCCAATAACATCAGAATAAGGTGCAGAAATCATAACATCATCATAAGTATCATTATTAAAATCACCGATAAAACTAGCACCTCTATCACCAACAGAATGAACACCACCAAATTTAGAAGCAGATGTACCTCTAAAAGTTACGTTTGCATCAGTCACAGTCATATTATTAAAATTCAAACCTGATGCACCATAGAACAAATAAACCCTTTCAATTTCACCAGCAGAAATTAATAAATCTTTATAACCATCACCATTAAAATCATAACCTCCATGAACACCAGTTCCAACATAAGAAACATTTGTAGTTCCATTAATCTCAAATACCATATCTTCAAAAAGACCAGCAGAAACTAACGGAATTAAAAAAATTAATAAAATAATTATAAGTTGCTTTGACTCTCCCATTAAATCACCTATTTTAATAAACAAAATTCTTTTTATGAACTTATAAAACTTTTCATTCTCTGGCTCTGCTGTAGTATCCTAATATTTTTTCGTTTTTCACACCCTTCTAAAGTTTGTATTTGTTGTTAATATTTTTAGCCTCATAGTACTAAGAGAGATTTATAATAATTTTAGATTCTTATTTTAGGGAGTGATATATGTCTGGTGGGAACACATGTTGTTTTAGTTAACAACAAAAGTAAAATTATACTCTCACAATAAAATTTATACTATTTCCGTTATAACTTGTTTCCTAAATAAATGTTTTTATAATCTATTTATGTCGTAAACTATTCTCATAGAGTTGTACTAAACAATCACTTCAGCAATTCTTTAATCTTATTCGCAAAATCAACAGCTTGCTCCCTAATCTGTTCAGCTAATTTCTTCTCAAAATATTCGTGAACGCCATAACAGGCTTTTTCTCGTAATTCTTTTGAAACACCAAGAGTTTCAATATCTTCCATATCCAAAGAACTGGCAATTAACTGAACATCTTCTTTTTCCAATGCTTTCTGTGAATGATAGTGATGATAAATCAGAAAAGCTAGTGTTGCAGAATGATTTTTTGACGTAAACCCTTCTTTACTCATTAAAGCAAGAGCAGAATGATAAATTGCATAATAATAAATGCTAATTACCCAATCATAAAAATTATCACCAAGTACTTCTGGGATTTCATCTTTATGTTTTTCAATAATCCAATTAGCAAAAGTCAAATTATGATCAGTTCTTTTTATGTGGAGCTTTGATTCGTCAGAAACTTGTTTGAGAATTTTCTTTTTGAGATAATTATCTAACCAAAACTTGCATTCTTTCTCATCTTTCAGCCATAGTTTCCAGTTAGGCTTCTTCATAAACTAATTGCCTCCACCATTCAATTCCTATCAAAATTATCTTGTCTTTCTTAAGTTTTTTGAAAAACTCTTTAGTTGAATTGTGAAATGATTCTTTGAACTCTTGATAGCTCAGATACACTGGATTTATTTGTGTGTTTGTTTTCATACTAATTTTTTTTGCTACATTTTCTATTTTTTTAGAATCTTCAATTTTCTGGAAAATTAACAAAATATCAATATCTGAGCTCTTAGTATAACTTCCACTAGCATAAGAGCCAAAAATAAAAGCCATTATTGGTTTTTCAGACAATTCTTTTAGAAAATCATTTATACCCAATCTTACTTTTGTTGGAAGCTTTTTAAATCTGGAATGTTCAACAACATCCAATGATAGTCCAAGCTCTTCCTTTGAGTAATCTAATAAATAGTTAATCTGATTTCCTGACTTTTTCTGCTTAATTAACTTGCTTATTTTTTTTAGACCATAATCTATTGATGGCATCCCCAATTTTAACTGCTTAGAGAGCCCTCTCTTGTGAATCCCAGGGTTAAGATAAATTTGTTCTAAAATCCTAATTTCTGTTTTGTCATACATTTTATATCATTTGTCATAGATTATATGTCAAGATTATATAAAGCTTTGTATTTTATTCCTACTGTGTAGTCCGGTGACATATGTCACCAGACAAATAATTACTAAGTGATTAGAGCTTTGGTGCATAAACGGTTGGTAGAATAAACTGCTAAAGAGATTTGATCTTTTTTGCCGGAACTCCAACATAAAGAGAATTTGATTCAATTTTTTTATCAACTAACCCTTTACTTGCCTTTAACTTACATTTAGCCCCGTGCGATTTTATTAATAATTCTTGAACAAGAAATATCTATTTAATTCTTTCTGACTTATTAATTTTAGAGTAACAACCTTATTTTTTGAAGTCAATGCTATACATTTCTCTTTTATTATCTAAATTAGAAGAAAGTTTGAGCATGGCTGCAATTCTTTTTGGTTTTACATCATAATTATCCAATTCGCTTAATTTTATCCATTTTACTTCTTTTATTTTTCCATCATCATTAGTTGTTGGTTCCGAAATTTCAATGACTTCTGCTATAAAAAACATAGAAACAGATCGTTTATTCCAATCTCCTGCATAAATATATTCATTAACATGAAATAAATCTTTTATTTTAACTTTTACGCCAGTTTCCTCGAATGTTTCTCTAACTGCAGCTTCTTCAATAGTTTCTCCAAATTCCATCCCTCCACCGGGAAATAAATAAAATTCTTCCTCCTTGTATTTTGAACCTACGAGTAAAACTTTTTTATCTTTAATAACTATTGTTGCTGGTCTTATTCCTATATTCTCTGCCATAAAAAAAAATAAGAGCTTTTGTTTAAATGCTTTTCCATTAAATTGCTGTGTGGCATGATTCCTAAATTTTTAACCGTTTTTTCTTGATATTGACATCAAATATATCAGATCTTGCTTTATTTTTTCTTAATAACTACAGGTTCAGATTCTACTTCTTCATATTCAATCTCTTCATGAAGGTTAAATATTAGATTTGTTCTATTGCTTGAAGAGGACTATTGATTCCACCACACCCAAATTTATTCCAAAGCAAGTTTATTTTTGAATTTAGTTCTAAATCTAACATTTTATTTTACACCTACACCTTTTATTAAGACTCTTATTCTTTCTATCTCTTTAAAACTTAAGCTGTTCTTAAAAGAGTGTGCAGACTGGTGACATATGTCACCGGACTACACAGTAAGATATAATTAGAAAGTAATTTAAATTATAGAAAACCTCTTCAATTGATGGGAGCATCAAAAGGAACGCATGAAAAAGTACTTGAATTGCTAGGAGATATAAAGGGTGAAAAAGTCTTAGATTGTGGTGCTGGAAAAGGTTCTTTTACAGAACAATTAGTTAATAAAAATGGAAGAGTATATGCTTGTGATATTGATCCTAGTAGATTTAGATTAAAAATTCCATTCAAAAAAGCAAATTTCAATAATAATGTTCCATTTAACAATTCTTTTTTTGATAAAATAGTATCTATTGAAGTAATCGAACATTTAGAAAATCCTGCAATATTCATAAAAGAATTAAGTAGGGTGGTAAAGAAGAATGGGCAGCTTATAATAACTACTCCAAATATCCAGAATGTAAAATCAAAATTTCAGTTTCTATTTAAATCAGAATTTCATTGGTTTCAAGAAAATGAATTTGGAAATAAAGGTTCTCGGCATATTCATCCATTATATTGGAGAGAGATTATCTTTTTGCTTGAAAAATATAATTTTAAAATAGATAAAATAACTGAAAATAGGACATCGGGGTACACTCTTTATTATACTGATAAAGATAATTTATTTAAAAAATTTGGTTATGCCGTATTGAATTTCGTTTCAGATATATCCTATAGAATTTTATCTGTTTTTATGTTTCCTAAAAATAAGTCCCTCCTTCTGGGAGATATATTAATAATTAAAGCTACTAAAAAATAGAGATTATGGAAAAGGGGTTTTTCCTAAAGATAAGGGAAAGTCATTATCTTTTTCTGAAAAAAGAGTTTTTTTAAGTTTTTCTGGGAAAAATTTTACTTCCCTAAATTCTTCTTCATCCATAAAAACTATATCTTTAACTTTCTTATCTGGGTCCAAGTTCTCAACTTTTCCGCCGATAATCTTGCATCTAAAAATTAAATGTAACGTGTGATCATTATCACTAACCACATCTTCATAATATGCAAAAGACTTAATCTTAACATCTAATCCTATTTCTTCTTTTACCTCTCTTATTGCACATTCTTCAATTGTTTCATCCCTTTCTAATCCTCCTCCTGGAAGAAGATAATAATCTCCATTGTGCTTGTTTTCATGCTTGACTAAAGCAACTTTTTCTTCTTTAAAGACAATGCCTGAAACTCTAACATTCGCTTTCATAATATCTCCCATCACTTATTACTTTTAAACTATTCGGTCCTTCATTAAATAGTAAATCCAATATACACATATAAGGTTTAAATTCTCCAAATTTCTGATTGTATTCAGGATGCTGATAGTTTTGAAATTCTATAACCAAGCCTTCTTTCTTAAATGATTTTACCTCCAAATATTTTTTTCCATCTTTTCCAGAAACATACCTTGTTGATTTTAACTTTTTACATATTTCCATTAGAGCCTCAGTTCCATTATTTTTAATTTTTAGTTCTGAAGATAAAACAACCTTACATTTTATTCCCAATTCATTAAGCACAAACTTAATTAAATCTATATTAAAATTTGATATAAAACTCCAATTTTTTTTATAGATTTCTATTATTTTTGGGAAGTACCGATTAAAATATTTTGAACCCGAATAACATGTTTCTAATGATCTTATATGGTCTTTTTTCCATTCTTTTGAGTTATCAATTTTTAATTCATTTATTGCATCACCAAAATTGTAATTAACTGGCACTGTCAACCAGAACCATCCATCCTTTCCTTTAATTTTATTTCTATTTTGATAATCATTTTTTTTAAATTGTGTAGAATCATATAAAACCAATATGTCTGCATAATCACATTTATCAAAAAATCCTAAATAAGGTAAGAAATTTGGTTGGTGTATTGTTATTTTCATTTTTCTATAAACCTAAAAACTTCAAAACATTCTGCATATTTTAAATTACTCTGATACCCTCTAAAAGATGCACTATCTTTTATCGCCCTAATTTCTAGATATCTTTTTTTTAGCTTTGATAGAGATTTGTATATATTTAATGAATTTACCTTTTCTTTTAGATAATTGGAAATATCAATAAAGAAGGTTGGTCTAAAATCCAGATCTGATGAAGGAGACTCAAAAAATAATATCTGTTTCACATTTCTTCCTGCGGAAAGAACAGCCAGACAAGTGTTCCTATGGTCCTGATGTGTGTCTCTCAATGAATGAGTATATATTCTATCTATTTTATGCTTTTTAATGATTTGTTCAATTTTTTTAATTGACTCTATACCTGAACTTATTTTTGTATCTTTAAATTTTAAAAAATAAATCGTCTTTATGCCCAAGAATTTGGCAGATTTTTTTGCCTCCTTTGCTCGTTCATTAGCATTTCCTATAGCTTCCCCATTTGACATAATAATTGAAATTATGTTATGCCCTTCTACGATATGTTTTTTTATAGTTCCTGCCATCCCTAATTCATAATCGTCAGGATGTGCTCCAACAATTAGGATATTCATCTTATCCTCCTATAAATTTCTTCTGTTGCTTCATCAATGTTCATCTCATCAGTATTTAACTCAAAATAGTTTCTTTTTTTACATAAAACTCTCTGAATTTCTCTTTCTAAATCCGATGCAAGTTGAGGTCTTTCTTCAATAATCTCATCCAACTTCGTTTTTACATTTCTAGTTTTAATTCTTTTCAATCTTGTTTCTAAACTAGTTTTAACTAAAATATTAATATCAAAAGAAGGATATAACCTTTGAAGATAATCGCCAACATATCTATTAATCCCAAAAGAATTAAACACTCTTGAATAAGCAATTACGCTTGGAAAGTATCTTTCTTGCACAAAGAAATCAACTTCCAAATACATTTCTTTTGGATCTCTATCTGTAATCAAACTTAAAGTATATAATAATTCTTTAATGGATGGTGAGTGTATTTTTTCAGCAATATTTAAGGGAGTGTTTACCAAACTTGAAGTCTTATTTATTGGGCCTGAATTAATAACAATATTAAATCCTTCGTTTGCCAACTTTTGTCTAACGCTTTTTGCAAGGGTTGTTTTCCCACTTAATTCAGTTCCTTCTAACAAGATTGTCTTCATTTTAATATTACCTCTTTAGTATCTTTTAATTGGTCCCATTTGGCCTCTTTGTTAAGAGGAAATTTTCTAAAGACGAACCCTCCAATATTATTCCATATTCGTTCAAAAGAAAAGAAAATGATCAATTTTATTTTTCTTTCTTTAATGAGCCTTTTGAAATCTATTTTTAGTCTCATATATTTTTCCAAATATTTAAATTCAGGATGATATAAATATAAACTGTTTATATCGTTCCATATTCTCTTCCATTTTTTTATCCAACTTCTAAAGGTATAAACCGGCTGATAATAAACAATTGCATTCTTTGTTTGTTTAATAGTTCCAAAACCAAATCTATGGTAGATAGAATGGGTCAAATAACTATCATCGCCAATAGTTTTTCCATCAACGTCATAAATTCCTCTTCTTATGAGATACATCCCTCCTGTAGCGAATACTTTTTTATTTTTATTCTTAATATATGGGTGAAAGTCAGATACATTTTCTTTTGCTATTACATAGTCTGAATTTAAGGTTCTAACATTCACTATATTATAGAAAATGCTCTTTCTTATAAGGGGAATTTCTTTCGCATAAAACATTTTTACTTTTTGATATCTTCTTGCGTCAGCTACTATGTTCCTTATTGTATATTTTTTGAGCCGTACATCACAATCTAAAAATAAAATCCCCAAAGATTTTTTATTTGCCAATTTAATAATCTTCTTTTGAGAACTAATCTTACCTAAGGGAGTTTTTACAATTAAGATTTTTTGATCATGATTCTTTATTGTATCTCTTGCAATTTTTTCTGTTTTATCAGTACAACCGCTCAATCCTATGAATAATTTACTATCTTCCCTTAATAAACTCATTTCTTTTATTACATCCTCAAGTATATTTTTTATATTCTTTTCTTCATTATGGGCAGAAATAATTATAGAGATCATTTTCTTGCTTTGTAAACTGAAATTATTGCCAATTTATTAATTACTGGAAGATTTTCCAACACCCCATCTAAATTATCATATCTTCTTGAAAATGATTCCGAAATTAAGTATAAATCTTTTCCATTCTTACTCTTAACTTCAACTGGAGCCAAAACTCCCAATCTTGTTTCTTCTTTTATTTGAAATCCCTGATTTGTTAAGACTCCTCTCATTTCACTTGGTGTAATATATCGAAATATTCCTTCTCCTTTACTACTCAATTCTCTATTAAAAATTGCCCTTATACCTTTTGATATAACTCTCGGAATAAATCCTAAATCATAAGGATTACTAGTCGTACAAAGGTAAACGCCATTTGGTCTGAGAACCCGATGAGCTTCGCTAATTGCTTTTTTATAGTTTGGAAAATGGACTAGAGCATCAATGCAAGTAACTATATCAAAAGATTTGTCATCAAACTGTAAATCTTCTCCATCCCCCCAATGCATTTTGGCAATATCGCCTCTCTGATAACCAATATCAAGCATTTCTTGGGAAATGTCTAAAGAAATAGTTTTTAGTCTTCTTTGGTTTAACATTCTCGAGATTCTTCCCTTCCCACATGCGATATCTAGAGCATCAGTTGCCTTTTCCCCATCTAACATTTCCTCCAATATTTTAATCTCTCTTGCAAAAATATGTGATTTATCGCCTGTTTCTGGTTCCCACCATAAGGAAACTGTCCCCTTCCTACTAAAATAATCTTTGACATATGTTTCTTTCATTTTACTCCTCAAAATCTCGTAATCTATATTTCATACCATATCTTTCAGCAAATGATTTTACTTCTTCATCAGTTATTTTCCCAAGTCGTATAAATCCCAAAGTAACATCAAGACCTGCTTTTTTTGCCCCCTCACCAAAATTTAAGGCATCACTAAAAGCATCATTATCAATTTCGTTAATTCCAGGTTTTACTAATTTATCATAGTTTTTTTTGTCTAACGCATTAACACTAAGATAGATGTGAGATACGCCTGCCTCTTTAAGTTCGCTAATTCTTCTCGCATTCGGACTAATAAATCTAAAATAAGGCCATCCCGTAGTTGTAACCTGTATTTCTAAATTATCATTGCTATCCCTTTCTCTGATATGTCTTGCGATTGGTTTCAGATCTTCAAACCTAAGTATCGGCTCACCATAACCGCAAATTTTTATTTTTTTGAGATCAACTCCTAAAGCTAAAATTTTCTCAGATTCTTCATCATAAGCCTGCATGATTTCTTCGACACTAGGGTCTCTAGAAAGATATAGATTAGAAACACCCCATCCCTGATCTCTGTCACGTATACAAAATGCGCAAGCATTGGGACAAGCATTTGTTACGTTCAAAGATAACTCTTCAAGCCCCCTCCTATAGTAAACAATATTTTGTTCATCTTCAACTCTTCCTTTCAATTTTCCATAATTTATTTGAGGCAAATTTATACTCATAAAATCATAAAGATGCAGATAAATATATACTTTTGGTGTTTATATTTATAACTTGTATATAAATACACATTTACAAAAGATTTATATATTATTGCGTATTTAAAAAAGTAATGAAAAGAAAGACAGTTCAGCATGGAAATAGCACATTAAGTTTATCATTACCATCAAAATGGGTTAAAAGTAACAATATACAAAAAGGACAATTCTTAAACATAGATATTTCCGAAAGAGGATTAATTATAAGTCCAGAAAAAACAAACTTTTCGTCAATTGAAATAAATCTTTCCAATGAAAAAGAATGGTATATTAATCGGATTCTTTCTCATCTTTATACTTATGGATTTGATGAAATCAAAATAAATTATACTGAACAAAAACAATTATCCCTAATCAGAAAAGTGTTGGCTGAACTTACCGGCTTTGAAATAGTTGAAAGTAATCCAAAACATTGCATAATAAAAGCCGTAGCGTCAATTGATACGATAGAATTTGACAACAATATAAAAAGAATTTTATTTCAGATTCTTTCGCAATTTGATTATTTTATTGAGGATATTGAGAGAAAAAATTATTTAAATTTTGACGAGACTTTAGAGATACATAAAGTTGTAACAAAGCTTATTAATCTTTCAAAAAGATTAATAAACAAGAATTTAGTTTTTGGCAAAAATACATCTAAATACGCTTATAATTTTTTAATAGGACTTTTGAATATCTCAAGATCGATAATTTACTCATATAAATATGCAAAAACTAATAATTCAAAACTTAATGAAATTGAGGTCAATTTAATAAAAAAGACTAAAGATTTTTATCAAGAACTCATGAGTGCTTATCAAAACCAAGATATGATAAAAATTAAATCTTTCTTGGATGAAAGGGAAACAATAAGCGAAGATTCTTTAGAAATCTTAAAAGAGAAAAATCCTGTTGTTATTCATTTCTTTCTAGATATGTTTAAAGAATTTTCTGCAATAAGTAATTTTGTTATTATTTTGAATACCAATAGTGAAAACAAAACTGAAAATTAATTCCTATTTAGATCAGAATTCCCAAGATAAGTAATAAAAAAGTCCCGACAACGCAACAATGCAAGTGATTAGTAAAAGTTATAAACACTAAAGATTAAAACTTCTTTTATGAAAGAAGGTGACATATATAGTAAACTTTTAATTAAACCATTAGATTTTGAGCCTAGTTTTAAGGATTGGAAAGTTATAGGAACTTTGAACCCCGCAGCTGTTAGAATGAATGATGACAGGATTAGTTTATATATTAGAGTTGCTGAACAAGCTGTCTCTAAAGAAAAAGGAAAGATGGTTTGTCCTATAATTATTTCTGAAAACTCACTTAAAATGGAGTATCATCATTTCAATAAAGAAGATATAATGAAGAAAGGAGAAAAAGGTGAAATTTATTTAAAAAGTGGTATTTGCAGATTACCTCATATTTCTCATTTTAGAAGAGCAATTATAGATAACGATGGAGAGTATATAGAATATTTAGATCATAGGCCTGCCTTTACTGGAATACCTGGTGAAAGTGATTTTGGAGTAGAAGACCCAAGAATAACAAAAATTGGAAACAAATATTTTATGACTTATGTGGGTGTTTCTGAAAAACAAGGAGTTTCTACTTATTTAGCAGTTTCTAAAGATTGTATTAAATGGAAAAGATTAGGTTTAATATTTAGAGAACAAAATAAAGATGTTGTTTTATTTCCTGAAAGAATAAAAGGAAAATATGTTGCTTTAAACAGACCTGAAACACTGTTTAGTTTTAGCAAACCAGGAATTTGGATTTCTTATAGTAAAGATCTAATGTATTGGGGTAATGATAAAAGTTTGATGAAACCTAGAAATAAGACCTGGGAAAATGATAGAATAGGTGGAGGTGCACCACCAATAAAGACAAAAGAAGGGTGGCTTGTTATTTATCATGGTGTTAAATATTATAGTAATAAAAGAACATATAGTGTTGGTGCTGTTTTACTAGATTTAAAGAATCCTGAAAAAATAATTGCCAGATCACCTCTAAATAATCCTTTAATAATTCCTAAAGAAGAATATGATAAACATGGATATATTAGTAATGTTATATTTCCTAGTGGTGCTGTTAAAAGTCTTGATGGTAATTATTTATTAATTTATTGTGGTGGAGCAGATAGTGTTACAACTTTGAAAAAAGTTAAAATGAACTATATTTTTAACAGTATGGAATATTCTAAATGAAAGTAATTATTTGTAAAAATAAAAAAGAAGGTGCTAATAAAGCTGCCTTGTTGGTTGCTGAACAAATAAAGAAGAAAAATAATTTAGTTTTAGGATTGGCTACCGGGCAAACTATGATTCCTTTTTACAAAGAACTGATTAAAACCAATAAAAGAATAGATTTTTTAAAAGTTAAGACTTTTAACTTAGATGAATGGTGTGGTGTTGATCATAATAATAAAAATAGCCTAAAATCTTTTATGGATAAATATTTTTTTAGCAAATTGAACATTTCCAGAGAAAATATTAATTTTTTAAATGGAAAATCTAAAAATATTAAAAAAGAATGTGAAAGATACGAAAAAGAAACTAATGGAATCGATTTACAAATTTTAGGTATAGGTATTAATGGACATATTGGTTTTAATGAACCTGGAACACCATTTAATAGTTTAACTAATAAAATTAAAATAACTAAAGAAATAAGAGAGTTATATTCTAAAGAATTTGGTGGTTTTAATAAAGTCCCTAAATATGGATTAACTATTGGAATTAAAACAATAATGCGATCTAAAAAAATAATTTTATTAGCTTTTGGTAAAAGTAAAGCAGATGCTGTTGCAAAATCCCTTAATAATAAAAGTAATAAAAAAATCCCGGCCAGTATTTTACAAAAACATAAAGATGTTACTTTTATATTAGATAAAAAGGCTGCTTCTAAATTAGAATAAAACTTAAAAACACCAAATTTCTTTAATAATTAAGTTTAAAATGGGGAAAAAAAGTTGTTTAGTCATTGTTGCTCATCCTGATGATGAGACTATATGGATGGGAGGAATTATTCTAAAAAACAAAGATTGGAATTGGACTATTTTTAGTTTATGTAGAGAAAATGATAAAGATAGAATGCCTAAGTTCATTAAAGTTTGTAATTATTATGGTGCTAAAGGTTTAATTAATGATCTAGACGATGAAAAATTGAATGATTTGAATGTTGAAGATGTTAAGGAAAAAATTTTAGAAGTTTTAGATAAATTAGATTATGATCATATTTATACTCATGGAGAAAATGGAGAATATGGACATATAAGACATAAAGAGGTTCATAAGGCTGTTAAAAGTTTAGTTGAAAATAATGAGTTAAAATGTACTAAGTTATTTTATTTTTCTTATATCCCGGGAGATGTTAAAGCACCTCATGACTCTAAATTAAGAATTCCTGTTCCAAATTCTAAAGCTGATTTAATTTTGGATTTAAAAAAATTTCATAAAAAGAAGATTAATATTATTACGAAGATTTATGGATTTAAAGAAAACATATTTGAAACTTTAAGTTGTAATGAAAGAGAAGCATTTATGGTGATTAAGAAATGAAAAAAGTTTTAGTCTTATATCCATATCCTTTAGAAAATGATGGTTTAAGTATCCAAGGGTATTATCTAGCTAAAGGTTTAAAAGAATTAGGCATTAAAATTAAGAGTTGTGATAAAGGGGATAATGAAAGAAAAGAAAAGTTGTATAAAGAATTTAAACCGGATGTTGTTATAGGTATCGGTTTTTGGGGAGATACTCCTAATTTAATTTTACACCCTTTGAAATTTGGAATGATACCTGTTCCATGGCTTAATGCAAATGGTTGGGTTGCTAATTATCATGAGACTTTAGAGAACTTACCTTTGATAATTGCTACAAGTAACTGGGTTAAATCTACATATATGAGAGATAGATTAACAGGAAATAATATAAGTGTTAGTAGTATTGGTTTTGATCCTAAAATATTTTATCCTAGAAATTCTAAGAGAAACAATATTAGAAAAAGTTTAGAAATTAAGGATAATGAAATTATGTTACTTACTGCTGGAGGAGATGTAACAAGTAAGGGTGCGCAGGAAATGTTTAAAGCTTTAGGAAAGCTAAAAGGAAAGTTTGATAATTGGAAATATGTTTTGAAAACATTTCCTAGTTTTTCTGCTGAAGATCATGGAAAGTTTGAGAAAGAACTTATTGAGAAGCTAGGATTTGATAAAAATAAATTTATTTATATTTCAGATTCTTATTCTCCTAAAAAAATGGCTTCTTTAATAAATGCTTGTGATATTTATTGTGCTCCTTCCAGATTAGAAGGTTTTGGTATGATTCAATTAGAAGCTCAAGCTTGTGGTAAACCTGTAATTTCTATTAATGTTGGTGGCCCTAAAGATATTATTTTACATGAGAAAACAGGATATTTAGTTGATGTTGAACATGAGATTAAATTAGAAAGTGAATGGGTTTATGAACACATGGGTTTTGATAAGAAAAAAAGAATACATTTTCCAATTCCTAAGACTTTTGCTTACAAAGCAAATACAGATCAATTAGCAGATTGTTTGTTGAAATTATTTAATGATGTTAAGTTAAGACATAAAATGGGTGAGGAAGCTGCTAAACATGCTTTGGAAAAGTTTCATTATAAATTTATAGCTGCCAAGATAAATAAGATTATTGATGAGAATATTAATTAGGCTTTTCTAGTTTTTTAAAAATTTCAGAAATTAATATTTTCCTTACAGTTGTTACTACATCACCTCCCCCAGAATATAATAAGATATCTTCTTCTTGTCTATCTAAAACTATTCCTGTTGGAAATACAACATCTTTATGTTCAAAAGTTCCTTTCTCAGATCTTTTTTTGGATACAAAATAGGATTGTGAGATTTTGCGATTATTTTTCTTGTTTTTACCAAGAAAGAAGAATTTTACGATTTTCAAACGACTAGTTTATAAATAAGGGTTATTTATTTTAGAATATGAGACAAAAAACAGATTATTATAATAGGGATAAATGGGAATCAAGACAAAAACATTTGTACCATCGCGAGAAAATTGCTTTAAACTTAATGCTTCCTTTTCTAAATAAAAATTCTAATTTTTTAGATGTTGGGTGTAGTGATTGTACTTTTTTGCACGAATTGTCTCATAAAAAACTAACCAATAATCTTTTTGGAATAGACGGGTCGGAGTTCCAGCTAAAAAAAGCAAAAATAAAAAACCCCTCCTTTCATCTTAAGAAAGGAGACTTAGAAGAGCAATGGCCTTTTAGTGAAAATAGTTTTGATTTTATCTATGGGGCAGAAATAATAGAACATGTTCATAGTCCAGATTTCTTTTTATCTGAATCAAATCGTATTCTTAAAAAAGGAGGTTATATTGTTTTATCTACTCCCAATCTCTGTGCGTGGTTTAATAGATTAATCTTTCCTTTGGGATTCCAACCTTTTTTTTATGAAACTTCAACAAAGTCTAAACTTATTGGAAGTGGAATTTTTAAAAAGTTAAAAGGCGGTGAAACTCCTGTGGGACATATTAGGGTTTTTAATATTGATGCTATTAAAGATTTGCTTACAGATAATAATTTTGAAATATTAGTCATTAAGGGAACAATTTTTGATTCAGGTTTTCCTAAATGGCTGTTACCCATAGATACGATATTTACACTACTGCCTTCTTTATCTACAGGATTTGTGATTTTAGCTAAAAAAATAAAATAAGCTCCCTTCTTTTTTGGAAACCTCAAGAATTTTCAATTCTTGATGGCAGTTTAACTTGAGTTTCCAAAGAGCATTCCAGATTATAGTACAATATAGAGATTTAGAGAAGAATTAACAGAAGGAAATGTAATTGAAGAAATCTGGAATGAATTACAAAGACAAATTAAAAATCACAGAATAACAATAGAGTAAACATTCAACAAGTATTTGTATGCTTTGCATATAATATCCATAGACTAAATTTCTTGCTCAAGAAAGCCATAGCGTAAGCTCTATTAAAATACTGAGAAAAAGATAGGAGATCGTAAGAACAAACAGTTCTTACATGGTTTTAAGTCTAAAGGCTAAAACCTTACAGAGAAAAAATAGAATTCTTCAAAGTTCTCTATAATTAAAAATTTTGAACTGGATTTTTGTAAAAGATTAAAATATTGGACTTATGAGATTATAATTTCAGAAAAAAACCAGTTTTACAAACTTCTCTTAAGTATATTTATTGAACTTATAATTTCTTTAGAAAATTACATTTTTCTTTTCTTTTACTGAATGATATGCTGCTATAAATAAAGAAGCGTTCCAACCTTGATTTTCTCCTTGAGATGGTTTGCCTGTTTCTCCATCTAACCATTCACAGAAGTTTTGAACTAAATTACCTTCAGCTAATTTTTGTAATTTTTCTTCTGCTAATTTGAATTTTTTATGTTGGACTAGAGAACATACATAAAAACCACCAGCATAAGTCCAAATTCCTGAATTTAAATAATGATAAGTGGTTCTTGCATCACAATCAGAAAAATATTCTTGCCAATCTTTTGAATCTGGTGTTATTGGAGGCCATACAGAAGCTTTCATCGGATAAGGTTGATCTATTTTATTTTTTATAATATAATTAAGTATTTTTTCTGATTGTTTAGAATCTGCAATGCAAACAATGGTTGCCAGAACGTTTCCTAAAGTATCAAACCATTCTCCTTTTTCATGATATTTATTATGATTTTTCCAACGCCATGGTAAATAATAATTATAATTCCATAACTTTGTATCTGAATCTTTATTTACTGTATTTTTTAGTTTCTCTGCTTTTTTTAAATTTCCAACTAATTGTAAGACTTTGTAGTAAAGAACTTGTGAATGAATAGTAAAACCATATCTATGTGGAAATGCATCTTGCCAGTCTGATGTTGGTAATTGAGCTAACATGGAATTTTCTTTAGGATCTTGACAAGCCAACCAATTTAATGCTTTTTCAATATTTTTTTTTTGTTTTTTTAATAGAACAGAATCGTTGTATCTTTGTTTATAAATATAATTTCCAATAATAAACCATAAAGTTGAATCTATAGATTGATAATCAATATGTGGTTTTCTTTTACTGAATATATCTACAGCATTTGGGATTTGTCCATTTTCTGATTGATAATTAGCTAAAACCATTAAAGAATCTTTGAAAACTTTTTTAAATTTTGTATTAACTAAACTAGCTCCTAAAGACATAATCATTGCATCTCTTGCAAAAACCATATCATAACCTGGATATGCCGCATAAAACCCATTAGGTGTAGAACAACTTTCTAGTACTTTTATTGCATCCTTATATGCTTTTTCTATTTCTTTTGAAAACATTTTAATTATTATCGAAAGATAATCTTGCTAATAAAAAAGAAACAGTAGATTCTGCTCCTTGATTTAGATTAATTGTGTTTTCTCCTAAACCATCATAACAACCACCGGTCATTTCATCATATAATACCTGATTTAATGAATTTTTTCCTAAGAACCAATTAAATGATATTAGTGAATACTTCTTGTATTTAGGATCGTTTGTTGTTTTATATGCTTTTAATAAAGTCTGTACCATGTAAGCTGCTTCTATTGGTTGTTGATCAAAGTATGCTCTTTCTTTTCCTTCATAATGCCATCCTCTTTGACCAATAGGGACAAACATTCCTTTTTCAAATGTTTTTGATATTAAAAAGTTTAAAGATTTTATTGCCACGTTTAAGTATTTCTCTTCTTTTGTAATTGAAAAAGTGCAAAATAAAGCCTCTGGTAATTTTGAATTAGCATAAGTTAAATACTTTTCAAACCATTGCCATTTTTCATTTGAATTAGATTCATATTGATTTTGTTAAAATTTCTCCTGCTTCTTTTTTTAAATCTCTTGGAATTGATTTTGATTTAAATAAGAAACTTAATGACCATAAGGCTCTCCCATGCGCATCTTCACTCCAATTTTCATAATTTACATTTTTATCTTCATATACATAATTGTAAAGTTTCCCATTCTCTTTTTGAACATATTTTATGTAATCTAAATAAGTTTTTACTAATTGTAAAGTTCTAAATTCTTTGAATTTTTCAAAATGTAAGCAGCAAGCTATTAATGCTCTTGCATTATCATCTAGTGTATAGCCTGATTTTATATCGGGGGTTTTTTGATTTGCAAATTGGATTATTCCAAAGTTATCAGTTAAGTTTACTAAATGAGATAAATTTGGTTCTGGCAATTTTTGTGCTTCAGGTAATTCTAAGAATGTTCCAAATAAATTTTTGTAAGAAATTGCTACATTTGGCCAGATCATTTTTCTAGTGAAATAATAAGCGTTTATTTCCATTTGCTTTCTTTTTTGACTGTTTCCCAATAATTCTAGTAATGCTTGTGTGAATGGATTTTGTTCTTCATAATTTACTAAAATCCCTTTATCTTCTGTTAGAACATCTTTAGCATGTGTAAATGGTGTTGAAATTATCGGTCTACCACATCCTAAAGCATAGGATAAAGTTCCTGAAGTTATCTGATTTGGATCTTGTCCGGATGACATATAGATATCTGTCGCTTTTAGATATTTTATTATTTCCTGTAGTGTTAAATATTTATTGTAAAATTTTACATTCTTTTCTAAATCTAGTTCTCTTACTTTTGACTCCAGGAAATTTCTATATTCTTCACCCTCATTTTTTCTTACAACTGGATGAGTTTCTCCAATTATTAAGTATAATAAATCAGGATATTTTTCTATTACCTCGGGTAGAGATTCAATTACATGTTCATAACCTTTTCCTGAACTAATTAAACCAAATGAAGAGATAATTATTTTATTTTTTAATCCAAGATCTTCTTTTTCTCTATCCTGAGATTCAAAATCTACAGATGGAATGCCATGTGGTATCACTACTATTGGTATTGTGATCTCATAGGATTCTTTTAGAATTTCAATTCCTTTTGGAGTCATTACCACTATTGAGTTGACTTTTTCAGATATTGCTTTTGTTACTTTTTTTAGTCTTTCATTTGGTTCAGGTAATATACTATGGAATGTTAAAACTACTGGTTTGTTTAATATTTCAAGAAAAGCCAGTAAATGATCTCCATACTCTCCTCCAAATATTCCAAATTCGTGTTGGATACAAACTAGTTTAATATTTTCTAAAGAATTAATTTCATGTGCAGATTCTATATAATCTTGTATATCATTATCACTTATTTGAAACCTCACTTCTTTAGGATAATTGTAAATATTAGTTCCATTTTTATTTATTGCTAGAATCTTAGTTGTTAATTTTTTAGGTAATTTTTTGTTTACTTCCTCAGTTAAGTCTCTGGTAAATGTTGCTATTCCACACTCTCTTGGTGGGTATGTTCCCATAAATAGAATTATACTTTCCTCCTCTTTTTGCATTCTATCATTTCTAATATCTCTTGGCTTAAAAACTTTTTGATAATTTATTAAAAAATCTTATTTATTTACTTTTAAAATTTCTTAATATGCTGGCATCCAAGTTTCGTAAATCATTATTAAATTTTCATGATTCCTTATAACATAAACAAATTTTTATTTTAAGTCATTTATTATTTCATTAAACTTTTTATAGTTCTCTACTACAAATTTAGAATTAATTAATTTCAAGTTAAAAGAGATTCAAACAAGAAGATAGAACTAATTACTTCATTAGTTGACTATAAAACATTATTCTAATAACCATTTCCACAAAGGTATAAATTTAATTTCTTTTTCTTGTTTTTCTAAGTCTTTTGTTAATAATAT
>JAGVXZ010000038.1 GCA_018303515.1 Candidatus Woesearchaeota archaeon | reverse complement strand
CATTATCTCCTCTACAATAAAAAATAAACCCTCCATCTAAACTTAAACTAAACTAGAACATCTTAAACTTTTCCATCTTATTTTTACAAAAACAAAAGAGTAGTAAAACTAAAAACAACCTAAACCTTTAAAAATCTTCATAAACTAAATTTAATAAAAAGAAGTGGTATTTTAATGGTTGAAACAAATTACATAGTTCCAATGGTTGTGGCGGCTGTAATAGCTTTTCTTATTATAATTTATGTTATTATTGCATTGATAAGAGGAAAAAAAAAAGTGGAGAAAAAAGAGATAAAAGAATTTCAACCTAAAACTCCTAATCCCATAAAATCAGAAGATATAGAAAAGCCCTTATTTCAAATAGAAAAACAACAAGGAATTCCAGAAATTCCCGACTTCAAAGATTCATCAGAAATTAATATTAGATATCCTTTAATCCCGCCATATTGTTTTGCTCATATATATTGGGATCAAAACGAAACTGAATTAGTTTACAAAATTGAAGAACCAGAATTAAATCAAGAAGAAAAAAAGATCTTGAAATTATTAGAATCTGGAATAAGAGAATTAATAAATTTAAGTTTCATTAATGTAAAAAATCCGGATACTATTTTATTATATTTAGAAAAAAATGTAAGAGTTTTAATGACAGAATTATCAATTGAAGTTACAAAATCTTCATTCTTAAAATTAATCTATTATATTTATAGAGACTTTGTAGGTTTAAATGAACTTGAACCACTAATGAACGATTATTACATAGAGGATGTTGAATGTAATGGTATTAAATCTCCTGTTTATATTGTTCACAGAAAGTTTAGAAATATAAGAACCTCTTTAAACTATGATAATATTCCGCAATTAGCAAGTTTTGTAGAGAAATTAGCACAAAAAAGTGGAAAACATGTTTCATACGCAGAGCCATTATTAGATTCAAGTTTACCTGATGGAAGTAGGGTAAATGCAACATATACACAAGATATTACATCCAAAGGTCCATCATTCACAATAAGGAAATTTACAAAAGAGCCATGGAGTCCAATACAACTTATGGAGAAAGGAACTGTTTCAGCAGAAGCACTTGCATATATCTGGATGTTAATTGAACATGAGAGGAGTTTCATGGTAATAGGTGGAACAGGTAGTGGAAAAACATCATTCTTAAATTGTATTGCATTTTTTTTACCTCCTCAAGATAGAATAGTTTCAATTGAAGACACAAGAGAATTAGCTTTAGAACATGAGAACTGGTTGCCTTCTGTTGCAAGAGCAGGAGTTGGATTATCAAATTTAGCTGGAGAAAGATATGGTGAAGTTTCATTATTTGATTTACTTAAAGAAGCATTTAGACAAAGACCTGATTATATTATTGTAGGTGAGATTAGGGGTAAAGAAGCGTTTGTATTAATGCAGGGAATCAGTAGTGGACATCCTTCATATGGTACAATGCACGCAGAATCTGCAGAAACAATGGTAAGAAGACTTCAAACACCTCCAATAAGTTTATCCGGATCTTTAATTGAAGGTTTATCAGCAGTATGTGTTATGAAACAAACAATGGTTAAAGGAAAACCTGCAAGGAAATTATCTTCTGTTGATGAATTATTAGAAGTAAAAGAAAACCTGGCTGGTGTTAGAACAAATAATGTAATAAAGTGGGATCCAAGAACAAACAAATTCCATTTCAATTCAAAATCCAAAGCAATCTACGATATATCAATACAATTTGGTAAAAATACAGGGGAATTATTAACTGAATTAAAGAGAAGAACAATACTACTTGATACTTTATATAAAAAAAAGATTGCTGGATTTAAAGAAGTGCAAAAAATAATACACAAATATTATAAAGATCCCGAGAGTGTTTTAAGGAAATTTGGAATAAAATGAGTTTAGATATGTTAAGACACAATATTGAAATTTTACAGGATGTATGTAATCAGTACTCTAAAGAAACAGAACTTAAAAAAAAATTTACATTAAAAAATCAAATTTTATTCTTAACAACTTCAATAAATAAATTATTAGAAAATGATAACTGAAATTCCAAAAAATATGCTTGTAATCTTAAAACAACTTGAATCTTACCAATTATATCTTTTAAAATTAAAAAAAGGATTAGGTGATAAATCTCAAATTCCTGCTATAGAAAATAAAATAAAAGAGTTAAACTTAAAACTTAAACAGCTTAACTCCAAATTAACATATTTAGTAAGCCCAAAACCAATTTCTAAACCTTTAATAAAGCCACAGCTTGAAATTCCAAAACCTCAACTTGAAATTCCAAAAATTCCTTTACCACAAAAAATTCAAGAACCACCTAAAGAAACCCTTCAACTTGTAGTACAAGAAAAAATCATTTTACCTAAGTCATTCGAATCAGAAACGTTCCAAAACTTAAATAAAAAACAAAAAAAGAAAATTCTTTCAGACTTAAAGTTAACACAATATGACATTAAAGAATATATAAAAAGGAGTGAAAAAGAAAGAAAAGCACATTTTGAAAAAAAAGAAGATTATACAATTTACAAACCAAACCCTTATGGAGAGTTTGCTAACAAATATATGAAAAAACACAGCCTTAATTTATTGGCAAAATATCCTAAAGTATTTGGTCCTTTATTTCAACATATAAATAAGGTCAACATTAGTATGTTATCTACTACTTACGTTAGTTTAATGCTTCTTTTCACTTTAATTGCATTTCCATCTTTACTTATTTTTTTTTCAGTTCTTAATTTCTCATTTAAATTAAATTTCTTAATAATTACTTTAATCTCAATAGTTTCAACAGTTTTAACTTTCTTTGGATTTTACTTCTATCCTGGGAGTCTTATTACACAAAGATCAAGAAATATTAAAAACGAACTACCATTTGCACTTGTCCATATGGCTGCAGTTGCAGGTTCTGGTGCAAACCCAATAAGTATGTTTGAACTCATTGCAGATTCTGAAGAATATAAAGAGTTAAAAAAAGAAACAAAAAAGATTCTTAATTATGTAAATTTATTTGGTTATAATTTATCCGGTGCGTTGAAAAGAGCATCTCAAACTACACCTTCAAAAGAATTAAAAGAAGTTTTCGAAGGTATTATTACAACCGTTGATACAGGTGGAAGTCTAAAAAACTATTTGAATGAAAAATCTAAAGATGCATTAAGGGACTATCAACAGAGAAAAAAGAAACAGGTAGAAGCTTTAGCAACATTTTCTGATGTTTACACTGCAATTTTAATTGCAGCACCTTTATTACTAATTGTTACTTTAGCAATAATAAATTCAATAGGAGGGCAACTTGGAGGTTTTGATGCTAAGACATTATCAATTTTAGGAATTTATGGTCTTATTCCTTTAATGAATCTTGGCTTCATGGGATTCCTTAAAGTTTCACAACCAGACTTATGAGAATAGTAGTAAAACCAAAACATATTGCAGGAATTATTTTAGGTAGTCTTATCTTAATCTCTGACATTATTTTTTTCTTTAGTTTCAGATCTCCAATTGGTCCCAAAGTATGGTATTTCAGTCCAATATTGGTCATTGCACTACTCTTTGGCACTTTCTTCTTTTTCTTAGATTTTCTTAAAGAAAATAATCGGCAAAAAGAAATCGAAGAAAAGTTTTTAGAGTTTGTAAGGTCTTTAGTTGAAGTTGTAAGATCAGGTGTAAGTCTTCCCCAAGCAATTATTCAAATTTCACAATCAGACTTTGGTGCATTAACGCCCTTTGTAAAAAAATTATCAAACCAATTACAATGGGGTTATTCATTACACGATGCCTTAGAAATATTTTCTAAAGATGCAGGCAATGATGTAATTACAAGATCAATTTCAATAGTTACTCAAGCAGAAAAAAGTGGTGGTGATATTGCATCAGTTCTTGAGGCAGTTACTCAGGCAGTATTAGAGATTAAAAAAATAAAAGAAGACCAAAAAACAAATTCTTACAGTCAAATGGTACAAGGTTATATTATCTTTTTTGTTTTTATTGCTATTATGTTGGTAATGCAATTATATTTAATCCCAAAATTAAGTGGTATTTCCGCAGAAATTTCACAAACTCTTTCAGGTTCAGGACTTGGTGCTGGTGGCTCTGCACAAGACATGGGTAGCATATTTCTTGCAACAATAGTAATACAGGGATTTTTTGCAGGATTACTAATTGGAAAATTCTCTGAAGGAAAATATAAAGTTGGAATAAAACACTCTGTGATTATGGTACTTTCTTCATACTTAATTATGAGTACTATGTCAGGCATTTTCGAATCGTTAGTTTTATTAATGCCATTACGAATAAATTATAAAAGATGGACAAAAAAGGGATAACTGATCACATAGATTGGATAATTGGAATTGGAATTTTTCTGGTATTTTTAGGTCTTACATTACTTGATATCTTAGAAGAGAATTATCTTAATGATAAAGATTTTACAAAAAGTGCAATGTGGCAAATTACTAAACAACCCGTATTTCTAGAAGGAGTACAAGTTAAGGATCAAGGGACTGGTACTTTCAGTTTTCTAATACAAGGAAGTGAAACTGCATACGTTACATTAAAAGGAGATTTTGTAAATGGTAACATTGAGGAGGATTTTCCATTAGTTTCAGATGACAGAAATAAAATTGAAGTTTTCTTTTCAGCTTCTAGTAATCAAAATAATCAAAGGTATAATGATGCTAATGATGAGAATAGAATTAATAGAAAGGAGAAACATAATGGAGGAAATAATGGAGAAAATGGTTTACATTCAAGAGTTAATATAGACAATTTAAGAAGCTATAGCGTTCCACTTTCATATGATGATGGTCCTAAATTTTGTGTAAATGTTGATGGTGATAGAAAAGCAAATTTCTTAGTTATTTCTTCACTTGAAGAAATAAATAAAGGTCCTTATCTTGATGAGGATGATAGTTTAGGATGTAATGAGGTGGATAGTCTTGACGCATGTGAATCTGTAGAAGATCAAGATCAAGATAATACAGGTTGTGCTTTCAGTTATACTCTCGGTGCTCAAGAAACATTAACAGGTTTGAATTTAGACTCAACTATAGAAAACTGTGGAAGTAATTACAATTGTATTAAAGATTTATGGGGATTTCCAGATTCAAAAGATTTTAAAATAGTAGTTTACGATCTAGGAGAAAATAATCCAGATGGAACTTTAACAATAAGTGGTGGAGAACCACCATTAGAAGCAAACGTTTACACAAGAACATTTAACGTACAAGTTTTAAATCACGATGCTATATTAGTTCCAGCAACAGTAAGTTTACAGGTATGGTAAGATGAATAAGAAAGGATATATTAGAACATTGGAAGCTGTAATTGCTCTTGTTATAATTTTTACTGCAATAATTTTCTTATTACCAAAAAACAAACTGCCTGACGGTAAAGCACCACATGAATTAGAAAATACTGCTAATGAAATTTTAAAAGCAATACAACAAAATTCAGATTTTAGAAATGGAGTTCTTTCTATAAATGCAGTAATAGTTAATGATAAGATAAGTTCCACGCTACCATCATTTACTCCATGGACATATGCCTTTACAATCTGTGAGGAAAATGAAATGGATACTTGTAATAACAATTACTTTGGTAAAGAGTTTAATGCGGATGGTATTCAAAAAGATGAGTTTACGTCCACTTTACCATCTAAAGATATTTATACAAAATCTGTTTTCTTAAGCAAAGAAGATATTACTGATGACGAAATATTAGAAGAAAACCCTGAAAATATAATCATAAGAATTTACTTCTGGGAGAAATAATAACCTCTAAAATTTATACTTTAAAACAAAACTTATTCTTTTAAGATTATTCCAGTACCGATTAGTCTCCATCTTCCACCCATGTGTCTTGAAATTGCAATCTTAGAACCATACTCTGCACACACAGGGACTTTAAGTTTTACAAATACCTTATCCTTTTCTACCTTATTAACAATTCCAGCAGTAGTTGCAGAATTTACATTAAGCATTAAAGGTTCACCTAATTTAATAGGTTCTACGTTTGTATTTTTTTTAACTCCAACAACTTCTTTTAATAATAAAGATGCAAAAACCAAATCATAAATTATTGGGGGTTGTTTATCTGGTAAACAGACTATATTACCTGTTAATTGATCTGATTTTACTATCGCTGGATCTAATTTAGTTAATACTGCAATAGACCCACCAGGCCCAACTGATTGAACTATTTGTCCACCAGTTTTAATTGTAACAATTTCAGTTTCAATTGGAACCCATACATTAACATTTTTTTCTAAGATTTTTCTACCAGGACATATTATAACCTTTTCATTTAATTTAAGAACACCTTGTTTTATTGTTCCACCAACAACGCCACCAACTAAATTATTTATTTTAGTTCCCGGTTTGTTAATATCAAAAGACCTTGCAATTAACATCATTAATTCTTGTTTCTCATTTCTTTTTGGTGTTGGAATGTTTTTTTCTATTGCTTCCAATACTAAATCAATATTTACTTTATGTTGTGCAGAAATTGGAATTATAGGTGCATTTTCTGCAACTGTACCCCTCACAAATTCTTTTATTTTTTTATAATTTTCCAATGCCTTTTCTTTTGAAACCAAATCTACTTTATTTTGAATTATTATAATACTTCTAATTCCAATTAGATCTAACGCCATTAAATGTTCTTTTGTTTGGGGTTGTGGACATTCTTCATTTACAGAAATCATTAACAATGCTCCATCCATAATTGCAGCACCAGAGAGCATTGTTGCCATTAAAGTCTCATGTCCTGGCGCATCAATAAAACTAATGGTCCTTAGATATTTCCCTTCGGAAGTACTTATTTTCCCTTTATTTTCATAAAGATTAACATCAGCATACCCTAATTTGATTGTAATTCCCTTTTTTAATTCTTCAGAATGAGTATCAGCCCATTTTCCTGATATTGCTTGTAATAATGAAGTTTTTCCATGATCAACATGACCAACTAATCCTATATTAACTTCAGGTTGCTTTGTTTTAACTTCCACCATATAATCTCCTTAATCTTAAAATACTGAAGAAATGGTTAATTTATAAATGTATTTGTTAAAATCTAGATAAAGCAACTTATTAAACTCTCCTTCACCAATGTAACTAATCTTTATAAAGAAAGAAACATAAAAACATCTATGATAATTGCAAAATCTTTTTTGAGACAATTTCTTGGATTAATGTTCCAGCCACCTAAAGATATATTGTTTGTTCTGAACAAAGAAAAAAGAGTAACTTTACATATGTTATTTGTTTTTTATCCAATTTATATTTTATTTTATAATAAGAACAAAGAATTAATTAGTTTCAAAAGATGTTATCCCTTTCAGCCTTTTATTTTATCTCCTAAATGCAAGTATATTTTAGAAACAAAAAATAAAACTTTTTTAAAACAAAATAAAATTAAAAATTTATGAAGACTTTAGAAGATTCAGGAATTTTAATAAGAATCTCCCTAAGTTTACTCTTCCTATAGTTTGGAATTAATCAATTTTTTAACTGGAATATTCCCAAGAATTAGATCTTTAATATTATCGGTACATTTATTTATCAGTGTATTCACGTTAGATTATAAGGGTAAGAGATTTTATTCTTGCTTTTATCATATTTTCAATCTTTTTAGGAGGTAAAGATAAATGGTGTTTAAAAAAATATTAATCTTAATTTTAATTCTCACAGTTCTAGGTTGTACAAGTACAGAAACAGCTCCAGAAGAAATTAAGGATACAGAAACTATAGCTGCAAACAATATTCCAGAGAAAGTATTCACTTTAACAGGAGAAAATTATAAATTTGTTCTTGATGGAAAAGAATCTCCAGAATTAAAAGTAAAAGAAGGAGATAAAGTTATAATTAAATTTACAAACACTGCTGGTCTCCATAACTGGGTTCTAGATGAATTTAATGTTGCTACAAAACAAGTAAAAGCTGGTGAATCTAGTTCAGTTGAGTTCATTGCTGACAAGAAAGGTACTTTTGAATATTATTGTAGTGTTGGTGGCCATAGGTTTGAAGGTATGAAAGGAAATTTAATCGTAGAATAAATCTTTTTTTCTTTTTGATTAATTAACTTTTGACATTTGAAACTCAAAAACTTTATAACTAGAACTTAAATTAAATCTCTTAATGTCAATAACAATCTATATCTTCTCAAGTGTAATATTAGTCTCACTAG
>JAGVXZ010000002.1 GCA_018303515.1 Candidatus Woesearchaeota archaeon | reverse complement strand
TATGTAATCTATTTAACTCTTGTAAAGCTTCACTTTCTTTTAAGGCTTCTAACTTATTCAAATTTTCATCTGCATCATTCTTTACTAATTTTTTAACTCTCTCCACAACTTCTGAAGGCTCAACTGCTAAATATTTGATTGGTTTTCCTAACTTCATTGTAATGAAACCTTTTTTCTCTAAAGATTCTAAAACATCATATGCTCTTGACCTTGGAACTCCACCTATTTCAGAAAGTTCCCCTGCAGTTGAAACACCTCTTGAAAGTAAAGCAGTCCAAACTCGAACTTCATATAAGTTTAAACCAAAACTTCTTCTTAATTTTCCTAAAAATTCATCCTTAAGTATCATTCTAAAACCAGCCCCTTTTTATCACTCTCTTTTTATGATAAATGATTGTCATAACATTAAGTAGTAATCTTTTTGTATTTAAAGTTTGTTATTCTTTTACAATTGTTTTAAGTTTTTTCATTACCTTTAAGTAATTTTATTTCTAGATTTTTGTGTTTCAAAAATGTGTTTGATATCATTTATTCTTGCAATCTCATTTAATGGTTTATCTTCTCTTAATCTTATTAATCTTGGAAACCTTAATCCATAACCAGAATTATAGGTGTTTGATTTTTGTATTTCTTCATAAGCAACTTCAATAATTATTTTAGGATGAACTTCAACTTCCTTTCCATTTTCTTTAATAATTAATGGTTTCAATAATCCAGTTAGTTCTTCATAACTTAAACCTTTAGATTTTTCCTTTGCTCCGGTACTTACTTTTCCTACCTCATAAAACTCATTTCCTGATTTACATGCAACTGTAAAAGATGATAACCAACTTCCTCTCTTTCCTGTCCCCCATTCAGCTTTAACAATAACTAAATCTAAATTTTCCAAGGTAGGTTTTAATTTAATCCATCCTCCAACTTTTCGCCCACAAGTATAATGTTTTGATAAGTTTTTTACCATTATTCCTTCATGTCCTAATTCTAAAGCATTTTTATAAAATTGTTTTATTTCTTCTATATTTTTTGCAACCATCCCAGTAACATAAGTTAATTTATTCTTTACTTTGGGAATAACCTTTGTTAATAATTCCCGCCTTTCTTTTTGTGTTAAATTAGTCAAACTTTTACTATTCCAATATAATAAATCAAAAACTTGTAACTCTACAGGTAATTTTTTAATCATCTCTTCAATTTTATATTTTCTTTTTATTCTTTGGGAGATTTTTTGAAATGGTAAATGTTTTTCTGTTTTTAAATCTAGACCTATAATCTCTGCATCTAATACGTAATTATTAGCCTTTATTTTTTCTTTTATAACTTCAACAACTTCAGGAAATTGTTTTGTAACATCTTCTAACTTTCTTGTAAACAATTTATATTTTTTTCCATCAAAATGTACTTCTACCCTAAACCCATCCAATTTATAATCAATTAAACAGGGTAATCCTACAGAATCTACAGCTTCTTTCTCATCATTTGCTTTAATTGCTAACATTGGATTAATTGGTATTCCTGGAACTAAACTCAGTTTCTCTAATCCAGCAAATCCCTTTTCTTTTATAGTTTCAAGTACTAATACAAAATCATTTGTTAAATCATAAGCTTGTTGTACAGCCTCAACCATTTCATTATACTTTTCTCTGGATTCCGGATTTATTTTTCCTTCAGAATAATTAACATTATGGTGGTTCCAGACTATTGCATCTCTTATTACAGACTCTCCCACACCAATTCTTAGATCTTCTAAAAATAATCTTACTAAATATTTATTTTCTATTGGTGAACCAGAAGATAATAATTCTTTCATTAGTGCAATTTTTTGTTCTACGGCACCTTTCCCTTCTTTGTTTGAAAGATCACTAATATTTTCAAAAACATTTTTTAAGGTTAGACTCTTTGAAAATAAAGTACTTTGTTTTTTTTCGTGAGTTAATTTCTCTGCAACAATCCCTAAATCTCCAATTTTAATCCACTCTTTTTCAATAACATAAGTTGAAATTCCTGTGACTGATGACAACGCTTTTATTACCAATTTTGTACTTACACCTGTTTTTTCTTCAGACGTTTGCAAGAAAACTTTACCTAATAATAATCTCATTATTAATGGAAGATCTCTTTTAGAGCACAAGGAGAGTAATTCTCTAACAATTCCTGTTTTTTCTAATCTTTTTGGAGAATTTTCTAACCTTGCATAATATTGAGTTAATTTTAAATAATCCATAAAGTTATAATCTCTAGAACTATTAAAAACCTTTTGGAAATATGAATATTGATGAAATAATTAAAGGAAGGAGAACCGTTAAAAAATTCTTTTCTCGTTCTGTAACTTTTGAAAAAATTTTGAAAATATTAGATGCTGCAGACCATGCTCCCTCTACAGGGAATTCTCAAAATTGGAGATTTATAATAATTACTGATAAAAAGACAAAGAAATCTTTAGTTTCAATTTGTGATAATCAAAAACTGATTGAAGAATCTCCCGTAGTTATTGCAGTTTTTTCTGATAATTTGAAATTAAAAACTCTTTTTGGTGATAAGGCAGATTTTTATGGAATTCAAAATTGTGCAGCAGCAATACAGAACATGTTATTGAAAGCTCATGATTTAGGATTAGGAAGCACTTGGATCGGAAAATTTAATGAAGAAAAATTAAAAGAGATTTTAAATGTTGAATTTCAAGATCCACAAGCATTGGTTTGCATTGGATACCCTGAAAGAACAAATAAACTAGAACGTGAACCTTTAAATTATAAAATCTTCTATGAAAAATGGGGTAATAAGATAAGAGATACAAACTTGTGGCCAGTTTCAAAATACATTCCAAAAGTTTCAAACCAAGTTAAAGAGTTTATTGATCGAAGAATTAAAAGGGAATCTAATTCTAAATAAAGTTTTAAAGAAATATTTGAAACTTATGAAGTAGTTTTATTTACAAAATGCTCTTCTTATTAAATTTATAGAGAATTAAAACAGAAGTTTTATAAGATAAAACTTAAACCTACTAAACAATGAAAACTTCATATAGAACTCACACATGTGGGGAATTAAACTCAAAACATAAAAATTACGAAGTGAGATTAATTGGTTTTGTAGATTCTATAAGACCACATGGTAAAATAGGATTTATGAATTTAAGAGATAGATATGGAAATACACAATTAGTTTTCAAGGGACAAATAAGAGAAAATTTAGAAGAAATAAGAAAAGAATCAGTTATTCAAGTTGAAGGTAAAGTCGTACTAAGGCCTGAAGATTTAATAAATAAAAGAATCCTTACTGGTGAAATTGAAGTGGTTGTGGAAAAATTAAATATAATCAATAACGTTCCTGAACTTCCATTACAATTGGATGGAAAAGCAACTGAAGATACAAGATTAAAATATAGATATTTAGATCTTAGAATGGAAAATTTACAAAAAAATTTAGTGTTAAGACATAAACTTATTTTAGCAATAAGAGACTTTTTAGATTTAAATAATTTCTTAGAAATAGAGACTCCAATTTTAGCAAAATCAACTCCTGAAGGTGCAAGAGATTATTTAGTTCCATCAAGGGTGAATAAAGGTAATTTTTATGCATTACCACAATCACCACAATTATTTAAACAACTGTTAATGATTGCGGGTTATGATAGATATTTCCAAATTGCAAGATGTTTTAGAGATGAAGATCTAAGAGCAGATAGACAACCTGAATTTACACAATTAGATTTAGAGATGAGTTTTGTTACTGAAGAAGATATTTTTTCCACTTTTGAAAAAATGTTAAAACATGTTTGGAAACAAGCTCTTAACATAGATTTAGAAATCCCTTTTGAAAGAATTTCTTATAAAGAAGCAATGGAAAAATATAAAACTGACAAACCAGATTTAAGGAAAGATGAAGAGTTCAAATTCTTATGGGTGACAGAATTTCCATTATTTGAATATAATAAAGAAGAGAAAAAATATGTAAGCTGTCATCATCCATTTACGGGCATTCATAAGGAAGATGTAGATAAATTAGGAAAATCTTTTGATATTAGATCAAGATCTTATGATTTAGTTTTAAATGGATGGGAGTTAGGTTCAGGTTCAGTAAGAATCTCAGATCAAAAATTACAAAATAAAATCTTTGAGATTTTACAACTGACGAAAGAAGAGGCAAGGATTAAATTTGGATTTTTCTTGGATGCATTAAAATTCGCACCACCACATGCAGGATTTGCAATTGGAATAGACAGATTAGTAGCATTAGCAACAAAATCAGATTCAATAAGAGAAGTTATTGCATTTCCTAAAAATAAATTTGCAAAAGATGTAATGATGGAATCCCCATCAACAGTTGATAAAGATCAATTAGATGCTTTAGGCTTAAAATTAAAATGATCCCCTTTGAAAAGATTATTCAACTTTTAGAAGAAAAAAAATTAGATTATAAAGTTTTTAAACATGAACCTACACCAACGTCAGAAGATTCAGCAAGAGTAAGAAATTGTTCTTTAGATTCAGGTGTTAAGGCATTAGTAATAAAAGCAGAAAATAAGTTTTTAATCTGTGCAATTTCTGCATCAAAAAGATTGTCACATAAAAAATTACAATCTTTATTACAAAAAAAGAAATCAAGATTTGCAACTGCAGAAGAATTATTTGAATTAACAGAATTAAAACCTGGTGCAGTTCCACCCTTTGGATTAATATTTAACTTACCAACTTTAGTGGATAATTCAGTTAAAGAACAGGAAATAATTAATTTCAATGCAGGGGATTTATGTGTTTCTATTTCAATGCAATCTAAAGATTACCTAACTTTATTTCATAGTATTACACATGATATAACTGAATAATAATCTTTTTATACCCTTTTTAATCTCTTATCCTTAATGGAATATTTACAAATTCAGGAAGCAATAAAAAAAGAGAGTGGAAAAGTCTCAATTAGAGGCTGGGTATATAGAGAAAGAGGTTCTGCAAAATTAAAATTTATTGTTTTAAGAGATGCAACGAACATTGTTCAATGTGTAATAAAAA
>JAGVXZ010000001.1 GCA_018303515.1 Candidatus Woesearchaeota archaeon | reverse complement strand
ATTTTAAAAGCTATTAATGGAATTTGTTTAGCTTCAGATACTTTACAAAAGGCTGACGTTGTAAGAAGACAATGTCATGGTGCTGTAAGAGGAATTGGATTAGGAAGAAACATTCAATGGTTGCAAAAAAAATATGTGAAAAGTTTTTCTTCAGGAAGTACAATAACTTTATTTTCTGAATTTGAAAAAACTATAATTGGAACTGATAAATTAGGGGCAATAGGAAAGAAAGCTGAGGTGGTTGGGGAGGAATGTGCAAAAGAGTTAGATTATGAACTGAAATCAATTGGATGTGTTGATACTAATATGGTAGATAATTTAATTCCATTACTTGGAATGTTAGGTGGAAAGATTTTGACATCTAATATTAATGATCATGCTAAGACCGCAATGTGGGTAACTGAGAAATTTTTAAATAAAACATTTGTGTATGATCATACCCTTATTTCAATTAAATAATTTATGATAGTGATAGTTATTAATAGAAATCTTTATAAGTAAGTGTTATTCTATACTTTTTATGGCTTTACCAAAAAGAAGTGAATTTTTTTCAAGGTTTAATAAACCTGCTCCTGCTTTAGATGAAAGAATAGATGTAAATTTTTTTAGAAATCCGTTAGGAATAAATGAATTAACATTTGTAAAGGAAACTCCTATTGTTCCAGTACATTTAGATTTAGAATTTCTTGCAAGGGACGTAAGCCCTTTAAAAAAAATAGAAATACCTCCAAATGATTTAGAAATTATTAGGGCTTACGAGAATTTTATTAATGAAAGATCAGGTTATGTTTATAATTCAACTCGTTTGACTGAAGAAATAATTGATTTATCACAAAGGATTATTGGTTGCCAAGAAGAGTTAGGTGAATTTGAAAAAAGTCTTATAAATACTGATGAGGATGAAATAAAAGGTGTTGAACAAAGAATTAAGAAATTGAGAAGAAGCCTTGTTAATTTTCAAGATGAGCTTAAAGAAAAAAGAAGAGAAAGTTATGAAGCACAAAAAAATGTTGAGAGTCTAAAACCTCCTGTTGAAGATATTGAAGATAGATATAATAGAGTAATTGAAGAAAATAGGGATGCAATTGAAATTTATAAAAGAAGTTATGGTGATGAAGCAGAAAGAGCTGTAAGATTAGGTATTCTCCCTTTCTCTACCAGGATTTATACTGGAAAAGATGATAGTCCATTGAATGAACCTTCTACTCTATATGTTCCAGAGGAGATTATGCTGAGTTATGGAACAAAGTGGGTAAAGGGAGAATTAATTCCTTATAGAGTACACGTGGATATTCAGGGATTGAAATATAGTAAATTTAAAAATAATTTTTTACCAGAGCTTGAAGAATTTGGATATGTGATGAGAAATGGAGTATTAAATTATTCACGTAAAGATGCACCATATGATGTTAAAATGATTATCAGTAATACACCTTGTGGACCAAATAATGCAGTGTTAGATGTGAAATCTACAGAAAAATTAGGTGGTTCTGAACTTGGAAGGGTTGTATTATGGATGAAAACAATAAAAGGGGTGGTAGAATAAAATGGGAAATCCAGCAAGAGCTTTAACAGTATTTATGAGGACTATAACACCTAAACCTGTTATGGATTTAATTGATAAAGTTACAGGTGAACCAAAACCTAAAACTTCAAGAAGTGCAAGATTTGTATACAATTATTTTAGAGGATTAAGTTCAACAGATTTTTTAAAATCAATAACGACAGAACCTTTGCATGCAAGATTATTTTTCGTTGCAAGTGATTTAAGTTTACCTTTACAAGAGAAAATTACTGGGGAACTAAGATCTATTTCACCAGATCCATTTAATGTGCCTGTAGATCCTAGTCCCGAGGCAGTTGCAATATCAAGGAAGCATTATTTTGAGTTATGTGAAAGGCAAGGAGTTTTACCTTTTTCTAAATTTAAATTGTATGATGAAAGGGGAATGATGAGAGAACTAAGTGATCTTGATGATGTGATTGCTGAGCATAATGGAAGACCACATATTTTAGATTTAAAATTAGATTTTTCTGATTATTGGGGATTTTTGATTAATGTTTTACCAAGATTAGTAAATGATGAATTAGGGTATAAATTTAGGAGGGGGTATTTAGGATTTACAGAAGATCCAATTAGGATAGATAAAAGAGCTGAAGACTGTTTGTATAGAGCAGAGCCTTTTTATGATCTTCCTGAAAATGGAAATCCAAATTTAGGAATGGAATTGTTGGATTATCCCGGATTAGAAGGACCTAGGAATGCAGTTCTTTATGCAAAAAATATTAATAAATTTTATAAAAATGGATATGAAGAAGAATTTTTTAACTGGTTTAAAGCACAGTGTGCAATTTCTGCATGCCCACTTCCAGAGTTAAAGAGAGTTAAATGATTTTTTTTCTTTTATTAGAATTGAATGAGCCTTGTGTATTGGCATAGGCATTTTATTACCAAGACATAACATTTCTGTAATTATTTTTGCATTTTCAAATGAGATATCATTTCCTGGAATTACATAAATTGGATTTGCATAATCTTTAGTTTTTATTGCATAACCAACTTGTTTGTTTTCAAATAATATTTTATCAACTTCTAATTTTCCAAATATTAATTTTTTTGAAACTCCTATTGTTGGAATGTTAGATAATACTCCTACGTAAGTTGGTAAACCTAATATTTTTTTATTAATCAGTCCATTACCTTCAATCATTAGTATATCTGGTTTTTTAGAAAATTGATTTAAAGTGTTTAAGATAGATGGACCTTCTCTAAATGCAATAAGCTCTGAGTGATAATTAAATGGAATTTCATTTTTAGTAATTTGAGTTTCAATCATTTCTTTTGTTTTAAAATCGATTAGAATACCTGCGCATAGAATTTCTTCTTTAAAAAATACTAAATCAAAACCTGCAATTAATTTTATTTTTTTTAATTCAATTTTATTTTTAGGTTTAATTTCTTTTAATATGTTCTCTTTTATATTGCTTAACTCTTTTAGATTAATTTCCTCTTTCATTAAACAGGGTAAATTCCCAAAAACCTTATAAATAGTGTGGGTTTGTGTAGATTTAGATAGCGAGGTGGGGCAGCTAGGAGTGCCCGTCGGGCTCATAACCCGGAGGTCATTGGTTCAAATCCAATCCTCGCTAATTTATAATAATCTCAGATTGACTCCTGTATCCCATTCTTCACGCGGTTGTTTATAGACTTCCTAAAATTTATCTGCAATAATACTAGAAGATATATCCATTCCAATTTGATAATCAAGATTTATGGTTACAAGGTGTACATTTTTATATTCTTTAGAGAGTAATAGATAGTTTAATTCATAATAAAGTCCAGATTTAGTAACGTGAGGTAACGTTTACTTTACAGCTCACTAATTAGTTAACTTTTTAAAAAGAATTCTGATTCCAACTTTATATGGCTCGTTAGCTCAGCTTGGCTAGAGCACTTGGCTCTTAACCAAGGGGTCGGGGGTTCAAATAGATTTATTGTCTTAGATTTTCTAGGATAAGATCTTGATAGTCCCCTACGGGCCATCTAATATTAGAATGAAATTAAGAGAAGAAAGAACTGAAAGAAGAAAGGGAAACTTTTTTTATGATTTAGCTAGGATTGAAGGAATTAGTTTTGCATCATCAATAAGATATCCTGATTCTCTATTAGTTTATTATGGTGAAAAACCATTTGGAGTTTTTATTGATTCTGATTATGGAAGTTTTACCTATTTGAGATCTAGAATTGAGGAATTACCCATTGAGACTAAAGAAAGAATAGACAGAACAATCAATCGCTTTGCAATAAGAAAATATACAAGAAATAAGGTCCCCCAATTAGGGATAGTTGCAAGTTTTACTAGAAATGATGATTAAAAATTATTAGTAACAATATAAAGAAGATATTATATCTAAATATTAGTATTTGATTACATTTGAGATAAACATACCATCATTGCATTTGAAATTAATTTAGACCATTTCACAAGCCTTATAAGTTTTATTATCAAAAAGTAATATACTCTTTTCAGGAAATTAAGATGGTAAAAAAATCTGAAATAACTCAAGAAGATATTGAAGCTTTTATAGAAGTTCTAAAAAAAATAAAAGAATCAAATGATGAAAATAATCTACTTGTTGAGGATCATAGGTTTGAAGAGACTAAAAATCTGAGTGAGAGTAATCTTGTCAAGGTCGTAGAAAAAGAATTATCAAATCTTATTAACGAGGATTTAATAGATAATGAACTTGATATAAGAAGAGAAAAGGATGATGAAAAAGATTATCCCAAAGATAATATTTACAAACAGAATTTAAATGGAACTTATGAGACTAAAAAAAATAAAAAGTATGGGGATGAAATAAATAAAGGAGATTATGAAGCAATTAGTTATGATCAAAGAAATGTTACTGATGATGATACTAGAATATAATAACCTCACCGTTTAATTCCTGCTCTTTATTTAGTAAAGTATTTATTCCAGAATAGAGATCTGAGGGTGTATGGCCAAGTATTAATAATATTTTTGTCCCATCTTTTTCTAGTAATGCGATTATACCATGATTATTATTATAAAGATTTAATAATTTGTTGCTAAGATATCTATCTGCTAAACTGTCTGTTCCAATTAAAATTTGATTTTTATCATCTGTGTACATTCTCGATCTTACAATATTAACTGTTTCGATTGTACAATCATTGTTTTCAATTGTTTGAGTTTGTATTGAAATTATTGCTTTAAAATCATTGATATCTTGTGGAATCCTTAGAATTATTTTATCAGATTTTAAATGTGATTCAGGGTCTTCAATTATAATTCCTTCTTTTAATCTTAAATTTTCATTGTAAGAAGAGATGTCCAAAGAACCGAATTTAATATCATTAGTTGTAGTGGATGCACCATCTGAATGTCCTAAGTAAGTTAATTCATTATTATTAATTTCAAAATAAATTACTAAATCCTGATCTAAGTCTAATGTAATATCTCCACTATTAGTGTTCCAGTTAACA
>JAGVXZ010000018.1 GCA_018303515.1 Candidatus Woesearchaeota archaeon | reverse complement strand
GAATGTTAACATTTATAAACTTCTTTTTTTAATTTATTCTTATGGACTTTCACGGTAGTTATGAAGATGTAATGGAACCAAAGTACAAACTTCATTCATTTAGGTTAGGAACTCAAACTAATCCTTCAGTACCTTCTCAATTACAGGAATTTGGAAAAAAAATAAATGAAGGTGTAAAGAATATCGAGATTGGTGCATTACAAGTAGAAACATTTGAAAGCATTCCAAAACAACATCTGAAAACTATTTCCGAATGGGCAAAGTTAGCTGATGTTGGAGTCTCACTTCATGCTCCCGTAGTTGGATTTGATGCAGGAGGATTTGAACAAGGAAGGATATGGACAGAAACTAAAAGAAGATACAATGAACAATTCTTAAAAACAGTTTTAGAAAGGGCACATCTATTATCAAAAGGAAAAGACAAAGATGGAAACTATGATTCAGTTCCAGTAGTTATTCATGCAACTTCTCCAGAAACAAAAGGTATTATTTATGAAAAAGGTTTACAGAGAATTAAAAGAGATAAAAATGGAAAGCCAATAATAAAGGATGGAAATGAAGTTCTAGAAAATTATGAGGATAACTTAGGTGTAAGATCCATGAGAATAGTTAATCAAAACACTGGAGAAGTTCAAGAAATTAAACATGAAATTAAATTTGATTTAGATTCTGGAAAAGAACAAGTTTGGGATACTCAGAGAAAATTAAGTAGTGCAAATCATACAAATTGGGAAAAAGAAAAAAGGGAATTAGCACAAATTTCAGAAGAAGTTGAAAAAAGAGAAAAAGAAATAAAAGAAATAGAATCTGAACATTTAAATGGAATAAGGAGACTAAACCAATTACCAGAAACAAACAATGAAGAAAAACAAAGAAAACAGCAGTTTACTAATACACTTAAATCCCAAATAAATCAATCTCAATCAAAATTACAATTGTTAAAAAGTGAATCTCAAACATTTAACCAGAATCTTAATTCGCAATTTCAGGAATTATTTGACGTTTTTCAAAAATCAGGTTCAGATAAAGCAAAAAAAGAAGTAAATCAATTAATAGGTCAAAGAGAAAAAATTTTTTATTCAGTACTTAAAGAGAAAGATATAAGGGATCTTCAAGAATTAAACAGAAAACCAAATCTATCCATAGAAGATATTGGAAGGCAATTAGAAATAAAAGAAAAGATAAGATTAGGAGATGAGTTGTATAGACACAAAGCAGCAAATACGTTTAATAATGTTGAAACTCCAAAATTATTTGTCCCAATAAACGATTTTGCAAAAGAAAAATTAGCAAAAACATTATCAAATGTTATGTTACATACTTACAAAAAATTTAAAGATGAAGCACCTACTTTAGCAGTAGAAAATTTCTGGACAGACTCTGCTTTAACAAGAGCAGACGATTTAAAAGAAGCAATACAAAAATCAAAGGAAGAAACAATACAGAAATTAGTTTCTGATGGTGTAGATAAAAAGAAAGCACAAAAATGGATTGATCAACATCTGGGTGTAACATGGGATATAGGTCACATCTCTTCATTAAGAAATGCAGGTTTATCAGATGAAGAATTAAAAGAAGTAGTAAGAAAAGAAACAAAGAAAATTGGTGAATCTGGATTAGTTAAACATGCTCACATCTGGGATAATTTTGGATTTCACTCAGCACATTTACCTGCAGGAACGGCAAATATTCCAATAGAAGAAGCAATTGAAGAATTAGAAAAAACAGATTTTAGAGGAAGATTTATTGATGAAGGTGGTTCATGGGCAAACTCATTTAAAGAATCTCCATTCCCGGTTGTATTACAAAATTTCAAAGTTCCAATATATGGCCAACATGGTGGTCCTGCGTGGAACCCGAATATTTATTCAGTTCATTCAGATTCATTCATAGAATTTCCACAAAACCATTTTAATTTATATGGTTCATCATTTTCAACTATGCCTAAAACTTTAGGAGGACAAGTAGGAGAGAATCGATCTAGATTTTCAGGGACACCTAATCAATAATTTTATATACTCATTTCAATAATTCTTATTAAAAGAGGATGGTTTCTAAAAAAGAACTTAAGGAAGATAAGAATTATAAAGATGCTTACGACGTAGCAACTAAAATCTATAAAAAGTTTAGAAATTTAGTTAAATCAATTGTTTTATTTGGGAGTACAGCCAAACATGAGACTACAAAAAAGAGTGACATTGATATCTTAATTATAATTGATGACTGTATTGTAGATTGGGATGAAGAATTAATTGGATGGTACAGGGGAGAATTAAGTAAACTAATTGAAAAAGAAAAAAACAGAGATAAAATTCACGTTACAACTGTAACCTTAACAACTTTTTGGGCTGAAATAAAAGCAGGTGAACCAATGGTAATTAATGTATTAAGATATGGAGAATCATTAATTGATGTTGGTGGTTTTTTTGAACCTTTAAAAGTTTTACTTGCTAGAGGAAAAATAAGACCGTCACCAGAAGCAGTTTATACTGTTATGTCAAGATCATATGAACATTTATGGAGAGCAAATCAAAGTATTTTAGCATCTGTAGAATCACACTTTTGGGCAATAGTAGATGCTTCACATGCATTACTTATGGCAGAACATATTACGCCACCTTCACCTGAACACATTGCAGAATTGCTAGATAAACATTTTGTTAAAAGGAAATTATTGAATAAAAATCTTGTTTCATTTTACGAACAATTAAGAAAATTATCAAAGGAAATAACTCATGGTGATAAAAGCACAATAACAGAAAGGGAATTTAAAGAGATAAGAGATAATACACAAAATTATGTAGATAAACTTATGAAATTAACAAAAGCACTAATAAAAGACGAAAAAATAATCCGAACTGAAAAAAAGAATATTTAATTTCTCAAATAGCTTAAAATTCATTTATTTTTTTGTTAGTATCATACTCAACTATGGTAACTCTTCCAAAACTTCCTCTAAATTCTTCTTTTAGTTGTAATAATTTTTTGCTTTCTAAATCTTTTACCTTTCTATGAAATGTTCTATAAGTTTGACTACCACCTTCATCTTGATATATTTTAAAAATTTCATTTATTGTTTTTCCATTATTTTTCTTTACTAATTCTAAAAGATATTGTTTTTTTTTATCTAAATAATTCAAATCCTTGGTTTTAAATTCATTTATTTTTTCTAGTGATTGATTTACATGATCCAATTCAACTTTTCTTTTTGCAAAACCTTCTGCCATTTCAGCACTCTCTTTTAATAAAAATAAGCCCAATCTTATATCTTCATTTTCAAAAGTCTTTTTCGAAATTAATTCTAATATTTCTTCATTAAAAACCTCTTCATAAAAAGCCCATTCTACTCTTTGTTTCAAAATACCAGAAGTTTGAATTAAACTATAAGGTTCAAATTTAAGAGTATTTGGCATTAATCTCGATTTTACCCTTTGATCAAGCTTTGAAAGAAATCCATCATCATTAGTGATTAATATTAAAGATTTTTTATAAATCTCTTCAAGGAGATTATATATTACCAAATGGTCTTGTAATTTATCTATTTCATCAAACACAAAAACAGCAGATTTTTTATTTATGATTGTAGCAGCAGCTTTAATTAATTCATCAATTCTTTTATTATGTACCCATTTATATCCCACTTGTTCGCAAATCTCAGAAACCATTTTAAAAGGTGAATCTTTCTTCCAACAGTTCACATAAATACAAAAGATCTCTTCAGAATATTCTTCTTCTAATTCTCCAAGAACATGTTTTAAACAAACAGTTTTTCCAACTCCTGGTTTCCCTGTGATTATTAAATTTCTTCCATCTCTTTCTTGTAATAAAGGTTTTATACAAGATGCAATATAATGCTGTTTTTCTTCTCTATATTTTATTAATTTTGGTTGAAATGAAAATTCCAAAGCAACAGGATTCTTAAAAAGTGTTTCATCAGATTTTAAAATATCAGAGAATAATCCCATATTTTAATTTGAAATTTAAGAGATTTTAAAGATTTCTGTAATAAAAGACTAATTCTAAAATAAAATCTGCACCGGTCGGGATTTGAACTTTCGGACTCAAACAATTTGTTTAAATCTCCCGAATCAAGAGCTTGGAAGGCTCCTATGCTAACCGTTACACTACCGGTGCATATAGATATGTGTCATTAAAATTAAATATAAAGCTTTCTACACAGTAAATCTATTAAATCTGGATCATATCACAATCTCATGGCAAAAATCTTAGTCACTGGTGGTGCTGGATTTATAGGTAGTCATTTAGTAGATAGACTTATTGAATTAAAACATGAAGTTACTGTAATTGATAATCTCTCAACAGGTTTAAAAGAACAAGTAAATGATAAAGCAAGATTAATAGTAAAGGATATCAGGGAAGATTTAAACGAAATTTTTAAAGAGAATTATGATTATGTATTTCATTTGGCTGCACAAATTAATTTAAGAACTTCTTTAGAGAATCCAGTTTATGATGCAGAAATAAATATTCTTGGAAGTTTAAATATCATTAATGAACTTATAAAACACAAAATTAAAAAAATAATTTTCATTTCCACAGCAGCAGTTTATGGTAAAAATTATAATCTTCCTTTAAATGAAGAATCATATTTAGATCATAACACACCTTATGGAGTTGGAAAACTTACAATTGAAAATTATTTAGAAATGTTTAAAAAAATAAAAGAAATTAACTATTGTATAATAAGGTCTACTAATTGTTATGGGCCAAGACAAAGAAAAGATGATAAAGGTGAGGGTGGAGTTATTTCAATTTTCATTAACAATTCGCTAGAAGATAAGAATTTAACTATTTTTGGTGATGGAGAACAAACAAGAGATTTTATTTACGTTAGTGATTTAGTAAATGGATTAATTAAAGGGATGGAACTTGACGGAACTTTCACAATCGGAACTGAAAGAGAAATCACAATAAATAAATTAGCAAAAATGATAAAAAATTTATCTAATTCAAATTCTAAAATTTTATATGATGATGAAATTAAAGGGGAAGTTAAAAGAAATTCTTTATCAAGTAAAAAATTAGAGAAATATGGATTTAGAATAAACTACACATTAGAACAAGGGCTAAAAGAGACCATAAATTACTTCAAAAAAACACAATAATCTTTATAACACTTAAAAACTCCCCTTTTTTATGAAAATTGCAATAGTTGGATGTGGTTATGTTGGTTTGGTTTCAGGAACATGTATTGCAAATCTAGGTAATGATGTGATTTGTGTTGATATTAATCCAGAAATTATTGAAAAATTAAATAGTGGTATTATTCCCATCTACGAACCAGGGTTATCAGAACTTGTTAAAGAAAATATAAAAGCTAAAAGATTGAAATTTACCCTTAACTTAAAGGAAGCAGTAGAAAATTCTGAAATAATTTTTTTAGCAGTAAACACACCACAATCAGATAACGGAGAAGCAAATTTAACTTCTATTTTTAAAGCAGCCGAAGAAGTTGGTAAATATATAAATACTGATAATAAAATCATTGCTTGTAAAAGTACAGTTCCTCCTAACACTGGAACAAAAATTGAGGAAATAATTAAAAATAAAACAAATAAAAAGTTTTATGTTGCCTCTGTACCAGAGTTTTTAGCAGAAGGTAGAGCAATAGAAGATTTCCAAAAACCAGAAAGGATTGTTTTAGGTTGTAATGAGTTTTATTCTGAAGAGAAGTTAAAAGAATTATTTGAACCTTATGGAAGAAAGGATTTAAATAAAATAATCGTTATGTCAAGAGTGACTTCGGAATTAACGAAGTATGCTGCAAACTCAATGTTAGCTTCAAGAGTCTCAATGATGAATGAAATTTCCGCAATTGCCGATATTTACGGTGCTGATATAACTAAAATCCGTGAAGGCATTGGTTCTGATAAAAGAATTGGAAAAGAGTTTTTATTCCCTGGTCCGGGATTTGGTGGTTCATGTTTTCCAAAAGATGTTAGTGCTTTAGCTTATACTGGATCAAGCATAAATCCTGTTATGTTACAAGCAGTTTTAGAGAGAAACATTCTACAAAAACAAGTACCATTTAATAAACTAAAAAATTTGCTTGGTCCAATTACAGGAAAAACAATTACGGTTTTAGGATTATCATTTAAAGCTAATACTGATGATGTTAGAGAATCACCTTCAATAGATTTAGTTAAAAGATTAATATCTCATGGTACAATTATCAATGTATATGATCCCCAAGGGATGCCCAACTTTAAAAAAATACTCTCAGATGATTCTATAAAATATACCGAATCTATTTACGATGCAATTGAAGGCTCTCATGCAATTATCTTAATGACAGAATGGAACCAGTTTCGAAATCCAGATTTTGAAAAAATTTTTAAATTAATGAAAGATCCTAAAGTTATAATCGATTCTAGAAATTTATGGAATCCAGAGAGAATGAGAAAAATAGGTTTCAAATATGACTCCATCGGAAGACCATAATTTTAAATATAAAAATTAACTTATCTAAATGATGTATTATCAAAAAACTGTAAAAGAAACTTTAAAATTATTAAATTCTTCAATGAATGGGTTAACAAGACAAGAAATTACTAAAAGGCAGTATAAATTTGGAGAAAATATCTTACCACAAGATAATTCCATTTCAAAACTAAAATTATTTTTTGGACAATTCAAAAGTTTCATTATATATATTTTAATTGTTGCCGCATTAATTTCTTTTTTATTAAAAGAATGGACTGATGGTTTTATTATTACTTTCATTCTAATATTAAATGCCATCTTTGGATATGTTCAAGAATACAAGGCTGAAAGAGCAATTGCAGCTTTAAAAAGTATGCAAAAACCTTTAGCAACTGTTTTAAGAGATGGAAAAATCAAAGAAGTTTTAGCTACATCATTAGTTCCAGGTGATATAATTATTCTTCAAGAAGGAAACTTTGTTCCAGCCGATGCAAGAATAATTGAAAGTTTTGCATTAGAGATTGATGAATCTTCCTTAACTGGAGAATCAACATCCGTACATAAAACTGACCAAATTATAAATTCCGAATGTATCATTTCAAACCAAAATAATATGTTATTCTCCGGAACTACCGTAACACTAGGTCATGCTAAAGCTATAGTCATTAGTACTGGAATAAATACAGAACTTGGAAAAATTGCTACACAATTAAAAGAAGCAAAAACAAAACAAACTCCATTACAAATTAAACTTAATAAATTGGGTAAGAATATTACATATACTATCTTAATAATTTGTCTTATTACATTCGGTATTGGATTAATACGCGGTTTTGAAATTTCCGAACTTTTTTTAAGTATTATTGCCTTAGCAGTGGCTGCAATACCAGAGGGTTTACCTGCGGTAATTACAATTTCATTAGCATTAGGAGCACAAAAACTTGTAAAACAAAAAGCATTAATTAGGAAATTACCTTCTGTTGAAACACTAGGTTCTACAACAGTAATTTGTTCAGATAAGACAGGAACATTAACAAAAAATGAAATGACCGTTACCCATATTTATTCTAATAATCAGCTTATAGAAGTTACGGGGGTTGGATATGAATTTAAAGGAGATTTTATTTATGAAAATAAAAGAATTAATCCAAAAGATTTCTACAAGATTTTTGAGGTTGCCTCAATATGTAATAATGCAACATTAGAGAATTCATCTAATCCAACGGAGAAAGCAATTTTAATTGCGGCTAAAAAAGCAAACTTAATCTATAATTATAAGAGAATTTCTGAAGTACCATTCACTCCTGATAACAAATTTATGAAAACAATAAATGAAGTAAAAGGTAAAAATATTTTATATATGAAGGGTGCTCCAGAAATAATTCTCTCTAGATGTAAATATATTATAAATAAAAATCAAATAAGATTAATGGATTCTAAACAAAAATCAAATATTCTTTTCCAGTATGAGAATATGGCAAAAAAAACACTTAGAGTTTTAGGCTTTGCATACTCAAAAAGTGATAAAGAGAGTGACTTGGTTTTTGTAGGTTTAATGGCAATGATTGATCCTCCAAGAGAAGAAGTAAAGAAATCTATTGAAGAATGTAAAACTGCAGGAATAAGGGTGATAATGATTACTGGTGATCATGCATTAACAGCCGAAGCAATAGGAAAATTAATTGGGATTAATGGTAAGGTTATTATCGGTGAAGAACTTGAACATCTCTCTGATAAACAATTAATTCAATCATTAGAACAAGTTTCTATATTTGCAAGAGTAACTCCAATACATAAAGTAAGAATTTTAACTCTCTTACAAGATCAAGGAGAAATAGTTGCAATGACTGGAGATGGTATTAATGACGCCCCAGCACTAAAGTATGCTGATATAGGTACGGCAGTAGGCTCTGGTTCTGATGTTGCTAAAGAAGCCTCCGATATGATACTCTTGGATAATAATTTTAGTACAATTGTTAATGCTATTAAAGAAGGAAGAGGAATTTTTAATAACCTAAAAAAATTTATAATTTATCTTTTTTCCAGTAATTTAGGTGAATTATTAGTGCTTTTTATTGGAATTCTCTTTGGGTTACCTTTACCATTATTAGCTATTCATATTTTATGGATTAATTTGATTACAGATGGATTACCTGCATTAGCGTTAACTGAAGATCCAATTTCAGAAAGTGTAATGAAAAGTAAACCAAGAAATCCTAAAAACAATATAATTGAAAAAAAAGAACTTTTTAATTTAATAATTCCTGGTATTTTAGCATGTATAGGAACACTTTCATTATTCGTTTGGTATATTAACAAGGGAGATTTAATTTATGCTCAATCAATAGCCTTTACCACCTTAGTAATGTTCCAAATGTTTAATGTTTTTAACTGTAGAAATGTTCCTTTAAAAGAAACACTAAATAATAAGTTTTTAGTTGGTTCTGTTTTAATTTCATTCATATTGCAAATTTTAGTAATCTATGGTTTAAATGGTTTGTTTAAAACAGTCCCTTTGACATTATTAGATTGGGGTTTAATAATTTTAGTTTCAAGTTCCGTGTTTATTATTATGCAATTAAAGAAAGTATTATTTAAAGAACCCATTTTAAGTGAATAAATTAAACATAAAATATGAAGAAAGAAACATCAATTTAATGGATGCAAAGAACATATAAACTCTGAAATTAAAACCTCTTATCTAACTTAAGGTTTAAAACCTTCTCTTATCTGTGCTTCCGTCCACCCTTTCTTTTTTAAAGCAAGAATTATTTGTTCTCTTTGAATTCTTTTTCCTAAGGAGTCTCTAATAAATTTTTTTAAAGCCAATTTATCTTCCGGTTTTTTAAATAAAGATTTACTTGAATTTAAATTACCAGGTCCCTTATATTTATAAATATAAAATAGTCCTCCAGATATGAGTAATAAACCTACAACAATTATCCACCAAGGAAATCCTTTAGCACAATCACTAGGACAACTATCTTGATCCTCAAATCCTCTTGCACAGATATTATCACCACATGAAAACAAATCATCTAATATTTCAGGTTCATCACTAACTTCAAAAGAAGAAAGGTCAAGTGGTACAACTAAACTTTTAATTTTACTTATTAATGTCATATCTGCTTCTTCAATAATATAACTTACTCTTTGAACCCCGGAAAATTTAAGCATATTAGTTCCAATTTCACTATGCCCCGGAGTTAAAACCTCTCTAACATTAATCCCAAAAGGCATCAATTCATAAACATCTCCAAAGCCAGTTATCTCTTTTTTGATTATAACAAACTTATCTTCATTTCCTGATAAATATGTAACAGTAACATATTTCGCTCCAGAATTAACAACAATATTTCTTTGTGCCAAAAATAATTGTTTCTCATAACCAACCTCAGTAATTTCACCTCTCATCAACTCTATTGCACTCGGAACTAAATCCAAACTATTAATTTTTCCATCAAAACTTGTACTTTGAATTTCCAGATTTTTAACAGCAGTACTTAAAATTCCATTTAATGCAGTTTCTTTAGAAAGACTACTTTCATTACTTGTTCCATTAGCCCCACTCTTAATTAAAAGTAAACTTGAATGTGCATTATTCATTTGTTCAGATAATCCCAATATTTCCACAGCTTCAGAATCATATGAAGATAAAGAAGAGATAGCAGTCTCAACATCAGTAATTGCTTTATTCAATTTTTCTCCAAAATCTTTTGGTGCTTCTTCTACTTCCCCTTCTACAACAATTTTCACAGCTTCAGTTCCAACATGCCCTTCTTGATCCCTTATTTTAACAATTACTATATAATTTCCAGGTTTTGTATATTTATGTACGGCAACAGATCCTGTTCCTTGTGTCCCATCCCCAAAATCCCAAGAATAACTTATAATATCAGAATCTGAATCAGCATCCCTAACATCAAACAATACATCTTGGTTCACACCAACCTTCTTAGAAGAAACATCAAGATTAGGTTCAGGTGCTTCAATAGTAGTAAATGAAACCTCATCACTCTCAGATCCCTCTAACACTACATAAATATAATAATCTCTATATCTTCTTGAAGGTGCCTTAGTATAAGTTTTGGATAAATCTAATTCCAACTCTCCATCATAAAGTGCACCACTACCTCTTATTTGCATATCTTGGAATGAACTTATTACCTCACCTGCACCACCTAAAATTATATCTAAACTTAAATCACTCATTTTTACAATTCCCTTAGTTAAACTTGAAATTGCAATAGGGATAACACAACTATCACCACAATTTCTCTTTGCTCTTTCTAAAGCAAGAATAAACGGATCTTTATCATCCTCACTAGAACTTATAATTTTAACACCATTTAATTCCTTTTCATAATCTCTATATGCAGCAAAAATATAAGAATCTAAAGCATTTTTCCTTCCATTAATATATCCTGTATTTACAGAAGAATCTGTATCTGATTTTATTCTAAACCAATGCTCATCTTCACTATCCCCCTTTGGAAATACACATACATACCCTTTCTTTTTTGTTTCAACCTTAAGATCATATGTACAACTTACTTCTTGCATACTGTTTTGAACCCCTAATTCACAACATCTAATCTCATCAGATGTAGGGTTACAATCTTCTACATCCACAGGTCTCATCCTTGCATCATCTAATATTGCACCAAACAACTTAACATTAGCTGATTCTTTCTTAACATTTGCTTTAACAGAATATCTTGTACTTGGTTCTAATTCCACTTCCTGACAAAACATATCTCCTTCTCCAATAAATTTCTCTCTAGTTTGAGCACTTGGTTTTACATAATCACTTTTTAAATTAATAAATCCTATTTTTGGTGTTCCAACATAAGTATATTCAGTTTTATTATCATAACCAATATCTACACTCACAGAAGTTGGAAATTTTCCAGATTTACTCTTTCCTTCTAACTTCATAGAAAAACTATTTATCTCTCTAAAATCTCTTTTTGTATAAACATCAGAAGTTACATTAATTCCAAAAATCTTTACCCCTTCAGATGAAAAATCAAAATCCTGTTCATTATACTCTCTTCCTACAGTTCCCATCACAGGAGGCAAGACTTCATAGACCTTATCTTTTAAAAGTTCACTTATTGGATAAGTACCAACTAATTCATCATCAATATAAACTTCAACATTACTCTCTAAATCTACTCTCCCATCAAAATCGATTGTAACAGTTCCTAAAACTGGTTGCCCATTTCCTATTTCTTCACTCTCCAGACTTAAACTCAGTTCATGTGCAAAAACAGAAACACTAAGCAAAACAATCACTAATACAAATACAACACCTCTCTCCATTATTTACAAACTTAGAATTCTTTATTTTTAAACTTTTCTTTTTCTAATTATTTCTTTTGAACTTTCCAAGTGCAAAAATTAGGTCTGTTTATTGTTTTTATATATTGTTTTGGATAATTTTTTTTGGATGAGAGTATTGGCTTAGAATCTTCATAATCAAGAATTTCAAATCCATTATTTAATATTACCCTTACGATAGTTCCATAAGTCTTATGATGTTCAGACACCACTGTAGATGTTTTTTGTCCGGTAATTTCTCCACTCCACTTAGAATGTATCCACCCTTCGTTAAAATAATCTGTAATTTCATCAAATGTTTTAAAGAACCAGTTCCTTTTCACAGTTTTTAGAACTATCGGATTATTAATAGAAAATACAAAAATTCCTTTGTGTTTAAGAACCCTTTTAATCTCTGAAAAGATTTTGTTCCAATCTTCAATATGCCCTAGCATTAATGCTGACATAACTATATCAAATTCTTTATCTTTGTAAGGTAATTCTTCAGCATTACCAATTGTGAATTCTGATTCTGGTGCTTCTTTATTTGCAATTTCTATTAATCTTTTAGAAATATCTATCCCCTTTACTTTAGCACCATTTTCACTTAATATTCTTGCATAAATTCCTGGTCCGCAACCAACATCCAAAATCTTTTTACTTTTAACATTACCTAATAATCTCAAAGTTGTTGGCATTTCAAGACATTCATTATAAAAATGACTTATTCCTTTTTTATATTTCCTTGCCTTATAATATTCATGACCTAATTTGTTATAAGCATCTTTAATATTTTGTTTCATCAACAGAACCAGAAACTCATTGCATTTCTTAAATTTTTCTTTTTTCAATAGGGTATTAAATTTTAGTAATTTTCTTTCCTTTTTCTAATCCTTCAATAATAATTTTAGGATTCATAAACTTTTTCTTAACTCCAAAAAATTTATATAATAAAACTCCTAGTGCAGCAACTTCAGAATGTGGTTGATTTCCAACAGATATATTTTCACAGATTTCATAAAATTCCTTCTCAACTTTCTCGGATCCTACAACAACTAAAACTTTTTTTTTCAATTTCAACTTTTCAAAGTTTTTCCCATACATTGTTAAATGGACAATTTGAAAACCCTTTTTTTTCTTATCGTCAATTAATTTTAATGGGTTCTTAACATATTCAATCTCAAACGGACCACCAAAATTTGAAACTATTTTATCAGTTGAATCCTCTAAAGATTTATCATGATCCCCTGAATAATAAACTTTTTCTGCACCAAATGCTCTTGCAGTTAAAATCACATGTGTACTTAATCTTGGATCTCTTCCAATCCTATGACTTAATCTAAGAACTTCTATCATTCTTCTAATAATGCTTGCAAATAAGGTTTTATTTGATTATAAATATTTTCGGGAGATTGCCAAGCATCAATCTCTAAAAAGAATTGATTATTTTTTATTAAAGTTGGGATAAGGGTCATTGCTTCTTTCCTATAAGTTTGAAGTCTTTCTCTTATAATATTCTCTGAATCATCTTCTCTTTTCTCTCCTCTCAATAAAATTCTTTCAAGTATCATATCATCATTTTTCAAACTAAAATGAATTATAATATATCTTTCTCCTCTTTTTCTCATTAATAAATCAAAAGCTCTAGCTTGAGCACAAGTTCTTGGATATCCATCTAAAATTAATCTTTCACCTACAGGGGTAAGTATTTCATCTGCAACAAACTGGTTCATGATTTCATCACTACAAAGAACCCCATTATCTAAATTTTGTTTTGTATAAACCCCCTGAAAATCATTATGTTCCCTAAAATATTCTCTAAACACATCTCCTGTTGAAACTCTTTGAAAATTAAAATCATTCCTAATTTTTAAACCCTGTGTACTTTTTCCAGATCCAGGTGGTCCAACCAAAACAATTTTCATCCAAAATAACCTCTATTATCTTCTGTTTTACCTTCGGATTTCCATATCTCTTGCAATTTAATTACAACTTCACTCATAATTTTTTTAAATTCTGGCCATGAATTAAAAAGTTCAATAATATGATTAATATCTTCTTTCTCATTACATGATACATCCAAAAGTAAAGACTTTCTTTCCAGGATCATTAATTTTCTATAAAACTTAGATAATTCATTTTTCTTCTCCTCATCAAAAAACCCACTTTCATACATATTAATCTGATTTTGGGGATAAAGAATTCCTTCAAGAACCCTACAAAAGAAAATTAACCTCTCATTCATTCTTCTTCTAATAGTTTTACAAAGCAGATTATCACTATCAAGATACTCTAATTCAAAATTAATATTCATCACATCATATTCTGGTAAATTAGAATATTTCTCTCTTAATTTTTCATAACTTTTTCTAATATCCACATCTGTCATAAACATGAGAATTCGAATAAAAATTTAAAGCTTTTGTGATTCTTTAATATATTTTAAAGAAACCTTATCACTTTTAATTACACCCCTTATTACTCTCAAATCCTCCCATAATCCTAACTTCTCAAAATAAATTAAACTTATATCATTTATTTGGGTTAGATATCGTAAGATTTCACAATTTAACCTACTATAGTTATCTTTAGTTTCTTTTATAGAAAAAAATCCTCCTTTTTTAACATGGTCTCTTATGTTTAAAAGAGAATTAATTCCTTTTGTAATTAAAGGTCTAAACTTTTCTAGATTGTTAATTAATTCTTCAGAAACTTTATAATTTTTTCTCAATTCATTCTTTAATCTTTCATCAAATTCTATTTTTTCAAAATTAATCTCTTCACCAAGAAAATTAACCAACTCATAAGATCCAAGTAACTTATTCCAGGATTCTAAATGTGAATCAATCATAAAATCCAATTCTTTAATAAATTCAATTCTTCTTTCCTCATCAAAATAAGTTTCATTAGCTAAACCTTTGGTAATTTCAAGTATATCCTCTTTTATCATACAATCTCTTATATTCTCCAAATTTAAAAAACTTCTCATATTTTGAAAAGGCCATATTAAATTACAATAATTCCTTTATAAAAAATTATACTCTCTTATTTATGGAAATTAAAATAAACCCGAAAGCAGAACAAACTGACACAATAATTTTTCTAAGAACAAAGGAACAAGCTGAAAAAGAGAATATGAAAGATTTCAAAGGAAAAGACTTTGAATTACATTGGTATTATGATACTGATTCAAGAAAATTTTTCGTTGGTTTAGGAGAAGAAGAGAAAGTTACTAAAGAAAAAATAAGAAAAGCAGTTTATACTGCTTTGGAAAAAATACAAAAAATACAACTTACCTCTTTAACAGTAGAGATTCCTAAAACCAAAATTAATGAAAAAGATTCAGCAGTTGCAATTACTGAATCTATTATTTTAGGAGATTATTCTTTTGAGAAATATAAAACAGATAAAGAAAAATTAAATAAAAAAATAGAAAAACTATACCTCATTGGTTCAAAAGAATTACAGGAAGAATTACTTCAAACACAGACAATCTGTAATAACACTCTTTTTGCAAGAGACTTAGCTAACGAACAAGCAGATATTGCTACTCCTTCATGGATTGCAAGAAAATCTAAAGAAATTGCAATGCAAACAGGATTAAGATGTACAGTGTTAGATGAAGAGGATCTTAAAGAACTAAAACTTGGATTAATTTTAGGTGTAGGAAAAGGTTCAATAAACCCACCAAGATTAATTATTCTGGAGCACATTGGTGATCCTAAAAGTAAAGAGAAGATAGTTCTTGTTGGAAAAGGAATTACTTATGATACAGGTGGTCTATATGTTAAGACATCTTGGATGGAAGAAATGAAAATTGATATGCATGGTGCTGCCACAGCATTTGCTACAGTAAAAACCTGTGCAGAATTAAACATAAAGAAAAATGTTACAGCAGTTTTAACATGTGCAGAAAATTCAGTTGGGCCTAACTCATATAGAAATGGAGACATTTTAACATCTTATTCTGGAAAAACTGTTGAGATTCGACATACTGATGCAGAAGGAAGATTAGTTTTAGCAGATGCAATGGAATACGCAGAAGATAAACTGAATCCCTCTTTGATTATTTCTATGGCAACATTGACTGGTGCATGTATTAGAGCATTAAGCGATTTTGTTGCTGGGATAATGTCAAATGAGGAAGATAAAGTTAAACAGTTAATCAAGTCTGGAGAAGAAACTTATGAACTTTTATGGCAATTACCTTTATTTGAAGAATATATGGAAGATCTGAAATCAGAAATTGCAGACATTCCAAACCTTGCAACTAAACACAGAGATTATGCAGGTGCTCAACATGCAGCTATGTTTCTTAAAAGTTTCATTAAAAAAGTTCCATATATACACTTAGATATAGCTGGTCCAACAATCAATACTTCCAGGAGATTTTACATCTCTCAAGGTGGCACTGGTTATGGAGTAAGGTTACTAATTGATTTTTTAAAATCAAACTAATTTTTTTTTAAATTCCTTAATTAGTTAAAATTATACCAAATGACAAACTATTTAAAGAGTTAATGTCGTATAAGTAGTAACATCTGGTGATTAAAATGGGAAAATTAGCTATAGTTGCTTCTGGAGGGGGAATGTCATGTAGTTATCTAGCTGGTGCTTTACTAGCTTTGGCAGAAGTTCATAATATAACGCAACCAGATATTGTAATTGGTGGTTCTGGAGCTGCAATTACACTGCCATACTATTTAGCAGGCCAATATAATGAAATAAAAAAAGTGAATATAAACTACTTAACATCAAAAGAATTCATAAATCCATTAAGATTAAAAAAAATGGTTAATCTTGATTATTTAATTGATATTATTTGTAAAAAAATTTTTCCACTTAATATTAAAAAATTAAAATCACTTAAATCCAAATGCTTAATTGCAACAACAAATGCAACAAATGGAAAACTAAAATATTTCTCAGCTAAAAATAAAGAATTACTAAACATAATTAAAGCATCTTTAGCAATACCAATTGTTTATGGTGACGAAATAAAAATAAAAGAAGAGAATTATATTGATACTTATACTTCTTCTAGTACAGAATTAAATATAAGAAAAGCAATAGAATTAGGTGCTGATAAAATCATAGTAATTGAATCCTCTTCAAAATCCCCAAGACTAAATAAATTAATATTAAAATTATTTATCAAATTTAAAGGTAAAGAATTTGAAATGCAATACAAAAAAGATGAAGAAAAAAGAAAACAATTCAAAGTTCCAAATGATATTAAAGTAATATTCTTAAAACCAGAAACGAATTTCAATCTTACTATTTTACAAAATAAAAAAAGTTTAGTATGGACAGCTATGGATCATGCTTACATGGAAGTTGGTGAGAATATATATTTAAAAAGTTTTTTTTAATACAAAAAATAAGCCTCGGGCGAGATTCGAACTCGCGACCTCTACCTTACCAAGGTAACGCTATACCGTACTAAGCCACCGAAGCATTGAACATTGAAACTGAAATAACTTTAAAAACATTTTTATACCTTAAATATAAAAAAACGAATATGAAATTACCAAAAAAACTTAGAGATTTAATATTTGAAGAGATAACAGCATTTGGTGGTGTCTTAATCTATATTTCTACAATCATAATTTCTCTTTTCTTAAAAAATTTTATTTTATTCATTGAGCTTTTATCCGGACTAAGTTTCCTTTACATTTCTGCAATAATAATAAGATCCATTTATTTTAAAGAGAGGCCAAAAAAAAGATCTTATCATACTTTTATTGGAAAAATTGATGCTTCCTCATTTCCTTCTCTACATTCAGCAAGAGCATTATTCTTTTCTCTAATAATAAAATCAATTTTCCCTAATAATCAGATATTTTATTTTTTACTTTTCATTACATTATTAGTAGGCTATTCAAGAATATACCTAAAGAAACATTATTGGTTTGATGTTATTGGAGGTTATATCTTAGGTTTTATTATTTATCTTTTAGTTAATTTTATTTTTTAGTTTTTTTAATCAAATTTTTAATTTCATCAAGATCCCATTGTATGTTTTGTATTTCTCTTTCAGCTTTTCTATTTACTGCATAATCATATTTTGCATCTAATCGATCTCTTTCAGCTTGCCTATTTTGTGCCATTAAAATAATTGGTGCCTGAATTGCGGCTAAACAAGATAATACTAAATTTAATAATATAAATGGATAAGGATCAAAATTTCCCTTAATAATTAAAATAGTATTTATTGCCACCCATAATAGGATAAAAACAAAAAAGGTTATAATGAAAGTCCAACTACCACCTAATTTTGCAATAGAATCTGCAGCTCTTTGTCCTAAAGTTAATTTTTGTATAAATCTTGGATGCTTATCATTTATTTTTTTCGTCCCCATAATAACTAATTCTTAGTTTAAAGTTTAAAAATGTTTTGAAATCGCGGTTATGTTGAAACCTTAATAATTTATTAGAAGACATACAAAAAGAATAAAATGGAACTATTAAATCAACAAAAAATTCCACTCAATAATTAATAAATTCTTCAATAACGATTTCGTCATAATTGTCCAAAGCTTTTAATTTTCCATATCTTGTCAATACAATTTTATTTTTCATATTCTTAAATGGAGCAACATATACAAAATCATATTTTTTTCCAAATTGCTCTAGGTTTGGAACAAGATTCTCCTCACATTGATAAGTGAAACAATCATAATTAATAACTACTCCTGGTCTTCCACTTGGGACGTGTTCAAGAATATGTTTTTGAACTGCAAGAACCAGAGGTGTCCTAACTATCTTTTCTGAGGGATAAGATTCAATATGGTCTTTAATATCTATTGGAGGCAAGACTTTTTGATTTGAAAAACTAGTTATTCCCCATATAATCAAAATTAAAATCAATACAAAAATCAGCCATTTTTTAATTTTCTTCTTTTGAAACAAGAATCTTTTTTTCACACGTTCAGGATGTTTATGTATATTATGTGATTCAAGACTCTCTAAGGATCCAAATTCCTTATTGCATTCTTTACAATCATAATTTTTCATTTTTTCTAATAAACCTCCATATTAAATAAATAAAAAGAATGATTATTAAAAAACTAATAATCTGTAAATATATTGGAATTCCTACAGAAATTTTATCTTGTAAAATATAAAAATAATCTCTTATTCCTAAAAAATTAAACCCATTAAATGCAGAAGTATTACCACCTATTAAAAAAACAATTCCAAGAAGAATAAACAACACTCCACTTAAAACTTTAGTAGTATATGTTTTAATCGTTTGATTAAACAGAAGAATCTCTATTTCTTTTCCCTTTACCCATGATTTTTTATGAAGCTGATATTTATCATAAAAGAAAGATAATATAAACAAAGGTACAAAAATTCCAAAAGAATACATGAATATTAAACCTAGAATCTGTAAATAATTATTTAACATAGAACCCATTAAAAGAATACCTGCAAGAATTGGTCCTACACATGCTGTCCATCCAATAGCAAAAAACATTCCAGATAAAAACGTTCCAAAAATATCATTTTTAAATTTTGTTTTAAAAACAATTCCTGAAAAACCTTTATTTAATGCAGCCATTATTCCTAAACCGATAAGGAACAATCCAAAAATTCTTACTAGAATTGACATCTTAATTTGTAAAACCACTAAACTTGTTTTAAAAATTGCAACTGCTAAAAGTCCTAACCCCATAAAAGAAAATGTAAACCCTAAAAAGAAAGCTAAAGTAGCCTTAGTAATATTTATTCTATCCTTAAATGTATAAGCAAAAAACGCTGGAAAAAGTGGAAGGATACATGGAGATAAAATTGTTAATATTCCGGCTAAAAAAGCTACAATAAATGTAATAGTATGTAAATAATTATTTGCTTGTTCTAGATTAGATTCTTGAGCTTTTAAAAGTCCTTCAGGAATAACACTATGATCCTCCCCATCATGACCAAGTACATTAACACTCAAAAATAAAATAAATACAATCCCTAAAATAACAAACTTATTTTTCATTGTTTTTTTTGCAACTCAACAACTTTTCCAGTTTCAAGATCCTTATAATTACCAAGGACTTCATTATTTCTAAAAACATAACTACCATCATTTTCAACTGAACCAACACCTTCCAAAACTTTAAACGCCCCAGGATATTCTTTTACATCTGAACTAATTATAATTGCAGGTAGTTTTTTAATTGCATAAGTCTCAATCAATTTCTTTCCTTCAGTGGTTTTGAAATCAATATTATTTTCATTTTTAATTTTAATCCCTAAATTTCTGCTAAGTATTTGTCCAAAAGTCTTAACATCATAACATGAAGAACAACTTTCATCAACTATATATCTCACATTAACTAGCCCCTTTAGTTGTCCTGTAGTAAGATCTTTATATGGTGGATCAACATTTCTCAGAACATAACTACCATCATTTTCAACTGTCCTACTTCATTCAGCTCTTTATATTCTTCAATTCCAATTCCAGCTCTAATTAAATTTTCAAAAACAAGTTGGGCACCTGTACAAAGATCACAATTGCTAGGATTAATTATATTAATACTCACTTTTCCAACAATCCTATTCTCTTTAATACTGAAAAAAGGTGGTAATACCTCTGAAAAAACTAAACCATTACTTACTTTTGTAAAGCTTTTTCCAAAATCAAATTTTTCAATTTCTCCTTCTACCAAAAAAGTAGGTAATTTTTTTAAATCATAATTACTTATGTAATCGGAAGCTTCAGAAGCTTTCAATGTAACTTCTTTTACAACCTTTACATTTAATTTCTTAAATTCTTCAACTTTATTTTCTATTAAGAAACATCCTTCACAGGATTTATCCGGTTTAATTATTAAAATTTCCACATCAGCTGGTCTTGCTTCTTCAATAGACTTGTCTATCTCTTT
>JAGVXZ010000044.1 GCA_018303515.1 Candidatus Woesearchaeota archaeon | reverse complement strand
TCTTTCTTATCAAATGAATTATTATATAATTTTAATAACAAATTTATTATTTTAGGGAGAGAAAGTAATGGAGAAGTTAAGATTAGTATGAGATATAAAGAGCCAATTGTAGAGATTATAATTAAAAAAGCATTAGAGGGTGTTGAAGGATATGGTGGTGGTCATCCAAACGCTTGTGGTGGAAAAATTAAAAAGCATGACTTTAATAAATTCATTGATTCAATAAAAGAGCAGTTAAAAAATGAAAGAGAGATTATTAAAGGACTTAAATAAATTTAGCATGATCTTTGCAGTTGTATATTTTATTTTGATAATCCTATTTACTATAATATGGACAAATAAAAATAGTTTGGCAAACTTACAACTCTCAATAATATTATCATCAATTATAATTTTAGCAATGGTAACCGTACCATTTTTCACATATTTTCAATCTGAGAAATTCTCATGGATTGATTTAATCTTAAATATTAGTTTCATAATTACTGGATTAATGATTTTAATTTTATTTTTAATTACAATTCTTTAGAACTCTTTTTCTTAACAGTTTTCTTTTTAACTACGCTCTTCCTGACCTTTTTTCCAGGTTCAATAGCTTTATGTTCTTCTTTTATATCAACAACAGGGCTCTCAACTTTCTCCAGAACATGTTCTCCTGAATCAGTAGTTTTTCTCTTTTTCTTAAAAGAAAGAACAATAACCATAATTGCAATTAGAGCTACTAAAATACCCCACGTAAAAAGACTATTTTCTTTAACCTCTTCTTTTTTCTCTTCATTTTTTATCTCAGATGGTTCAGGCATCTTACCCTTAATTGGTCCAGTATAAATATTAAAGAAAATAACCACACTTTTCTGTTCTTTTTCACCATTTGCATTTGTTATTTCTGGTCTCAAAAGTATCTCAGGAGCACTCCCACCATAAAGATTTATTTTATAATGATTTTCACTTCCCTTTAATATATTATGTGTACTAAATTCCTCAGTTTTAAATTTCTCACCATTAATAGAAGTTCTTACTATTATCTTGTCTGTAGTAATCTCATCAATTATAACTTTAAAATTTCCCCTTCCTTGATCACCATTAAGTGTTAAATCTATTTGTGATTGTTCTCTTGCTCTTACACGAAACTGTTCTCCCATTTCAATATTAACTTCTAAACTTTCCCCAAAATTAAGACTATATTTAGGCTTTAAATTCTCCTGTGCAGTAACAACTACACTTAAAACTAATACTAAAACTAAAATAGAAAACCACTTCTTCATAAAATAGTGGATTAATAATCTCTTTATAAGGTTTTTGCAACTATTTGTGACAGAATATAAATTTAAGCTTTGTTTTCATCTTTTTTTCTAATTTAACAAATCCTACCCTCACAAATTGTACAATCTCACCTTCTTTTAATTTATTTAATGTATTTTCACCTAGTCCATTAACTACACTTGCATCCTCTTTTAACAACTCAACCTTCACAAGAGCATCAGAGGCAGGTAACCAATGTAAAAGTATCTTCCCATTTTTCCTTTTAAACTCATCTATACTTCTAGATTCAAAGATATATTCTTTATCACTTTTCGTAAAATTTAAACAATCCATTAACCTATAAAAACCATCACTCAATTTCTCATTAATATAAAATTCATCATGTGTTTTAAATTTCCTTCCACCTTTTTTGGTTTCAGGATGAAGATCCAATTCTAAATTTTGTTTTGGTGAATTTTTAATCTTTATCTTAATTGGTTCTTCAACAAAAAAATATCTAAAAGAAACTTTATCTAGCACATCTTTATTAAATGCTGCTAACTTTTCAATTGAAACATTAAGCTCATTTTTATTTATTCCTGCTTCTTTTATGAATCTTAAAATTACCTCAGCTAAAAACCCCCTCCTTCTCAAAGCTTTAATTGTCCCTAATCTTGGATCATCCCATCCAGTCAGCTTTCCTTCTTCAATTAATTTAACAGACTCAGATGTACTTTTAACTCCTGACACTAAAAATTTACCACAATAAATTGTTTTTGGATAAGTCCAGCCAAAATAATCATAAAGATATTTTTGTCTATCATCAGAAATGCTTAAATCAATTCCCCTTAATATATGTGTTACGCTAAAACCATGATCATCTATAGCAGATGCAAAGTTAAGTAAAGGCCAGACTTTTTCTTTAGAAAATGGATGCTTTGATTCCTCAATTCTTCTAAACCCAGCCCAATCCCTCAAGGCAGGATTTTTATTGTTCAAATCTGTCTTTACTCTATACACAGCTTCCCCTTCCTTATAACCTTTAAACATTTTTTTCCATCTTTTCATAGTTTCCTTTACAGGTAAATCTCTACAAGGACATGTATTTTGTTTCCACACAAATTTTTTCCACACTTCAGGCTCACAAGTACAAACATAAGCTCCATTAATTTCAATTAATTTTTCCGCATATAGATAATAGGTTCTTAATCTGGAACTTTGTCTCACAACCTTATCAATTTTAATTCCTAACCATTTTAAATCATCTTCTACCCATTTATACGCTTCTCTCAACGGAACTTTGGTTTTAGGATCAGTATCATCAAATCGTAATAAATAACTCCCACTATATTTCTCAACAAAAAACCAATTCCATAACGCAATTCTGCAATGTCCTAAAGATAAAGGTCCATTTGGATTAGGGGCAAACCTCATAACTACATTTCCATCAACCTCTAAATCAGGAATCTCTCTTACCTTTTTCTTAACTTCTTTAACAATCTTAAATTTAGAAAACTCTTTTTTCATTTCCTCCGGAGTTAAAGAATTAACATAATCTACAATTTTATTTATTTCTTCTTGTGCCTTTTTAATATCATTTTTTAACTCTGATTTTTCTCCTAAAACTTTTCCAAATATATTTTTCAAATTTGTTTTTCCATATTTAATTGCATTCTCAAGTGCGATTCTAAAAATTATTTTATCCATAAGTATTATACCTTAAAAAACTATATTTAAACTTATTTATTATCTTCACTTAATATAAATTTATTAGGATAAAATCTAACAATTATTTTAGATTAAAGAATAAACTAAAACAGAATATATCATTATAATTATTATATACCCCACTAAACCTAAAATTCCTTCAGCTGTTACAATAGAATTTAAAGAAAATATAAGATCTTTTGGTTTTTTAAAAGAATCTTTATTTATTTCTTTCAAAACTTTAAAATCTCCAGGAAACCACTTAAATTTTTTTTCTCCGACTAGGGAATTAAAAAGGGCTGTTAAAACTAGAATCCCCGAAATTAGTACTAATATCCTAAACATATTTATTAGATTTATCTCTTCCATTTAAAAAAATTTCTATATTTTTCATTTCCACAAATCTTTTAAATAATACAAGAAAAAGAATAAACAATGGATAAAAACGAATTAAAATCCAAATTAAAGCAAGCACTTAAAACTTATGATATTTGTTCTAAAATCTATATAGAATATACAGAAAATAAACTTTTTCAGTTCCAATTAACTAAGTTCGCATCTATGCTTCCAGATAAAGGAAAAGTATTGGACGCTGGTTGTGGCATTGGAAGAGATTCAAAATATCTTAGTGAAGATGGTTTTGATGTTATAGCCATTGACATTTCCGAATCAATGTTAGAAGAAGCAAAAAAAAGAGAAGTCAAAGCATTAAAAATGGATATGACATCCTTAAAATTTGATAAAGATTCATTTGATGGTATTTGGTGTATGGCGTCATTTTCTGACATTCCAAAAAGCGATTCAAAAAAAGTGTTGAAACAATTTTATAAAGTCTTAAAACCAAAATGAGTTTTATACCTTGCAATAAAAGAAGGTGAAGGTGAAAAATTAATTAAGAAAGAAAAATATAATAACAATTTAAGATTTTATTCTTATTATACTCAAAAAGAACTAACGATCTTACTTACAGAAAATAATTTTGAAATCTGTTCAGAAATAACCACAAAAGATAATGAGAACACTTGGGTTGAAATCTTTGCAAGAAAATTATAATAATTTTAATTCATTCGTAACTTTATCAATTTCACTTTCTATAGAAGGCCCAATAGCCATACAAGTAACAGTTCCAGGTGCAACAACTGTCTTTCCAGCATCTGTTATTGTAGCAGTTACTAATCCATTCTCTTTAGCAAATACCTGATATTTCCTTAATTCCTTCAATTCATTAACTTTCAATACAATTTTAGCCATTCCAGAAGATCTCCACTTACTAACTAGCTTAGGATCAGATTTTAATACTGCTTCAACAGAAGCATGAGCAACTTGAGCTGCTAACTTTCCTTTTGGGAGTTTCAAATCATTACGCACTAATATTACTTGTTTATATTCACTCATAAAATAAGATTTTCTTTTTGCAACTATTTTAAACTTTCTAAATAATCTTTTTTATACTCAAATTTATTTATTTTAGTTAATTTATTTATTACTTTATCAAATGCACTACCATATTGTGCAGCCTTTTTCTTTCTCCATGCAAATTGTTTATTTAATCCAAGATATTCAGCAGTTTCTCTAAGTATAATTTTTTTATGTTCATCATTTATTTTTAATGAAGGATCAATAGTCATACTATACCTTATAACTTCTTTATCTAAAAAAGGGCATTCAACATGAACACCAACAGATTTCATAACTACCAAATCTCTAATTAAATCCCTATCATAAATACTTTTCAATCCATTCCAGCACTCATTATGTTTATCTTCTGCTTCAGCATGTCTTTGATAACCTGCAAATATTTCTTCAGAACCTAACCCTCCAAGAACAACATCACATCCATCCTCTTTTGCTAAATCAAACACAATTATTTCTGGACAAGCCACACCAACTTTAACAACACTAGGATCAGGTAATATTTTAACAACCCTTTTAATAATTTCTTCAGCTTCTTCAAAATTAATAATCTCTTGTCTCAATTCCCACTTATAAAATTCAGCTATTTTTTTAGCCCAAATTAAATCCTCTGCTCCTTCATAACCCACATTATATAATTTAAACTCAACATTTAATTTAGAACAAATAAAAGCTAATAATGTACTGTCAACTCCACCAGAAAAAGCAATTCCAACTTTTCCTTTGGTTCTTTTTTTAACAGAATTAATTAACAATTCACTTAATCTTGGAATAATTAATTCCTTATCTTTAATC
>JAGVXZ010000011.1 GCA_018303515.1 Candidatus Woesearchaeota archaeon | reverse complement strand
GCTGTGGGTTCATTTATCCGATTGGTAAGAGTTCATGAGCTTTTTGCATGGGTTTGGTTTTTATTGTTTGCCTTTATTGTTTTGTGGTATAAAGATCATAAATTTGATTTGAACTTTTTTTGGATCATAATACCTTATGGAATGATACTTTTATCTTATCAGAGCGTTGCAGTATTTTCTACTATTTTTTTATTGGGATTATTTTTAGTGAAAGATTGGAGTGAAAGGATTAAGATAATTTTTGCTGGTCTTTTGACTGCTTTGTGGACTAGTTTTTGGTGGTTTGATTATATCTTCCGGTCTTCTGAAGGTTCTTTGCTTGAGTTACAACAGGCAAAATGGTTGTGGAATTTTAGTTATGATTTTTTAGTTACAAATATTATATCCTTTATAATTCCACTTATTTTAATTGTTATTTTTTATTTTTATTTTAAACAAGAAAGAGAGAATTTTTTATTTTTTTCACCTATCCTTCTTTTAGTGATTTTATTTTTTTTAAGAATAGTTGGGTTTATCCCAATTCTTAGAGAAATATTTCCAGATCCCTATTTATTTTTCTTCTCTTTTTTCATTGTTTATTTATTTTTAAGATTAGATTTAAAAAAGATTCCATTTGGTAAGTTTATTCCTTTTCTTTTGTGTTTGATTGTATTCTTTGTGGTTTTAGTGAGTTTGTTTTATACACCTCTATTTATTGTACCAAATGATCCCATAATTAAAGATGCTTTGGATTTGGCTAGTTATGCAAATGATGGGCTCTTTTTACTTGGTAATTTTGAACGAGTTTTTTATTCTAATGCCTTTTTATCTTATATTCCAATAGAATATAATCTTACCACACCGTATGGTTGGTATCCTGAGTATATACCTTTGAGAAAAAAAGAAAAATTTCAATTCTTATTAGATAAATTTCAAGAGGGGGATTGTAATGGAATCTTGGAATTGCTTCATGAATTAGAAATAAAGGAAACTTTAGTCTATAAGTGTGAATTTGTAGAAAGGTGTGGTTTAGAGATTAAGAAAAGAGGGGTGTACAGTTGTTTAGTATTAACTCCATAGAAAACCTTTTAAAATTAGGTTTTTTCTCAACATTATGAATTATTATGGTAAATCTGTTCTTGTAACAGGTGGATATGGTTTTATTGGTAGTAATCTTGTTCATGATTTGGTTAAGCTTGGAGCGAAAGTTACTGTTATTGATAACTTTTTAGAGAATACCAGTGCTAATCTTCTAAACCTCTCTGATATTAAAGGCAAATTTGAATATTTTAATGCTTGTTTGACAGATTCGAAGGTTGTTAATGAAGTTGTTAAAAATAAAGAAATCATTTTTCATTTGGCTGGTCAAACAAGTCATACAATTGCAATGAATGATCCTTTATTAGATCTTAAAGCAAATGTTATTTCAACCTTATCTCTTTTAGAAGCATGTAGACTAAATAACCCTAAAGTAAAAATTGTTTCAGCTTCAACTCGCCAAGTTTATGGAAAGCCAGTTAAGTTACCAATTGATGAAAATCATGAATTGAACCCACCCGATGTTAATGCAATCCACAATATTACCGCAGATAATTATTTATTACTTTATGATAAAATTTTTGGAATAAATTCAATTATTTTTCGTTTAACTAATACTTTTGGTCCTAGGCAAAATATGAAAATGAATTCACAACAGGTCTTGCCAATATTTTTTAGACAAGTTATTGAAGGAAAAGAGATATCTATTTTTGGTGATGGAGAACAGATTAGAGATTTTAATTATGTTACTGATGTTTCACATGCATTTCTAATTGGTGGGTTGGCGAATGTTCATGGAGAGATATTTAATCTTGGAAATAAAAATCATAAGTCTTTACTTGAAATTGCTAAATCAATTATAAAAATTAACGGTTCTGGCAGTTATAGATTGATTCCATTTCCTGAAGAAAGAAAAAAAATAGATGTTGGTGATACTTATTTAGATTATTCTAAAGTTGAAAGTTTGTTAGGATGGAAACCAGAAGTGAGTTTTGAGAGGGCTGTGTTAGAGACTTTAGACTATTTTAAAGGAAGAGGAGTTGATTCGTTTTAATGATTCCCTTTGGTGACTTAAAAAGAGGATATCTTTCTTATAAAAAAGAAATTGATTGTGCAATAAATAGGGTGTTAGAGAGTGGTTGGTATATTTTAGGAAATGAAGTTAAAACTTTTGAAAATAATTTTGGTTTTTATTGTGAAAAAAAATATGCTGTGGGAGTTAATTCTGCTACAGATGCTTTAATTCTTTCTTTAAAGGCTTGTGGAGTTACATCTAATGATGAAGTAATTACTGTTTCATTTACTGCTATTCCTACATTAGCTGCAATTTATTCAGTGGGTGCAAAACCTGTTTTTGTTGAAATAGATGATTTTTATACAATTGACTCTTCTAAAATTGAAGAGAGAATTACTCTTAAAACGAAAGTAATTTTACCAGTTCATCTTTATGGGCAAGCAGCTGATATGGAACCTATTTTAAAACTTGCTGAGAAATACAATTTGAAAGTTATTGAAGATTGTGCGCAAGCTCATGGCACACTTTATAAAGACAAGAAAGTTCCTGCTGGAGATATTGGATGTTTTAGTTTTTATCCTTCTAAGAATCTTGGTGCTTTAGGTGATGGTGGGATGATTGTAACTTCTGATTTTGATTTGTATAATAAGCTTTTATTGCTAAGGGAATATGGTCAAAAAGAAAGATATTATCAAGTTGAGGAAGGATTGAATAGTAGACTTGATGAATTACAAGCTGCAATATTGAATATTAAATTGTCTCATCTTGATGAGTTAAATTTAAGGAGAAAAAAAATTGCGAATTTATATTTCAAAGGTTTAAAAGAGAATAAAGACATAATTTTACCTAAACTTCGATTTGAAAATGGCCATATTTTTCACCTTTTTGTAATAAGGTATAAAAATAGAAAAAGGTTGATGGATTTTTTGAAAGCTAATGGGGTAGGGGTCCAAATCCATTATCCTATTCCAAATCATATACAAGAATATTATATGAAAACATTTAATGAGAGATATAGTTTACCTAAAACTGAATCTTATTCTAACGAGATTATCTCATTACCAATATATCCTGAGTTAAAAGAAAGTGAAGTTTTTGAAATAATAAATCTTATAAATTCATTTAAGACAACTGATTAAATGATAAAATATAGTATCTCTGCTTTTTTTCCTGCTTATAATGATGAATATACAATCGAGTCAATGTATGTTAAGTTGACTGAAGTCCTTAAAAGGATTACTAATGATTATGAGATAATTATTGTTGATGATTGTAGTCCTGATAGGAGTGGTGAAATTGCAGATAAAATTGCAAAAAAAGATAAAAATGTTAAAGTAATTCATCATAATGAGAATAAAGGATATGGGGGTGCTTTACAAAGTGGATTTTTAGCTTCTACTAAAGATTTAATTTTTTATACTGATGGAGATGCACAATATGATGTTTTTGAATTAAATAAATTAATCCCTTATATTGAGAAATATGATGTTGTAAATGGTTATAAAATTAAGAGAAATGATCCATTTTATAGAAAAATATTGGGTTCAGTTTATCAGTTTTCTGTTAAAATTTTATTTAATCTTAAAGTCAAAGATGTAGATTGTGATTTTCGTTTGATGAGGAAAACCATTTTTGAAAAAGTAAAGCTGAGAGAAAATACAGGTCTAATTTGTACTGAAATGATGAGAAAAATACAAGTAAATAATTTTTCGATTAAAAATATTCCTGTTTCTCATTATGAACGAAAATATGGTGTCTCTCAATTTTTTAGACCAAAAAGAATTTTTGTAACTTTGATTGGTTTGCTTAATCAGTGGGTTAGAATGATGATTCTTCGAAGAAAAGATTAACCCTTTAAAAATTGGTTTAATGAACTTTTAATTCCTTTTGGGAAAGGTTAATAAGTGAACTGAATCTCCCTTAAATGATGAAAGGTCTTATTCTTTCTGGTGGGTTGGGAACACGTTTGAGGCCCTTAACACATACTGGGGCAAAACAGTTAATTCCCATTGCAAATAAACCAGTATTACATCATGTAATTGAGGATCTTGCTAGTGCCGGCATAAAAGATGTTGGTATAATTGTAGGGTATGATAAGATAAGAATAGATTCAATTATTGAATCAATAGGTAATGGATCTAAGTTTGGTATTAAAGTTACTTACATTGTGCAGGATGCTCCTCGTGGGCTAGCTCATGCTGTAGGAATTGCTCAAGATTTTTTAGGCGATGAAGATTTTGTTCTTTATTTAGGTGATAATTTACTAAAGTCTGGTATTAAGTCTTGTATGAGTGATTTTAGAAGAAATAAACCCCACATTAATTTATTACTTGCTGAGCATAATGAACCTCATAGATTTGGTGTTGCTGTTCTTGATGATAAAGGAAATGTGATTGATGTTGAAGAAAAACCTAAGAATCCAAAAAGTAATTTTGTAATTACAGGTGTTTATATATTTACTAAAGAAATTTTTGATGCAATTAAAAAAGTAAAACCTGGTTTAGGTGGCGAATTGCAAATAACAGATGCAATTAAAATATTTGTTGATGATCCTACAAAAAAAGTTATTGCAACAAAAGTTGATGGTTGGTGGGATGATGCTGGAACTGCTAATGCTATTTTAAATGCAAATTTGATGGTTTTAATTGATAAGGATCTAGAGATTAAGGGTAGTGTTTCTTCTAATTCTGTGATTCAAGGAAAATTAGGTTTAGGTAAATCTTCAGTTATTTATGATGGTTGTTATATTAAAGGCCCGGTTATAATTGGTGAGAATTGTGAAATAGGTCCTAATACTTATATTGGACCGTATACTTCTATAGGTGATGGATGTAAAATAAAAGGTGGAGAAATAGAGTCATCAATTGTTATTGGTGAATCAAATATAATTCTAGAAAAAGGAGATAAGATATGTGATAGTTTAATTGGGAAAGGTTCAAAAATAAGTAGTAGGAAAAATTTATTGCCTATGGGCCATGTTTTTGTTCTTGGAGAAAATTCTGAATTAGGAATATGAAAACAATTTTAGTAACTGGTGGATGTGGTTTTATTGGTAGTAATTTTATAAGGTACATTCATGAAAAGTATGATGATCTTTTGATTCTTAATTTTGATGCTTTAACTTATTGTGGTAATCTTGAGAATTTAGAAGGATTAGGAAATAAAAATTATTTGTTTATTAAAGGTGATATTTCTGATGAGAAGTGTGTTCTTGAACTTTTTGAAAAATATAAACCCGATTATGTAGTTAATTTTGCTGCTGAATCACATAATGATCGTGCTGTTTTAGATCCACAAATTTTTCTGAAGACGAATGTGATAGGTACCCAAAATCTACTTGAAGCATGTAGAAAGTTTCCAGTAAAAAGGTTCCATCATATTTCAACTTGTGAGGTTTATGGTGATTTAGCTTTGAATGATCCGAATACTTTTTCAGAAAATTCCCCTTATCTCCCAAGGACACCATATAATTCTTCAAAGGCAGCAGCAGATCATGTTGTAATGGCCTATTATCATACATTTAATGTTCCTGTTACTATTAGTAATTGTGCAAATAATTATGG
>JAGVXZ010000032.1 GCA_018303515.1 Candidatus Woesearchaeota archaeon | reverse complement strand
GTGGTTAAGATTGATGTAACATCTTGTGCATAAATCTTTTGCGTGATGTGGTTTTAACTCATTACAGTTAGAGCATTCTTTTTTAGGTACACCAACACGTTTGTAACAATTTCCGCACATATTTCTTGCGTGCATAAGTTTTTCCACATTACATTCGGTACAAGTATTAATAGTTACCATTTAATCACCTCTTTATTCCATTTCTTTTTATACGACCTTAAATAGTTTTTGGAGAAAAAGCTAAATATTTTAATCTAAAAGAGCATAATTTGAGAGGAATAGACTTTAAAACTGAAAAAGGCTAGCCTTATATTTTATTACTACCTTAAAATAATGAAAATGGGCGTAGGAAAAGTCTTAAAATATGTAACATGGCCTGTGTGGGGGCCTGTAAGCTTGATATTAAAAGCTACGGGAGCAGCGATTTGGTTTCCTGCTGGCGTAGCTACAGCGGTGGGAGTTTCAGCATTAACACAATGTGATATTACGAATGATGCACCTAAAGCAATAGAAACAGCAGTAGAAAGATATGGAAGTCAGGATTGCCATACAATATTTGGAGAAGAGTATTGTGATTCAAGAAGAGACATTATAAAAAACCTTGATAAAGAAATGAGGCAAATAGAAACGACAGATTTGTATTTATTTGAAATAGAGGGCGGAAGAGAATTTGATGATTCGCTTAAAGGAATGATGTATAGATCTACAATTGGTGGGGTAAAGAACGGGTTTAGGAATGCTAAAGGATCTATTGAATATGTGATTGATTTCTTTGGAAACGAAGAGAGAAAAAATGAAATTGCGGATACAGTAAAGAAAGATTATGATGAAGTGAAAGAAAAAATGAAAGCAATAAGAGAAATCAGTGAGAATTATAAAAAGTTAAAGAAATGATTATAAATACTAAGCATTAATAGAAAGGTTTATATTAGTGTGTGATATTAAAATAGATAGAGGGTTTATGTATTATGTTTAGAGACTTAGTTTCAAGAGCACTTTATGCGTTTGGTGAAGGAGCCATGTATGTTGGTGTAGGTGGATTCTATTTAGCAGCAATTTCAGCACCAGTTTTAAATTCGCAAATACCACCAAGAGTTGAAAGGCCTATTGTTGAAGCGGCTTATGAAGCGTTTGAGATTCCTCAAGAATTTAGAGTAAAATATTCTGTTAAGATAAATGACTTAGAAACAGCTTTGAATAGATGATAATTGCAAATATAAGACCGAGATTTTAGTTTTAATTTTTGATTAAAATATTTAAGCACTTACTTAGCACAATTTTTTGGATTAAGTAGGATATTAGAATAAAGGGAGACTTTTCTAAAGGATTATGCAGATTTAAGCTTTGTAGTGGCTATTTAAATTAAATACCTTCTTTAATTTAATTAGTGTTTTTGGATTTATACGACACCAGGAGAGATTTAAAGTTAGGAAAATTAATTAAAAAAATGTATACAATAAAGGTAAAATCCACGGGGGCATTGCCATTTTACTAGGAGAATAAAACTAGAGATTTAATCAACGAAGCCGAAGATTTATAGTCATTAGGTATAATTCCGGTTTTTGAAGTCCTAAGAGAGTATAAGTATTTAGGAGACTGTATATATTAATGGATGAAAATACTAGAAGAGCAACAGCATGTATTGGAGAAGTAGATATTATAACTGTAACACTGATAGAAGGTTTGGATGATTTTGTAAAATTAGGATTGGAAAGGTAAAGTTCATTCGAGAGTTTAATTAGTTATCTGCTGAATGGAGCATTAGATTATTCAAAATAAGGATACTTTCCAAGAATTGTAGTAAATTGATAAAACTAAAAAAATTTAGGGAGATTTTGTGCAAAGCCAACCCTACAAGAGTTACAATACAGTTTAAAGATTAATTTTAAATAGCCAAAGAGTTTAATTTAATCATTAATGAAAGAGGGTGAATTAGTGGTATTTGAAGAGTTCTTGAGAGAGTTTAAGAAAAAGTCTGGAAAGGCCATAGGTGAACGTACAATTCATGGTATAATTACCTTAGCTAAGTTTATTGCGCCTTCCAAGGCAAATGAACCTTTAGAAATACTTCAAAACAGATATAAAAATTATCTAACAGAAAGAAATCATCAAATATCAAAATATGCGTTATGGTTATATCTTAAATCAAAGGAGTATGATGAAAGATTCTTAAAAGAGATTATAAGCTTTAGTCAAAGAAATAAAACCGCAATAACTGATGCAGAAAAGTTGGCATCATATGTTCTAACAAAGAAGGAGTTGTTTTATTTAGTAAAGTCAATCTCTAACTTAAGAGATAAGCTATTAGTCAAATTACTCTATGATACAGGAGCAAGGGTTTCTGAGATTACCAGTTTAACTTTGAAGGATATTGAAATGGAAGATAAAGAAATAAAGTTAATGGGTAAAGGTAGGAAACCAAGAACAGTTTATTTTCATAAAAGTACAGAAGAGTTATTAAATAATTATTTGAATGAGAATAAGATTGAAAATCCAAACTCAAAAGTATTTAATATTACACCAATGACTGTATGGTATAATTTGAAGAAATATGGTGAGGAGATATTAAATAGAAAATTACACCCACATATGTTTAGGCATACAAGACTACAACATATGGCTGATGAGGGTGTGGATTCTTACCTAATTAAATCATATGCCGGCCATTCTGATTTGAATACGGGACAAATTTATATTCGCTCTTCAAAGTATCAAGCTAAAATGGCATTTGAAAGGGCAGGAGATATCTGGACAAAATAAGGAGACTTAATTATTTATCTTTTTCTTTTGTTGTAAGGTCTTAATTACTTTTTGGCCGTAATCAGTTACTGAAACATAGGACTCTTTTACTTTACGTTTTCTCTTTATTAACCCTAAAGCTTCTATGTGATTTAAGTAACTAGAAATTGTTGGTCTGACTTGATGGTAATCTTTTCCAGGATATAATTCTTCTGCAATTTCTTTATATGAACACCACTCCCTACCACTTTCAGTTAACCTTGCTAAAATTGCTCTAAAAATTTGTTTTTGGGTTTGTGTTAAAGTTTCTAATGATGGAAGAGAATTTTGAATTACAATCTGTTCTCTTGGTTCTTCAACAATTTTTTTTGCGTTTTTAGTAATTTTCAGTTCGTTTTGTTCTTTGAGATCATCAAATAAAATAAAGAGGCTATCAATCTGTTTTTGGAGGTCGTATAATCTTTTTTGGACAATTTCACTATGTGAGTTAAATTGTTTATGTAAGCTTTCTTTGACCTGAAATTTCATCCATATCTTTTTTTATATTAGAAAAGGAAGTATGTAACCTATTATGAATACCCTCAACCTCCGTTTTTAAAATTTCGTGGGATTTATTTTTGAAGAACCAAAAAACCATTTGTAAGATATATTTTAGTTATCTATCTTTTATAGTTTTCGTTTTGATTTTAAAAATAAAATGGTACATATATATGCGTATATTACGCGTACATTACGCGTATATATACGTATATTACGCGTATATTACGGAGAAAAAGAGGTATGAGATGCTTGAAAAGGAGATAAGAATTAAAATTAAAAAAGAAGTATTGATTCATAAGAGTAAAAAAATTAAAAGTGATGTAGTAAAGAAAAATGGGAGAATAAAGATTAGATTAAAAAAGGAAAAGAATTGTTGAAATGAGACTTTAGATGTGAGATCTATTTAGTAAAGTAGTTAATCAAATCCACCAAAAAACTAAAAATGAGAGTTGAAATTGTTTGAGTAATTAGGAAGAAGGAGGTAATTTAGTCAAAAATAGGAAATATGAGAGTTTAAAGGGAGGTATAATTAAAAAGAGAGTGAAAATGAGACTTAAGAAGGAGACTCAAAAAGAGTTTTTTGATTTGGATCTGATTCGTAATAGAGATTAATTATTTTTTGTTTGAGATTTAGAGTTTTAAAATCACGATTAATCCTGAGGATAATAGATTTTCCATCTAAAGATTTTAATCTTTCTAGAGGTACTTCTTTTTTAATTAAGCTACTAATATAACTTCTTAAGCCTGCTTCTGACATCTTAATCCTTTTTGCAAGCTCAAAATAGGTGATTTCATCATAATTTTCATCTTCCATCTGGTAAATAGTTAAAAAAACCCTTAATTCTGTTTTTGGAAGTAGACCAAATACTTGATTTAATTTAGATTTGTAGGCATATAATGAGATATTATTTTCGTTATAAGTGTGAGGAGAATACGTGAGGGTGTGCGGAGAAAAAGAGGGGTTTTTTTCTTCATTTGTGGGTTTTAAGGGGTTTTTAGGCACATTGTGCGTGAGTGAGTGCGTGAGTGCGTGAGTGCGTGAGTGAGGAGCCCCATTATTTCCTGTGGAACTTGAGGATTTGGTGGTGTGGAGGAGTTCTTGAGAGGGTGTAGAGGGGAGTAAGGTCTCATGAGCCCTTAATTTGGAAATTTCAAGGGAAATAAGCCTTATTACCTCATTTTGGGCTTTTATAACTTCCTTTAGAGATGTCATTTCTTCTCTTATCTTTTCAAATGAAATTCTTAAATTCTCTTCAAAGTCCATGAATATGAGTGAGTGCGTGAGTGAGGAGATTATGTGAGTGTGTGAGGAAGACCATAAAGACTTAATAAATTTGTATATTCTCTTAAAATCATTTAAAATTTATCAATTCTTTTAAAGTATAGTTTGTAGCCCGAGAAAACCTTAAATATAATATCTTAACTAATAAAAATATGCCAATTGTAGGATTTAATTTTACGGAAATAGGATCAAAGAAGCAATCAAAATTTTTACCAAATAAAAAGGTAAAGAGCGATTTAAAACTTACTGGTTTAGAAAAAGAAAAACTTCCAATTGGTGAAAGTGATGATGTTCTTAAGTTTTTATTTAATTTTAAGATCGAATATGAAGATTGTGGAGAAATAAATCTTTTGGGTCATGTATTATATTTAGATGATCTAAAAAAAATAGATGAAATCCTTAAAAAATGGGAAGGTAAGAAAAATATGCCTGTTGATTTAATGGACACAATCCTTAATGCAATTTTATTTAGATGCCATATCAAAGCGCTAATGTTATCACAAGATGTGAATTTACCACCTCATTTTAAGATGCCTAGGGTTGTTCCAAAGGTTGAAAATTAAAATTACATCTCTTTGATTGGGTTTATACCAAGTAGATTAAGGCATAAAGCAATAATTTTTTGGGTTTTTTCTACTAGTTTTAATCTCGCTTCTTTTAATTTAGGTTCAGATTTCAAAACCTGGCAGTTGTGATAGAATTCATTAAATGTTTTTGCAAGTTTTATAGTATAATTTGCAACTAAATTTATCTTATAATGTTCTGAAGATTGTAAAATTACTTCTTCAAACTTTGAGAGTTCATCAATTAAATTAATTTCTTCTGGTGTTTTTAATAATTTGTAATTAATTTTGAAATTAAGTTTTTGGTTTTTTAGAATTGAGCTACATCTTGCGTGAACATATTGAATATAAGGCCCTGTCTCACCTTGAAAATCTAGTGATTTTTGTAGATCGAAGGTTATATTTTTATTATTGTCTTGGTGAAGCATAGTGAATTTTATTGATGTTATTGCAATTTCCTTTGAATTTTTATTTATTTTTGTTTCTGACCATTCTCTATGCCTTAATTTTGTTTCTTTTTTACTATAATTAAATAATTCTTCTAACATTTCTTGATATAAAATATTCTCTCCGGTTCTAGAAGACATTTTTCCATATGGTAGTCTTACTTCAGAATAGGGAATATGATAACAATTTTTATAATTTTCAAAGCCCATTAATTCTAAAGTCTTGAAACATTGTTGAAAATGGAGTGTTTGGGCAGCACCAACAATATAAATTGATTTATTTATTTTATATTTCTCAAATTTTTTCTTTGCTAACACTAGATCTTTTGCAGAATATAAAGGAGTTCCATCATCTCTGAGTAAAACCCAGATGGATAAATTCTCTTTTTTTAAATCTATAATTGTAGCTTTATCTGAAATTACTGCTATTTTATCCTCTATTAGCTGTTTTGAGAGCTCTTTAGCAGATTTTTCCATATCCCTTTCAAAGAAATAGTAATCAAATCTTGTATTTAGGTCTTTATAGATTGTTTCAAACTCGTCTAAAGACCATTTTCTTGATTTTTTCCATATATCTAAGACTGATTTGTCTCTTCTATCTATTTTTTTGTTTAATTCCCTTATCTCTTTTTCTAGTTTTTCATCTTTCCCTAAATTTTGTACTGCTTCAACATAAATATGTGATATCCATTTAGTTTTATTTTGTTGAGGTGGCTCTTCATTTTTATGGAATTTGTTGTAACACCATATCCATTTGGCAACATGCATTCCAGTATCTCCCTGATAATTAACTCTTAGGACTTTATTTCCAGTAAATTCAAGTATTCTTGCTAATGCTTCACCAATAGACGTACCTCTTATGTGACCAACATGAAAAGCTTTATGAGTATTAGCTTGGCTATATTCTAACATTATTCTTTTTCCTGTTTTTTTGAATTTTGGTATATATTCTAATAGTTTCTTTGCTTTGTATTCTGGTTTTAAATAGAAATTCAAATAAGTACCTATTATTTTGGCCTCTTTTATATAATTTGGTAAAGTCAGTTTGGTAAGAATAAACTCGGGTGATTTTTTTAGTTTAAAACAGGGGAGGCTTAAATCTCCATGTTCTTTGTTTTTTGGAGTTTCAAGTTGAATATCCCATTTTAATTGTTTTTTTATGATAGCTTCGAGATCTTTCTGAAACATTCTTTTGCTATTTTATTTGTTATATATTAATGTATTCTTTAATTTCTCCTATTGTTTAAAGAGTTAAATTTGGGAGTTTTAAGTCTTTGTAACGGAAGATTTAATAATAGTTAAATAGTGCCCATTTTAAGGATGACTAAATAAGAGGTTAAAATGGCATTTGTTAGAATAAAAACTAGGAAAACTAAGGAGTTACTTGTTGAATATGCTTATTTAGTCGATAATTCTTGGAGAAAAAGAAAGAAAATGCCTAAACAAAAAGTTAAAGAGTATCTTGGTAAAATTTATAGATTTGATTGCTCTAAAGAAGGGTTTTTAGTTTCTGGTTTGTCGTATAGTACAAATTTGAAGGAATTTATTAAATTTTGTCTTCTTAAAAGCGGATTTTCTGAAGAATCTAAAAAATTTGTTAAAAATGGCATAAAAGTAGATTTGTATAGACTTTCTGTATATACTACTAAAGGAAAAAAGTGTGTAGTTCAAATTAATGATGGATTTATTTGTAATTGGTCTTTGAAAGAACTATTTAAGTTTAAAATTACTAGTGAGGCTGATGGAGCTTCTTTTGCTAAAGTCCTTAGGTTATGTGGGTTAAATGTTACTCCATCTAATTTTGTTTCTTTATTTCAGTTAGGATTAATAGAAACAAAAACAAAGGGTTCTTAAGATTTAGGTTATGGTTCTTTTTTATGAAAATAATAGATCTTGATTTGGGAATAAGGCCTCATAAAAAAAGTGTGAGGGGTTGGAAACAATGTGCTGAGAGGGGTGTCCAACTCGCAAAAAGAAAGCATAATTTTTCTTCTGGACAAGATTTAAACTTGGATAGAAAACTAAAAGTTATTGTTAAGTATTATATTCCTTTTTTTTCAGAAATTTGTCCAGTAACTTTAAGAAGTGCAAAAATTTTAGATCTGGGATGTGGTTCTTATCCCCCTTTAGATTGGATTTCATCCAATAATAGACTTTTTGAACCTTGGCTATGCCGAGTTTTATTTTATATGGGTATTGATATTATTGGAATTGATTTAGGTAAGTTAGAGTTTGAGGATTTTAGAGGTTATGGGGAGACTGATTTAATGTATTGGGAAAAAAGTCCTGCATACCGTGAGATTGAAGATGACTCAATAGATTTAGTTAACATTAGCTCAGTTTTTGATTCTCCTACATTAGTTTTTAGGTATGGATTTTATCATAGGTTAAAAGAACATTTAATTGAAACTCTTGAAAGAAAAATGACCCCTGGTGGTGTTTTATTTTTAAATGAAAGTTCTAGAGATTGTTCAAGAATTGGAAAATGCAAATATTAATTGATAATGAGTTGGGTAATTTAGAGGAATATTTTCCTATTGCTAAAAAAAAGATATGCCAACTTGAAATTAAACTTAGAGAAAAATATGGAATGAGAGATGAAAAGATTCTTGGAATTAATATGGGTAATTCTTTTGTTGATGATATTTCTACTTGTTTAAGGAATAATGTAGGCGGCCTTGCAAGGGTATTAAAACTTATGAAGCTTTCTTTTGGAAAGAGATTTTTAGAACTGGGGTGTGGAGGATTTCCATATAGTCCTGATAATGTTGGTAATTTTAGATCTACAAATTGGGAGCCTTGGTTATGTAGAATTTTAAATGAAGTAGGTTATCATGTTATTGGAATTGATTTGGGTGAATTAGATTATGAATCTTTTGAATGTTATGGAGGTGTGAATGCAATTGATCTTAGAGATTCTTTAGCGTACAGAAAAATTCCTAATGCTTCTTTAGATGTGGTTTATTTGGGTCTGCTTTTTAGTGGATCACCAACTTTGGGGGAGATTTTAGATGAAAGAAAAATTAAAAAACATGAATTTTTTGAAAATTTAATTGAGGATTTATCACCTAAAATGAAAAATAATGGTATTATTTATCAACATCTTTTATATAAGTATTAAATCATAGTTTCTAAGTTTGCTATTTTTAATAATCCTAATTTTTCTAATTCGATTCTTGCTTCTTCATTTGAAATTTCTTTATATAACCAAATATCATAATACCCTCCATTGCATTTCCATCCAAAATCAATGAGTTTGTCAACTACTGAACCTATTATATGTAGTCTTTCTCCTAATTCCTCACCTAACTCTTTAAAGATTATCCCACTTATTATCTCACCACCCAATAAAGGTAATTCCCATGAAGGTCTTCCAAATAAAAATATTGATATGTTTGCCATGGAATCTACTTTTGGGCTATTCTATTAAAATATTTTTCTATTCTTTTTTTGAAGATTTTTCGGATTTATTTAATTAAAGGAATAAAATAAGCATAATCAATATTTTTTTATAAATTTTTTTGAAAAAATTAAAGAATTGTAAAACTTTCTAAAGATAAAATTAACCAAGGAATTTAGCTAAAACTTTTTCTTTTCCATTCCAGACTAAGGCATATTTTATTACTTGCTGGATTGTGTTTACTGTAATAATTTTTATTTGTTTTTGTTCTTCATCTGAAAGTACCAAATCTTTTTTATTTGATTTAGGAATTATTACTTGTTTTAATCCTGCTTCTATTGCAGCCTTAACTTTTGCTGTAACTCCACCAATTGGCAAAACTTCTCCTCTAATACTTAATGAGCCTGTCATTGCAGTATCTTGTCTTATTGGAACATCTTTCAATGCAGAAATTACTGCAGTAGCAACTGCAATACTTGCAGAATCACCCTCTACACCTTCTGTAGATTGAACAAATTGAATATAAATATCATATTTTTCTTTTATGTCTTCACCAAAGTGTTTTAGAATAATTGCTGAAACATTTTTTACCGCTTCTTTGGCAATTTCACCTAACTTTCCTGTTGCAATAAACTCTGCCTTTTCTCCACCTGGAGCAACTTCTGATTCTATAGGTAAAACAATTCCAGAATGGGCGGTACCTTCGCCTATTACTGCTAAACCATTTACTCTTCCTACTTGAGAGCCCGTTGTTCTAATCACTTCATATTTCTTTTTGTTTTCAATATACTTATCAGCAAGTTGTTGTTCTAAAGGTCTTGCAAATTTCTTTGCTTTAATAACGTGAGATTTTTCTACTAAAAAACTTCCTTCTTCTATTGCTAAATCTCCGGCTGCCCTTACTAATCCACCCAATTCTCTTAATTTTACTGTTAATTTCTCTGCAATGCCTGCCATACGTTTTGCTTCTAATATGATCTCATCAACAGCTTCTTTTTTAAAGTGGGGGATTTTTCCATCTTTTACAATTTCTTGTGCTACAAACATAGCTAATTTGTTTCTGTTTTCTTCATTATCATCCATTGTATCATTCATATATACTTCATAACCATAACCTCTTATTCTAGATCTTAATGCTGGATGCATATGTTCTACACTTCCTAGATTTCCTGCAGCAATAAATACAAAATCTGTAGGAACAAAATCTGTTTTTACCATTGCACCCGATGATCTTTCTGATTGTCCAGTAATAGAATATTTTTTTTCCTGCATTGCTGTTAATAATTCTTGTTGGGATCTTATATCTAATGTTCCAACTTCATCAATAAATAATACTCCACCATTTGCCTTATGAATCGCGCCAGAACAAACTCTTTGATATGCTGGGGTTCCTAAACCTCCTGACTGTAGTGGGTCGTGGAGCACATCACCAAGTAGAGCACCTGACTGATTTCCGGTTGCATCAATGAATGGAGCTTTTTTTTGATTAGAGTTATCAACTAGTAATTTAGGAACATACATTTTTTGTGAACCCATTCTTTTTGATAAATTTATAAATAGAACAAATGCGGCTAAAAAAATCATAGAACCTATAAGAGATGCAGCAGCCATAATATCACCATATTCTTTTCTTATCCACCAAGGAGTTATCATTGTTATTATAAGTAAAATGAAAAAAATAAAATTTTGAGATTTACTTGAAGTCATAGATTGTATTCTTAGTTTTGTAACAAAATCTTTACCTTGACCTTTTGGCATGGTTCTTATTAAAGGTGCGTTATCATCTTGTTCATTATGTAAAGTAAGTATATCAACTAATTTTTCTTTAGGTAATAATTCTGCTAATGCTTGGCCTAATAGACTTTTTCCTGTACCCGGTTCTCCTATTAATAAAACGTGTCTTCTTTGTCTTGCTGCTTTTTTTATTATTTGTAATCCTGCTTGTTGACCAATGACTTGCTCAGAAATTCTTTTATCAACTTTTAAATCTTTAGTAGTTGTAAATTTCATTTTGTTATTGTTTTATGAAATAGATTATAAATGTATTGGTTAATTTGTATTTTAATAATTATATTTATCTACTACTTAACTCTTTTTTTAGAAATTATATAATATCTTCTTCTGCAATAACTACAAAATCACCTACAGCAACTACTGAAGAAAATGGAATTAATAATTCACCTTGAGTGGATCTATCTAACTCAAGACCTTCACAATAACCAGTGGGATTTTTTAAGACTATTTGTAATAATTCTCCAGACTTTATTTCAAAAGTTAGATTCCCAACCTCACCAAACCTTTTACCTGATTTTGAGACAACTGTTCTTCCTAAGAGTTTTCTGGAATGTGTTTTTTCTTCCATAATTTAAATTTAGTGTTGAGGTAGTTTATAAAGATTTCTGGAGAAGAAAATAGATTTGGTTAATTTATCTCTCCTATTATTTTTTCTAATAATCTTGAGGGAATGAATTTAGCTAATTTAAAGAGTATTGTTTCTTCATAGATCTTAATATCCCCTTTTTTATATTGTTTAAATAATTTTGTTATATCTGGTTTATTTATAGATTTAATTGCTAACATTAATAATTTTATCCTTTGCTTATCCCCTATATCCGTTTTTGATTCTATAATTTCTGTTGAATTCCCTTTATTAAGTATTATTAAATTATTAAAAAGATCATTTTGTGACTGGTTTTTAGATCTTATTGCATCAAATAAAATTTGCTTTTTTATTGTTTTTCCTTCGTATTCGATTTCATCTGGTACTTGTTCTTCAATAGTTAATAAATCTATAAAAATAATTTTATAATAATCTTTTAATAAAAAATCATATTCTTTATTTTCTAATTGTTTTAATTTTTCTTCATTTAATCGATTAATTCCTGTTTTTTCTAAAGAGATAGAAAGAAGAATTTTTTCTTGATCTGAGATTACAAGTAGGTTAGGATTTTCTAAATTTTCCTGAAAATCTAAAAAATCTAAATAAGCAAAATAAGTTATTCCACTTAAAATTATAAGAATTATTGTAAAGATTAGAGTAATATATCCTAATATCTTTGAAATGGTTTTAAAAATTAAAACACAAATTATGAGAAGTATTAATGATATTATTATAAAAATGTAAAATGACATTATATTTAAATTGTAGATTTAATATATTAGGGTTTTGTATCTTTTAATAACCTTTCTTTCAAATGGACCACACACCCCTAAATTGCAGATGGAATACTTTTTGTGGTTTGGTTCTTATGGAAACGTTTTTTTAAATAAATAAAAAAGAATCTTAGTTTAATTCTTTGATTAATTGCTTTAGTTAGAGGTTCTTAGTAAATCTGGATTTTTTGAGAGTTTTTTGGTTTGAGAGTTTAAGAGCCATAAATTTTTTTTCTTTTTTAATTTTTCTTTTTAAGTTTTATTGTCTTATATTATAATATATAATATATAATATATTATAATATATACTCTTTGGGTTGTTATCTCTTTCAAGTTCTATAAGAAAGAATGGTGTAATCTTTAGGAAATAATATTCTTTTTTTTTCTTTTTTCCTTTTCTCTTTTTTCCAAAGGAAATAAAGGTGTATGTTTAAAGATAATAATTTTTAAATAAGTGAATTGTATTAATCTAATTATAAGAGGTTTGAAAGATGGGTGATAAATTAAAGGCATATTTTGAGGATTTTTTACGAAAAGATCCAATATTCTCTAATAAAAAGGTATTACAAACTAATTATAATCCTGAAAAAATTTCTTATAGAGATGAACAACTTGAGTCTCTTGCTTCTACTTTAGCGCCATCCTTAAGAATGGAAAAGCCTTCTAATATTTTTTTATATGGAAAGCCTGGAACAGGAAAGACTTTGTTAACAAAACATGTATCTAAACAAATTCTTGAGGTTGCAAATAAAAATAATCTTTCTTTGAATATAATTTATATAAATTGTAAAATGAAAAGAGTTGCTGACACAGAATATCGTTTAATTGTACAAATTGCTTCTGAATTTGGAAAAAAGATTCCAGCAACAGGATTACCTACAGATGAAGTATATAAAATTTTTATTAAAGCAATTGATGAGGAAAAAAAATTAATTCTTCTTGTTTTAGATGAAGTTGATCAATTAGTTAAAAAAGCAGGAGATGAAATTCTTTACAATTTAACTCGATTAAACTCAGAGTTGAAAAATGTGGAATTGTCCTTTATTGGGATTTCTAATGATTTGTTATTTTTAGATCATATTGATCCTAGAGTAAAATCTTCTCTCTCGGAAGAAGAGTTTGTTTTTCCTCCTTATAATGCTCTCCAAATTCAAGGAATTTTAAGAGAAAGGTCTGAAATGGGATTTAGAGCAGGTGTTGTTTCTGAGGGAGTAATTGAAAAATGTGCTGCTTATGCTGCAAGGGAGCATGGAGATGCAAGGAGGGCACTAGATCTATTAAGAGTTGCAGGTGAATTAGCCGAAAGAAAAAATAAACAAAAAGTTACGATTGAAGATATTGATGAAGCCGAAGAAAAAATAGAGAAAGATAAAATCATGGATATAGTTAGTACTCAACCTAAACAACATCAATTAACTTTATTATCTATTTTTTCAATAAGTGAAATAACTACAGATCATATTTTTACTGGTGATGTTTATGAAGTTTATCAGGATTATTGTAATAAAATAAAAGTTAAACCCCTGACACAAAGAAGGGTAAGTGATATTATTGCTGAATTAGATATGTTGGGAATAATTAATGTGAGGGTTATATCAAAGGGTCGTTATGGGCGTACAAGAGAGATAAAATTAGCTATTCCAAATTCAGCAGTTCCTAAAATAAAAACAATTTTAAAAGAAGGTCTTAATCTATGATTACAGAAAAAATAATTGAATTTTTTTTATCTAAGGGTTATTTGCTTAGTCCCGATTTTATTGATAATCTTCCACCTAATTTTAATCTTGATGAATTTTATGATAATTTTGTAAAAAAAGTGAAAGGTAAACCATCTATAATTAATAATGATCTTTTTCTTATTATTAATAATGTTGATCAGTTTTTAGAAATAACCTGGGATGAATTTGAAAAATCACGTGTTCTTTTTGAAAAAAATAAAAATAAAATGATGTATAATAGTTTTCTTGATGTCATGAATTATAATTTAGATGAAGAGAAAAAAGCTGTCCTTTTTGAAATTGAAGAAAGCGAAATTCTTGAAGAAGAAATAATTGAACTTAGAGATTATGCAAGAGTTGTGGTAGTAAAATCTTATAAAGATAACCCTAAAAAATGGGAAATAAACGATTTTGTGCAATATTTTAAGAAGAGATATATTTCCTTGAAAAATATTTTAATATCTCGTGGAGAGTTGAAAAATACTTCCTCAATAAATAAAATTCTTCTAAAAACTGAAAAAGAGTCTGTAAGTATTATTGGGTTTGTTATGGAAAAAGAATTTACTAAAAATGGAAATCTCATGTTAACTTTGGAAGATCCTACTGCCACAATAAAAGTTTTAATAAATAAAGGAAAAGAAGATCTTTTTTCTTTAGCTGAAGATATTGTTTTAGATGAGGTTATAGGAATAAATGGAGTTACAGGTAATAAAATTTTATTTTGTAATGAAGTTTTTTTTCCAGATATTCCTGTAACTCATGAACTTAAGAAAACACCTGATGAAGTTTATGCAGCCTTTATTTCTGATATCCAAATTGGTATGAAACTTTGTCTTTATGATAAACTTTTATTATTTATTAAATGGTTACAAGGAGATTATGGAAATAGTGAACAAAGAGAGATTGCATCTAAAATAAGATATTTATTCGTAGTTGGTGATGTGGTTGAGGGAATAGGGATTTATCCAAAACAAGAAGAGGATTTAGAAATTATGAATATATATGATCAATATAAAAAGGCCGCGGAAATATTCTCTTTAGTTCCTTCTCATATTAAAATTATAATGTGTGGTGGGAATCATGATGCAATGAGACTGGCTGAGCCCCAACCAGTATTTGATAAAGAAATTGCTAAGCCACTTTATGATTTATCAAACATTGAAATTGTTTCTAACCCTTCCTTAGTCAATATTCATTCTTCAAATGCCTTTCCGGGAATAGATGTTTTACTTTATCATGGTTATAGTTTTTTTTATTATGCTTCTGAGGTTTCTAGTTTGCGGGCTGCCGGTGGGGTAAATAGAACTGATTTGATTATGAGATTTTTATTGAAAAAAAGACATTTGTCCCCTACACATACTTCAAATTTATATATTCCAGATTTTCGTGATGATTTTATGGTAATTGATAAAGTACCTGATATTTTTGTTTCTGGTCATACACATAAATTGTCATATGGTTCTTATAGGAATGTAACTCTTTTGAATTCTTCTTGTTGGGCTGCAGAGACAGAGAATCAAGTGAGATTTGGGCTTGTCCCCGATCCTTGTAAAGTTCCTATTGTTAATCTTAAAACTCGTGAAGTTAAAATTATGAATTTTGATGTGGCTGGCGATGGAATCTAGTATAGAGATGCAAAAATATTTTGAAAATATTGAAAAGGAAGTAAAGAACTGTTATAAAATTGCTTCAGAAGTTAAATTACTTGGATATGATCCATCATTAAAGGTTACAACAATTCTTGCAAAAAATTTATCTGAAAGAGTAGAAGGAATAATTTCTGTTCTTGTTCCGCAAGTAAAAAATTCAGGTATTGCTGAAAGGATTGTTGAATTAGAAAGTATTTATGGTATGCAGGACTGGAGAATTGCTATGATAGTTGCTCTTGAAGTTGCACAAGAGAAATTTTGTAAGTTTAAAGATAAAAAAGAAGCTATGGAAATTGGGATAAGAGTTGGTTTTTCTTATGTAACCAATGGTGTTGTTTCTTCTCCAATTGAAGGTTTTATCGGACTTGAAATAAGAAAAACTCTTGATGGTAAGGATTATTTTTCACCCCAATTTGCTGGACCTATTAGGAGTGCAGGGGGAACTGCTGCATCAGTTTCAGTGTTAATTGTAGATTATGTTAGAAAACATATGGGGTACGCTAAATATGATCCAACTGAAGATGAAATCCAAAGGGTGGTTTCTGAAGTACATTTCTTTCATGAAAGAATTACAAATTTACAATATCTTCCTTCAGAAAAAGAGCTTTATTTTTTAGCATCTAATTTACCTGTTCAAATTGATGGTGACCCTTCTGAGAAAATTGAAACTCCAAGATACAAAGATTTGTTAAGGGTTCCTACAAATAAGTTGAGAAATGGTTTTTGTTTGGTAATGGCAGAGTGCTTGTCTTTAAAAGCAGAAAAAGTTTGGAAGCAACTTTCTAGATGGGGCAAAGAGATGGAAATGGAGCATTGGAGTTTTATGGAGGAGTTTGTTAAAGTTAAAAAAGAAGTCCATGCTAATGTTGATGGTAAAAAGGAAAAAAAAGAAATGGATAAAACTATTTTAAAGGATTATACTTACATTAAAGATTTGGTTGCTGGACGTCCAATTATAGGCCATCCATCGAGACATGGTGCCTTTAGATTAAGGTTAGGACGAGCAAGGACATCTGGTCTTTCTTCTGATGCAATACATCCATGTACTATGGTTGTGTTAGATGACTATTTTGGAATTGGAACACAATTAAGAACTGAGAGACCAGGTAAATCTACAACCTTAACCTCTTGTGATAAATTAGATGGACCCATTGTAAAATTAAAAAATGGTAATGTATTATACTTGGACGATTTTAATGAGGCTAAAAAAATAAGAAAAGAGATTGAAGAAATAATTTATCTTGGTGATATTCTTATAAGTTATGGTGATATGCTTAATCGTGCTCATAGTTTAATGCCTGTGGGCTATAATGAGGAATGGTGGTCTTTACAACTTGAGAAATCATTAACTGGAGATGAGAAATTAATTTTTAAGGATTTTATTAATAATCCTTTTTCTATAACTTTTGATGATTCATTAAAATTATCTCTTTCTTATAAAATTCCTTTACATCCTAAATATACTTTTCATTATAATGCTGTAGATTTTGATTCTTTTTTTGTATTTCTTGAGTGGTTATCAAAAGCAGTTATTCAAGATAATAAAATAATTTTTCCTTTAAGTGTTGAGGTAAAGAAAGAAATTGATAAGGCAGATCCAAAAAGAGTTCTTGAATTATTTGGAGTTCCACATGTTGTAGCAACTAATGAATTTATTGTTGTTGAAGGAGATCCTGCAAAGGCATTGCAAATCTCTTTTAACTGTAAATCTGGTTTGGATTTTTCAAAAATAAAAATTCTCCTTAATAATGAAAAGACAATTTTGGAGAATATTAATCTTTTTTCTTTGGTAGAAATAAAAGATAAATCAGGACATTTTATTGGTACTAGAATGGGAAGGCCTGAAAAGGCTAAGATGAGAAAATTAATTGGAAGTCCACATATTTTATTTCCTGTGGGGGATGAAGGTGGCCGTTTAAGATGTTTTTCTGATACATTAAATGTTGGAAAAGTTACTGCGAATTTTTCTTGTTTTTTTTGTGTTAAATGTAGTAAAGAGGTGATTTATTCAAGATGTCCTTTCTGTGATTCTCTTTGTAAGCAAGTGGAGGTGGGTGAAAAAAATGGACGTAAAATATTTTTTCGAAAAAATGAGTTACCAATTAATGATTATTTTTCTTCTGCTTTAAAAAGATTAGGTTTTATGAATTATCCAGAGTTAATTAAAGGTGTTCGTGGAACTTCCAATAAAGATCATAGTGTTGAAAGATTAGAGAAAGGAATATTGAGAGCAAAACATAATTTGTATGTTAATCGTGATGGAACTATTCGATATGATATGACTGAGCTTGTAATTACACACTTTAAACCAAAAGAAATTGGAACTTCTGTTCTAAAGTTAAGAGAAATGGGATATATAAAAGATATTTATGGGAAAAAGTTAGTTGATTCTGAACAAATCTTAGAATTGAAATTGCAAGATATAATTTTACCTTCTTGCCCAGATTCGATTGAAGAAGGTGCTGATGAAATTTTATTTAGAATTGCTAATTTTGTTGATGAATGCCTTGAAAAATTATATTGTGTTAAATCTTTTTATAATTTGAAGACAAAAGCTGATTTGATTGGGCATCTTGTTGTTGGTTTGGCACCACATATTGCTGCTGGAAGTGTTTGTAGAATAATTGGTTTTACTAAAACTCAAGGCTTTTTTGCACATCCAGTTATGCATTGTGCTTTTCGAAGAGATGCAGATGGTGATGAAGCTGCAATTATTTTGTTAATGGATATGTTCTTGAATTTTGATAGTGCCTTTTTATCAAATAGACGCGGTTCAACACAAGATGAGCCTTTAGTTTTATCTTATAATGTGATTCCAGCTGAAGTTGATGATATGGTGTTTGATTTAGATACTGTGTGGAGATATCCACTTGAATTATATGAAGCATGTGAACAATATAAAAAACCGTGGGAAGTGAAAATTGAGAGATTTGGTGATAGGTTAGGAACTGCTTCTCAGTTTGAGGGTCTTGGTTTTACTCATGATACTAATGACTTGAATTTAGGTGTTCTTTGTAGTTCTTATAAAACAATTCCAACAATGATGGAGAAAGTTAAAGGCCAAATGATTATTGCAGAAAAATTACGTGCTGTTGATGAGAATGATGTTGCTCGTTTAATAATTGAAAGACATTTTATGAGAGATATAAAAGGAAATTTACGTAAGTTTTCCCAACAAACTTTTAGATGTGTGAAATGCAATGAAATTTATAGACGTCCTCCACTTAAAGGAATATGCCTTATTTGTTCAGGGAAATTAGTGTTTACAGTTTCAGAAGGTTCAATTGTTAAATATTTAGGACCTTCTTTATCTCTTGCAGAAAGTTATGATTTACCTCCTTATTTGAAACAAACTTTATTCTTAGTTAAAAAAAGGATCGAGGATGTTTTTGGAGCTGAAAAGGATAAGCAAGAAGGTTTAGGTAAGTGGTTTGGTTAGATTTTAATAATATGTTAATTTTAAGAGAGCATAAATTTTTTAGATAAGAATATTTTTAGAGTAAAAGAAATAAAATTATTGGTAAAATTAAACTGCCCATTAAATGATGTCTTGAAACTTTAAGTAATGGAGGGATAACTCCTAAGGCTGTTGCAGTGATTAGTAACAGAAGGCCGTAAGTGCCTGAGATAAATAAGACTAATATTGAGAGAAAAGAAATAATTAATTTACATAAAACTCTGTAATTGATTTTCGTTATTACCTTTGCAAATATTTTTGAGATTTTTAATGCTAGAAAAGTAGCTATTGAACCAGTAATTAATATTGATGCAATAATTATTATAAAATTATTTATCGTTAAAGTTTCCATTAGTTTTGAAATTGCAATTACTGAACCGTTTCTTGATTTATTTATTGTATAAAATGTAATTAATCCAACTATCATTACGATTGTATTTATTGAACCAATAAGAAATATATAATTTTTTGGATCCTTATCTTTTGAAGTTGAGGTTGCAATTATTGCTGCTTGTGCTGATCCTAAGCCTGGTAAAAATCCTGTAAGCGTAGATGCAAATAGTCCTTTAGGCAAAATTTTGTAAATCCCATTTATTTTTGGAATGGTATATCTTTGTTTAGGAATTTGGGTATTATCTTTTAGTGAAAGAATTAATCCAGCTGTTCCAAATAATCCAGTGAATAATGGGAATAAAGGTTGATTAATTAGATGTGTATTTAATGTGTAAATTCCTAATATTCCTGCAAGAAAGAAAATTAAGATTGTATAAATCTTATTTTTCTCTTTTAGTATTAAAATAATTGTTGCTAAGATTAGAATATAAGGTGTTAATGTTTTTATGTAATCGTATGCAAATTTTAGAACCGGTATTAGAATTGGTGTTATCGCAATTGTTGAAATTAAGCCTAATAGTGATCCCAGTGTTGCGATTCTTACTGCTTCGTATCCCCTTCCTTCTAAAAGAAATTTATGTGTTGGGAGGATAGATAATGCTGTTTCTTCTGAGGGTACACCTAGAAATGTTGAGGGAATTATATCTAAAAATGTATGTGTAATTGACATTGAAGTTATGGTTAATACAATTAGTAATGGATCTTGGAGCGTGAGTTTAGGGAGTAAGGATATAATTATTATGGAAACTAAGTTAATATGAATGCCTGGAGTTAATCCAGTTATAATTCCTAATGAAGTTCCAATTAGAATTGCAATAAATATACTTAACATTTGAACTAGATTTTTTTATTTTATTAATATAAGCTTCTACGAATTTTCCGAATTTTTTTCGGATGGTTACATTTAATTTAAGTAGTACAGAAAGATACTTTTTAGCTAATCTTTTTAAACTTTTATTTTATCTTTTTTTCTTATGGAACTACAAATTGGTGGGGTCTCAGCAATAAGTTTAACTAAAACATATGGTACTCCTTTATATGTTTATGACAAACAAATTATTCTTAAAAAAATTCAAGAACTTAAAGAAGCATTTCCCTATGCAAGAATCTGTTATGCTTTAAAGGCAAATTCTAATATCTATCTTTTAAAATTAATTGCACAACAAGGTTTAGGTGCTGATTGTTCAAATAAAATAGAATTAGAACTAGCTGAGTATGCTGGTTTTAATCTTAAAGAATCTATTTTTACGGCTGTAAATCCTTCTGATGAAGATTTAGTAAAGGCTTTACAAACAGGAGCAATGATGAATTTGGATGATCTCTCTATTTTTTATCGTTTACAAAAGTTTGGTCTACCTAAAAAAATTTCTTTTAGAATTAATCCAGGATTTGGTGCAGGAAAATTCCCTGGAATTGTTGTTGGAGGAAAAGATGTAAAGTTTGGTATGTCAGAAGAACGTGCAAAGCAAGCCTATTGTGCAGCTAAAGAAGCAGGAATACAAGAATTTGGTATTCATATGATGACGGGGTCTTGTGTTTTGGAAGAATCTTATTTTGAAGAACTACTTAAATCCATTCAATCTATTGCAGAAAATTTTTCTCAAGAACTTAATATACATTTCGAACATATCAATCTTGGGGGTGGTTTAGGGGTTCCTTATGAGCCAGAAGAAGTACCCTTGAATCTAAAAAGACTTGGAGAAAGAATACAAAAAATATACAACACCAAATCAATTTTAATGCTTGAACCTGGAAGATATGTTGTTGCAGAATCAGGAATGCTTCTTACAACAGTAAATACAATTAAGAATAATTTTATAGGTGTTGATGCAGGTATGACAAATCTTATACGTCCTGCTTTATATGGGGCTTATCATTCGATTGTCTTAGCAAATGATTTGCAAGCTCCCAAAACGGAATCACTTATGATTGTAGGGCCTGTTTGCGAGAGCACTGATTGTTTTGCAAAAGATCGTCCAATGCCTAAAATAAAGGAAGGAAATATTCTTGCAATCCAAGTTGCAGGTGCATATAGTTTTGCGATGAGCTCACAATATAATGGGAGATTGCGTCCTTCAGAGGTGTTGTTAGATAATGGGTTACATAAATTAATAAGAAAGAGAGAAACGATAATTGATCTAATACAATATGAGCAACTTTGAAGTCTATAAGTCTGGTGGTACATCAACAGGAACTGCAGAAGGGTACAAAAATCTTTTAAGATTATTCCAAAATAAGAGAACTATACAAAAAGTACTTGTTGTTTCTGCTCCAGCAACAGAAACAGATCGTGTAACACAATTGTTAAGAAGAAAGTGGAAGGGTGAAGATACTACATCCCAAATTATTAGACTATTTGAGAGTATATCTCTTCCTTTAGAAATAAATTTTGTAAAAGAAGATTTAGAAAGGGATATTTCTAAAGCAAGAACAGAGGATGAGCTTCTCGCGTTGGGTGAGCATTATCAAGCACAACTTATAACACACTTTTTGAATAGAAATGGAATAACTGCTCAGTGGATTGATGCAGGTGATGTTATTAGGATTAAAAAAAAAGGAGAAAGAAATATTGTAGATTCTGTGGAAATAAAATGTTTTGAAAATCCAAATATTTCTACATTTGTTATTGGAGGATTTTATGGAAAAGATGAAGGTTCAGGAGAAGTACTTACTCTTCCTTCGGGAGGTTCTGATCTTACTGGTGATGTTATAGCAGCGTCTTTGGATGCAATAGTTTATGAAAACTTAAAAGAAGTGCAAGGGATTTTTGCAGCAAGCCCAGAGTTTGTAAATAATGCTCATTGCTTAGAGGAAATAACTTATAGAGAAATTCGTGAACTTGCTTATGGTGGTGTGCAAGTATTACAAGAGGAGGCAATGTCTTGGTGTAGAAGAGCAAAAGTACCAATTGTTGTACGTTCTTTATTGCATCCAGAAAACCATGGAACAAGAGTTGTTTTTGAAAGGGATTATACAAAAATGCCTATTGTTGGTATTGCGGGAAAGAAAGGTTTTACTGTTTTGAAAGTTATTCGAGATAAAAGGGATACATTCTTTCCTGAATTATTTAGTTTTTTCTCCCGTTGGGGAATATCTATCGATATGGTTGGAACAGAAGAGAGTATAGTAACTGTTGCATTTGAGAATGAGCAAGTAAAAAGAGAGGATATAGAAACATTGTTTTCTCGAGAATTTAAATTAGATAATTCTTATCCCAATCTTGCCCTTGTTTCTCTCGTAGGTGAGGGGATAACAGATCCTTTAAGTGTTCGAGCGAGAGTTCTTGAACTTTTAGATAAAGAAGTTATCGCAAGTTATGGACCAATACTTGGTGGTATGCACACAGGGACTACTATTTATCATGTAGAAAAATTTGGTATGAATAGTGAAAGGGGATATTTACAATGTCTTTCGGATCTTTTTTTGGAAACACGAATACCTATTATTGGTATTTCTACAACTATTGATTCTATTTCTGTAGGTACACATATGCATAGAACAAGAGAAGAAATCGAAAAAATGTCTGCATTTATAATGAAGAGAATGATGCCTGATGTAATTTCAGTAACAAGAAATGGTTTGCTTTATCAAGGGTCTCGAATGGCAATTAGTAATATTACTTTTGCAGTTCAAGAATGTTCTATAGGAAAAATCGTAAATAGAATGTATGAAGAGTTTTTTTAAATTTGCATCCTTTTTTACTTCTTATAACAATTTCAAATTATTAAATTAAATAAATATTTTTGTATCTAAATCTTTATCTGAGAAGTTAGATCTTATGAAGGAAACCATCATTTTGTTTTCAGATGATTCAAAACATTTAAGTGCTGCACCAAGAATTCCCATTTTCATAAATTCATCGCCAATCATATTAAGTTTGCTTGTATCTTTTGCAAGATTGTAGGTTTTAGCTGCTAAGTGATGAAGGCCTTTTTGTAAACAAAAATCTCCCAGTTTGATTAATTTATCTTTATTTCCTAAGGCAGCAAATACTTCAATTGCTAATTCAATTTTTTCTTTTTGCATACAATAATCACCAACTCTGTTTAATCTTTCTGAATCTTGTAATACTTTGTATGCTTCAATTGCTTCTGCAATGTGACCTTCTTGTAAACATTTATCTCCTACTACTCTTAATTTATCCAAGTCTTTTGCAATTTTATAAGCTTTAACTGCATAATTGTATAATCCAACTCTTGCATGTTCATCTCCGATTTGAATTAATCTTATAATATTATTTGTTTTTGTAAATATATTTATTGCTTCATTAATCATATTTCTTTTAAGATACTCATCTCCACCTGCATTAAGAAGTTCTTTTTTTTGTCCTTCATCAAACATTGAGAAATCTATATTATCAAGACCTTTGTCAATTAAGGCTGGAATTACGTGTTTAAATCTATTTTCTTCCTTTTTTCTATCGTATTCTTCTACTAGCTTTTCTGATCCGCGAGTGATATAATGATCCATAATTCTTTTAGTTTTATAGTTCTTTAAATACTTATATTTAGTTAAGTGTTACAATCTGTTTTCATTTAAGAGTGAGGATTTTATTTGCAATTATTTCTAATTTATTCTTATTTTCTTGAACTTTACCTACTACTTTTATTAAGTCTCCCTTTTTGAGGTTTAGTTTTTTTGTCTTGAACACGGTTACATCAATGTTATTGAGAATTATTTTATATGTTCCCGGGGTTTCTCTTATTGATGTGATTTCTCCTTCAATTGTTTTAAATTTGTCAATATCAGAAGTTAAAAGTTTTTTAGTTGTTTCAGGTAAAGTGGAATCTGTAGCTATAATTAGAATTATTGTTCCAATAATATTGATTATTAAACATAAAGTGATAAGGGTCTTGTTTTCCATAAAAGTTAAATTTGTTTGGTTTGTTAATATAAGCTTTTACGATTTTTCCGAAGGTTTTTCGGGATTTGTTTAAAGTTTGCTGTGTGAACTCCTATTTTTGTATTTCGGAAGATTTATTAATTTAATCTCAGTTTGTAATATTTATGGGTATTTTATCAAGATCTCTAAAGGATAAAGATTCTGAAAGCACTTCAAAGATAAATAGGGAAGTCTCAATTTATGAGGAAAATCAATTATTAAAAGCAAGTTTGGGGTATATGAGGGCGGAATTAAGTAAATTCAAGGAGTTACCCCTTTTAGTTTGTGAAATTAAATCTTTGTATAATGAGGGTAAAGCAATAATACGTGTCCCAAATGGAAATTTGTTCTTGGTTAATGTTGCTGGAAATCTTAAACTTGAGATAACTGATACGGTGGTTGTTGAACAAAAATCATTAACCATTGTTGAAAAATTGGAAAAAACTAAATCATTTGATGTTGAAAACTTTGTAATAATTAATAAACCAAATATTCTTTATGAAAAGATAGGTGGGCTAGATGAACAAATAAATGAAATTAGAGAAGTTGTTGAGTTGCCTTTGTTGAAACCAGAATTATTTTTACAAATGGGAATTGTTCCTCCTAAAGGAATATTATTGTATGGTCCACCTGGTACAGGAAAAACATTATTAGCTAAAGCAGTTGCTACAAGTACTAATTCTACTTTTATAGAACTTGTTGCTTCTGAATTAGTGCAAAAATTCATAGGTGAGGGTGCAAAATTAGTTAAGAGTATTTTTGAGTTAGCAAGGGAGAGGGCACCTGCAATTATTTTTATTGATGAAATTGATGCTTTAGCTGCAGAAAGAGTAGATCTTGCCACTTCTGGTGAAAGAGAAGTTAATAGAACTTTTATGCAGTTGCTTACTGAAATAGATGGATTTAATGATTTAAGTGATGTGAAAGTTATTGGTGCTACAAATAGAGTGGATATACTTGATCCTGCAATATTGAGGCCCGGAAGGTTTGATAGATTAATTGAAGTACCATTACCTGAAAAAAAAGGGCGTGAGACGATTTTTGGAATTCATATGAAAAACATGCCTTTACATAAAATTGATTTTGATTCTATTTTAACTAAAACCGATAATTTTTCAGGTGCTGAAATTAAGGCAGTTTGTACAGAAGCCGGATATTTTGCCATTAGAGAGAATAGAAAGAAAGTTAAGACTGAAGATTTCTTAGCTGCAATAGATAAACTAACTATAAATGAAGAGGAATCTCCTCTTGAGATGTATGGTTAGGTTTATATTATTTTTGTAATTATTTTTTTTATGAAATTAATTAAAGTTGGTTTTTCTGGTGGTGGGCTTGGAAAAGCGAATGGAAGTGAAGTTGCTCCTGATGAGATTATAAAATCATTATATGATTTATATTCTAATGAAGATGGTTTTTTTAATGAGTTTCAAATTGAGGCTGTAGATGTTGTAAATTCAAACATTATTGAAACTAATAAAAGAATTTTTGATAAAATTAAATCTTCAAATAAATGTATTCTCTTGGGTGGTGATCATTCTATTACTTATAGTTCATTTAAAGCATTTGTGTTGAATCATCCTGATGCGGGTATGATTATTTTTGATGCTCATCCAGATTGTGAAAATAATTTTAGTCCTCCAACTCAAGAAGATTATCTCAAAGTTTTAATTGAAGAAGGTTTTTTGAATCCAGCTAAAGTAATATTAATTGGGTTAAGAAATTGGCATGAAAATGAAATTAAATATCTTAAAGAAAAAGGGATATTCTATTTTAATATGAAAAAAATGTTTGATTTAGGAGTAAATGAAGTTTGTTCTTTAGTAATGGAAAGGGCTTTATTGTGGCCTTCAGTTTATGTTTCTGTTGATATTGATGTTGTGGATCCAGCTTTTGCACCAGGAACGGGATATTGTGAACCGGGTGGTTTAACTTCTCGTGAAATTATTTATTTCTTACAAAGGATTAAAAAGATGAGAAATGTTGGAATGTTTGATATTGTTGAGGTTTGTCCGAAGTTGGATGTAAATGGATTAACTGTTAAGCTTGCTGCTAAATTAGTGAGGGAGGTTTTGTAGATGAGAATATTTATTGCAATTGATATACCTTCAAAGGTAAAAGATTATTTGTTTAAATTTCAAGCTAAAATAAAAACACCTCTTGCAAAAGTTAGTTGGGTAGCTAAGTCTAAATTACATCTTACTTTGAAGTTTTTTGGTGAGCTTAATGAAATACAACTTGAAGAACTTAAGGAAAAATTGAAGAAAATTAACTTTAATTCTTTTGATGTTTCTTTAGATTCTATAGGTGTATTTCCTGATGATGAGTTTATTAAAATTATTTGGTTGGGTTTGAAACCAGATGATAGTTTAATAAAATTACAACATTTGATTGATTCTGAGACCTTAGAAATTGTTTCTTCTGAGCAGCATTTTAGATCACATTTAACTTTGGGTAGAGTAAAGTGGATTAAGAATAAACCACAATATGTCAAATTTTTGTCAGATTTTAGTCCAAAAGGTATTAGATTTAGGATAGAAAAATTTTGTTTGTATAATTCTAATCTTACAAAAGATGGACCGAATTATGAAAGATTAGAAGAATATTCTTTAAATTAATATTTTTCTTCGAATAATTTGATTATATCTTCTGCTTTTTTTGGTCCTATATTTTCTATTTCTTTTAGTTCTTCTTTGCTTATGTTTACTATACTCTTTATTGTTTTGAATTTTTTAAGAAGAGATTTTGCAATATTTGGCCCTACTCCT
>JAGVXZ010000023.1 GCA_018303515.1 Candidatus Woesearchaeota archaeon | reverse complement strand
TTATCTCTTTCTTGTATTGCTCTATAAGCTAAAGCAACACCTGCTTTTTTACACATTCCAATCTTATCTCCTTTCATTGAACCCGAAGCATCTAATCCATAAATGACATAAATCTTTCCTCTACTTTCACGTTCATGAACTTTCAAATCTTCCACTTCTAATTTTAAATGGCCCCTTCTTATTGCGTGTCTAATTGATTTTTTAATTGTAATATCTTTATATCTGTCACCTTTTCTATAATCTTTTACATCCATTCTCTCACCATAATGGGATTTATCTTTACTTTTTCTTTCTCCCAAACCTTTCGTTTCAAGTTTATCCAGCTCTTCTGTATATAATGTTAAAGAAGCTAATTCAAATCCTTTTTCGGTAATAGAATAATCTTTTTGTAATAATCCTTCCCTTTTCATTTGCTCTGCTTTATGTTTAATCTTCTCTTTAAGTTGTTTTTTGTACTCAGGGAATCTTAAGTTTTTTTTCAAAGCATTAGGATCATCACCAGTCACAGCTCTTAACATTCCTTCCCCGTATATTTTTTCTGCAGCATTATAATCTTGAACTAATTTATCATACAGATGCTCTGGATTAAAAGAAAATAAACCTTGATTTATTGAAGATTCTAACATCCTTCCTTGTTCTGATCTTTCCTTATTACCCTCAACTAAAGATTGAACTAATCCTTCATCAAAATCAGAATTGGAAGTTTCTTCGTGTTGTTGAAATTCTCCAATTTCAGATCTGGGGTAAATCACTTTTTAACCCTTTAGCTTCAAGAAAATCCTTAAACTGTTTATTGATAAAAGTTTCAGTATTCATTAAGTATCTTACTGAAGGTTTTAATTTCATTCTGTGGGCTAAAACAGAAAAATAAGCTTCCATAACATCATCCATTATAACATCCTTTCTATGATTTAAGAATGCGTTTGCCTGTGCTCTCTCATATAATCCCATTGAAGCTCTTACAGATGGAAATTTTTCTAAGTCTTTACTTTTTCTCAAATCGTGTATAAATTCAATAACTGTATTAAGTAACTCTCTAGGGAAATTTACTTCTTTTAGATGTTCAGAATTCTCATTTACAATTTGAATCTCAGTTTCAATTCTATGAGGGTAATGAATGTTAATCAAATCAAATCTATCTAATAAAACTTCAGATAGTTTTTCTGTGCCAGAATAATCTTCTGGGTTCATTGTACCAATAAATATAAAGTCAGTATCAAAATCAACATCATAACTTCCAATTGTACATTTTCCTTCTTCAAGAACCTGCAATAATGCATTTTGTAATTTTTCTGGTGCTCTATTTAATTCATCGAAAAATAAAACTCCTTTATTTGCTTTAAAGATTTTTCCTTGTGTAAAAGCTTCAATAGATAAAGCTCCAAATTTTAAGGCTTTAACAGGATCAATATCTCCTAAAATATCTTCAACTGTTAAATCTGGTGATCCTTGAATCCTTATGAATCTCTCTTCACCACTTAATTTTCTTTTCTTACCACTTATTTTATCTTCAATCTCTAAAGTAGGTAATAATTTTGCAATGCTTTTAGCTAAACTAGTTTTTCCTGTTCCAGGTGGACCTACAAGAATTATATGCCTTTTCATAATTAAGGCAGAGATTATCTGTTTTTTTACCTTCTCTTGACCTAAAATCCCATGAAATAAGTCAACACCCTTTGATTTCTTAAATACATCACTTAGCATTTTAAAATTAATTCAAGACTCTAAGAAAATATATAAACGTTACTATTTTAGTTAATGTGATACAATTATTTTACACTTCAATATTTAGTGTTTAATTTCTAGGATTTAGTTCTCTTTTTTCCTAAAATTTTTTCCCAAAAACCTATTTTTTTAGATTTAATTTCCACAGGATCCATTTCTAAAGGTGGAAATTTAAAGTCTTCCATAGAAAAATCTTCTAATTTCTGTTGTTTAGGTAATTTCACAAATTATTTTTTCTTTCTTTTCTTGTTTTATTTCAGTTATTCTTCCAAATTTATTCTTTTTCTTTTTTGTAGTAAAATTCTTTTTTTCTTTTTTTGTTATTTTTTTCTTTACTACCATGAATAAATTAAATAAAAAAAGTATATAAAACTTATTAATTATTGAGCTTGGGAGTTATTAGGAAAAGAAACATGACTTTTTGGTTTTGAGACGAATGTTTCTGGAATTGTGGGACGGCTTCCCTTATTATATTCCACTAAAGTAATGACGTGAGAGCGTAGCGTTCCATTGAGTTCCAAATGTGCGCGCTATTCCACTATTTTTGTTTCCCCGTCAATTACTAATAATGCTTGTTCATTAGTAAGAGGCACAACTTCATATTGCGACTTTTTCTTGAAATCATCAATGATTGTTTTTTCCTCATCTTTGTAGTGAGGGGAAACAATTACATCAGTTAAATTTAATCCAGTTAAATCAGTCAAATTGAAATCATTCTCGTCAAAAGGGCTTGCAATATCAATGCTTGGACAAACCAAAATACTGCCAGCACTCACTCCAAAATAAAGTTTATCAGTTTTTGCAAATTCAATAATAATTTTATCAAAGCCAGTTTCTCTGACTTTTTTCAACAAGTAAAAAGTGTTTCCACCACATACATAAATAACATCAAAATCTTCAACTTCTTGAAATGAAACAGGACTATCTAAATTCAAAATTTTGATGTTATTTTCAAGAATGCCTAAATCAAGAAGCTCTTTTTTTGATTCATGAACATATTTAATTTCTTCATCGGTTCTTGATGCGGTGGGAACAAAAATAATTTTGATTTGAGAAACTGGCTTATCAATTATTTGCAAAAACTGATTCGTGATATTTTGGTTTGCAAGCCCCGTAGATGTTAAAAGCAATTTTGTCATAGTTATATAAATTTAACTTATGTTTATAAAAGTTTGGAAGCACAGGCTCTGTAGAACACTTTTGTATTCTTAGACCTTGAAAGCTAAAAGTAAATAATTTGTTTAGTCTTCTTTGCAATATTTACTACCAATCTTGATTAGATCTAACCATCGATTCTCACTTAGTACTAATTTGACACCCGCTTTCTCCCAGGATATTTCATTTATTGTTGTATGTGCTTCTATGAAGTTATGCTGAATTACTATCGCGTTCATCAATTATTAGAATCTAATAAAATCTAAAAGAAAACTTTATATACTAACTTCCCTAACTCTTTAAAAATGACTGAAAAGAATTCTGAGATTCCAAGTACAATTCTTGAACAGGAGATTTCTTTACCGGAAATACCTAAAGAAGCTCAAGAAAAATTAAAAAAAATAAAAGATCTTACAGAAAAATTTAAAAAATCTTTAATTAAAGAACACAAAGATGTACTTATTGGAATTGCATTATTACCACCTGCAAAAATTCTTCCAACTGACACTCCTGAAATGAAGGAGAAATTAAAGAAAGCAATCAATATGCTAGTTCTCATCAAAGATCTTATCTCTGGAAATAAGGATGGTTTTGTTAAAAGAGATGGGATTAATAAATCGATAAAAAAAATTGCAGAAACAATCGATAAAAAAATTCTTCCTAACGTTATGGATATTTATGAATTAAGAGAAACTTGTTTTGATGGGAAAATGGAAGTGATGGAAACAATTGCGGCAGCAGCACCAATTTACGATCCAAAAGATTTACTTTCATCAATTAAAATATCGATTGTCCATAAAAATATGGTTTTAAAGAGATTTGAAAAATATATTGTAAGTTATGTTTGTGTTGGTTCAATGTTTAGGGGTGATGCAACTTCTCATGATATTGATGTTGCCGTTATAGTTGATGATACAGATGTTAAAAAAATGACAAGAGTAGAACTAAGAGATAAATTAGGTGCTATAATAAGAGGTATGGGAAATGATGCATCTTATTTAACTAAAGTGAAAAAACAGTTTCATATTCAAACTTATATTCTAACAGATTTCTGGGAATCAATAAAAGATGCCCAACCTGTAATTTATACTTTCTTAAGGGATGGTGTTCCAGTTTATGATCGTGGTGTTTTTATGCCATGGAAATTACTTCTTAAAATGGGAAGAATAAGACCTTCACCTGAGGCAATTGATATGCAAATGAACCTTGGTCAAAAGTTAATCAAAAGGACACAAGGAAAACTAATAGGCATTGTTGGTGAGGATTTATATTATGCAATCCTAAATCCTGCACAAGCAGCACTTATGCTCTATGGAATTGCTCCCCCTACACCAAAAGAAACAATAAAACTCATGGATGAAATTTTTGTTAAAAAAGAAAAATTATTGGAAGTTAAATATGTGAAAATTTTAGAAAAAATAAGAAAATATTACAAAGATATTGAACATGGTACAATTAAAGAAATTAAAGGAAAGGACATTGATGATTTATTAAATTCTGCACAAGATTACTTGGATAGACTTCAAAAATTATTTAATGAGATTCAAAAAAGAAAAGACAAAGAAACAATAAATGAAGATTATCAGGAAACTATAAATCTAGTGAAAGAGGTATTAGAAATATTGGAAATAAAATATTCTCAAAACGATTTTATGAATAAATTTAAATCCCTAGTAATTTCAAAGAAAACTCTCCCTGGATTTGTATTAGAAAACATAATAAAATTACAAGATGCAAAAACCAGTTTTATAAGAAAAAAATTATCTTCTAAAGAGTTAGATAAAGTTAAAAGAGAATCTAGAAAAGCAAAAAAAGAGATGATTGAACTGATCCAAAGAAAAAGAGGTAAAGAAATAGAGAGAGCTAAAATAAAATTCAAATATGGGGATAAATACGGAGAAGTGTTATTATTAGATAATGTAGCATTTATTACAGAGGATTTAACAGAAAAAAACAAAAAAATACAGAAAGGAGATATTGATCCTAGCGGTGGACTAACAAATTTAATAAAATCTGATTTAGTAGAGCTAGAAAAACATCTTGCACAAGTAAAGATTCCAAGTAATGTTTTCATAAAAGAAAAAATTTTTGAAGATCTTAGAAAACTATTTGGTTATGATATTGAAATTATGGTGAGTTCATAAGAATGTATAAAAGTTTAGATGATTTAGCATATCATGGAGCGAGCTTTGCAAGAGGAAGATCTGATCGTTCGACAACAAGTAAATATATAACTTCTGCACAACCGTATTATTATAGGTGGAATCCTGAAGGTGTATTGGAGATTGTAACTTTTCCGAACAAAGATCCTTTAAAATCCAAATTATTTAGAATTTTAAGAGAAAGATTACGTCAGAGAATAGACCTTAGAGATGAATCACCTAGCTTAGAAGGAAGTGAAGTAATTAATTATCTAAAAAAATTATGTCCAAATTAAAAATAGGACTCTAAATAAATATCCAATCAAATAACCCATACATGCACTTAGTAAACTAACAAATACCATCTCTAGTCCTGAATTAATTGGATTTTGTTTTGTATAATTTGCCCTATAATATCCAAAAGTAAATAATGCTGAAGCGGTTAAAACAAAACTTAAAATTATTGCATAAATGCTTGAAATAAAAAAGAAAGGTAAAATGGGAATAAACCCTGAAATAATAAAAGTAATTCCAATTACAACAGCATCATAAATTGGGCTTTTATTAAATATTCTACTTATTTTTTTCTTACTTTTTAAATATAATTTTTCAGATTCATTGGATAAATAAACTCCTGAACTCATGGAGATTGCAGCTGCTAACATCCCAGATACTCCCGATAAAATTACGATTTGATTTTCAACTCCTGCACTAGCAACACCAATAACCAAACCTAAAATGGAAACTAATCCATCAGAAACTCCAAATGTTAATTCCCTTATTGATCTTCCAACATTCATCTTGAACCTGTTCCACCACCGGACTTATAAGGAGTATATTTTCCCTTCTCTCTCTGAGTATTTCTTCCACCACCAAATACCTGATAGTCTGGATCTATACTATCCCATCTACATTTATTACAAATTAAAATCTTATCACCTACAAAATCTTCTTCTTCTAAAATTCCTTTTTTACAAATAGGGCATTTATCTCCTTTCTTAATTTTTAATGACATTTTTTTTATTTCCTTTAATGAAGGATAATATATTGTCAATTGTAGTATCTAATATTCTTTTTGTTGCTTCAAATGTATGTGCCGCCCCATGCGGTGTGATTATTACATTATGATTTTTTAATAACTTGTTGTTTTTCTTCAAAACTCTTAAATTTTTCCATGATGCTTTCTTTTTAGTTAGTTCTCTTTGATCTATCATGAATTCTTCACCTTCTAATACATCAGCACCAAATGCTTTTATTTTCTTAGATTTTAATCCTTCAACTAAATCAGATGTATTGATTAATTCTCCTCTGGCAGTATTAATAATGACAACATTATTTTTCATTTTATTTATAGCTCTTGAATTAATTATATGTTTTGTTGATTCGTTTAAAGGTAAATGTAACGTAATTATATCAGATTTTTTTAATAATTCATCTAAAGAAAGATATTTTATTTTGTTTTCTTTTGCAAATATCTTATCAGGGGTTCTATTATATCCAACAACCTTCATACCAAAACCATTTCCTATTCTAACAACATGTTTTCCAATATTTCCAACACCTATTACACCTAAGGTCTTTCCACATAAATCAAATCCATCTAAACCCACTGCTTGAAAATTATTCTTTCTTGTTCTTTCCACACCATCAACAATTCTTTTTGATAATCCTAATAATAATCCAAATGCATGTTCTGCAATAGTATTTTCACCATATCTTGGTACATAAACTACAGTAATCTTTCTTCTTTTACATTCATCTAAATTAATATGATTAAAACCTGTTGACATAGTGGCAAGTAGTTTCAATTTGGGAAGTTGATCTAATATTTCTTTTGTAATTTGCGAATGTATGAATATTACAATCGTATCACAATCCTTCACAGAATTTACAGTATTAGGTGTTAAATGATCCCCAAAAATTAATTTATGGTTTTTTATTTTTTTTTTAAAGTATTCTTTCTCCCAAGATTCACACTCAAACACCCCTATTTTCATAATTAAATTTTACTTTTATTAATTTATAAATCTTTACTTTTAATTCTCTTTTTCTTTAAATCTCAACTTAATTTACAGAACCATTTTTAGAAAAAACTTTATAAACTCCAATCCTTCTCCTTTATTAATTATGGAAGCATTAATTTCAAATTTTCGAAGGGGAAGGCATTTACAAGTAACTAATCAGATGATTTTAAAGGTAAAAGATGTAGATTCTAAAGAAAAAGCTTCAAAATTAGTTGGAAAAAAAGTATCATGGAAAACCCCATCAGGGAAGGAAATTAAAGGAGAAATTACTTTCGTACATGGAAATTCTGGAGCTGTAAGAGCACATTTTGAAAGGGGTATGCCTGGACAGTCAATTGCAACAAAAATTAAAATTCTTTAATTCTGAAAGTGAAGAATACATTGTTGGAACTTGAGATATCGATTAAAGAATAACTTGCCAAAATAGATAAGTAGAATATAGAAATAGTTTATTAAATATTTATATAGCATTATACATCTATTACCTCGTGGTTGAAACTAAATGGCTTGAAAATAAACATGCACTATTGTTTGAAAAATTACAAAATAAACCATTTACAAAAGAAGAAACGAGATCTTTTTGAAGGAGATAAATGGATAGAGATTATTTTGGTTTTAAACGTGTCGGATTTGAGATAGATAGAGAAATTGCTAAATTGATTTTTCGACCATTATTAAAGAAAGGTGGGAATCTGAGATAAAATGTCAAATGCAATAAAACTATTTGAAAACAAGAAAATAAGGACTGAATGGGATTCTGATAAAGAAAAATGGTTTTTTTCTATTGATGATATAATTCAAGTATTAACAGAAAGCGTTGATTCTGCGGCATATTGGAGAAAACTAAAACAAAGGCTGAAAGAAGAGGGTAATGAAACCGTGACAAATTGTCACACTTTGAAAATGCTTGCTTCTGATGGTAAAATGAGGCTTACAGATGTAGCTGATACAGAACAATTGTTACGTTTAATCCAGTCAATACCTTCCAAAAAAGCAGAACCATTTAAGATATGGCTTGCAATGGT